>NZ_CP019420.1:5187315-5492451 GCF_001984215.1 Mycobacterium sp. MS1601
TCGCCGAAGCCCAACGTGAAGCTGCAGCGACCGTGATCGGCCGGGCCACCGAGGTTCTCTCGGCTACCGGTGAGAACGTGGAGGTCCGCACCGACATGCAATTCTCCGGCGCGGTTCCGGCCCTGGCCGATGCGTCGAAGGATGCTCTGATGGTCGTCGTCGGCAGCCGGGGGATGGGCGCCATCGGGCGAGCGGTGCTCGGATCGGTCAGCGCCGGGTTGGTGCACTATGGGTTCGGTCCCGTTGTGGTGGTGCACGTCCAGGACGGGCACTTGCCAGACGAAGCAGCCCCGATAGTCCTGGGCATTGACGGATCGCCGGCCTCCGAAGCGGCCACCGAGATTGCCTTTGCCGAAGCGGACCGACGCAGGGCGGAGTTGGTGGCTGTACATGTCTGGAGCGATGTCGGAGTGCTGCCGGTGATCGGTTTGGACTGGCGGGAGTTCGAACAGCGCGGGGAAGAGGTGCTGGGTGAGCGGCTGGCGGGCTGGCAAGAGCAGTACCCCGACGTCACGGTCAGGAGGCGGGTCCTGTGCGACAAGCCCGCTCACTGGCTGCTCGAGGAGGGGCGAGACGCGCAGCTGATCGTCGTCGGCAGCCATGGCAGGGGAGGCTTCTCCGGAATGCTGCTGGGATCTGTGAGTTCAGCGGTGGCGCATTCTGCGCACGTTCCGGTGATGGTGGTGCGACCTCGATGACTCGGGACGTCAAGATGACCACGCCCCACGACGCCGACGACATGGCGATGTGCCCCAACGGTCATGTAAATCCCGCAGACTGGGATGTCTGTGGCGAGTGCGGGGAATCGCTGGAGCCAACTCGGGGTCTGCTCGGCTGGTTGCACAGTCCTGCGTTCTGGGTCGCGTTGGTGGCCTCGGCGGTGGCCCTAGTCGGCGCGGGGGTATTACTGGGGCACAGCGCTTCTGGCCCCGGTCAGCACGTCGATGACGCGGCCGCCAAACGAGCGGCCGTCCAACAGTGGTGGACCTCGGCCCGTTCGGATGTCGACGAACTGGAGTCTGCGCTGGACGACTCGCAGCGTGCGGTGCGGCAGTGGGACTCTTCTGCGTTCAACGACGCCTGTCAGCGCATGCACGATGCGGCGGCAGTGGGTGTGCCGCAACACCTCCCCACCCCTGACCCCCAAATCTCTGCCGAACTCGACGCAGCTGCCGAGGATGCCCACAGTGCGTCACACATGTGTCTGGCTGCCCTGGCTCAGACCCGCAACAACTATGACGGCGAATTCATCGCTGCGACCGAGCAAGCCGAGACACACGTCAAAGAGGCAAAGGCGCTCATCGACCTCGGCTTGACGGCATAGAGCACACACGGAGGTCACATGGTCACCATGAAGATACTCGATTCGATCAAACGAATCATCGCTGCGGACACCTACATTCGTCGCCGCGAGGAGACGGCGAAGGATTCAGAGCCCCGAGTTCTGCCGCGGGAGACCGGCCAGGGTCCGCAGCCCACCCTGGGCCCCTGAAAGGGGCGAGTGCTGGTCGCCGGACCCTCACCGGCCCCGCCGACGGCACCCACCGTGATGCGGGCAGAGTGCGAACGTCGACCGGCCTTGCGCGTCGGTGGCCACCGCCGTCGTGTTCCGCCTTGTGCCGTAGAGCCACGTCCACAATGTGCTCGAACACCTCCCCGAGGATGTTCGAGCGTTGTCGAGACCAGAACCTGTGTGCCCCGCATGGTCGGACGGTATGTGCGCAGGACCTAAGGCTCCGCCACGTCGAGCCGTCTTCCCCTACCGTCGATTTCCCTCTTGCTGGTGTCATCTGAGTGGGCGGCGGCATCAGGCCGCAGCCGACATTCGCGGACAGAACGTGGAGGCAAAGACCGTGAAACACATAGCGAGGACAACTGATCGCACGCGAGTGATTGCCCGAGTGCTCGGACCATATCTGATAGTGGTGACGCTGGCGGCGGTGGCGAGAAGCCAACAGATGCCGGCGCTGATGTCGGACTTGACGACGAGCTCTGCCTTGTTGTGGGTGACAGGCGCGTTCGTTCTGCTCATCGGTCTGACTGTGATTGCCGCACACACCAGTTGGCGCGGTGCGCCGGCCGCCATAGTCTCGGCCATCGGTTGGCTCACCGTCGTCAAGGGGGCGCTCCTCGTGACGTTTCCCCAGGTGTCGGTGTCCATAACGGAGACGTTGATGGGGCGTAACGGTTGGTGGCAGGCATCGATGCTGGTGACGGCGGCGGTTGGGGTTTATCTGACATACATCGGGTGGGTGCCACGCGGCGCCGGATTGCCGGCGTCGGAGGCCAAGACAGCTCCGAGGGATCTGCCTCGTGCGGCATGAACCGCCATCGGATCGAGCCAGGATCGGGGAGACCGATGTAGTGAGTCACCACCGGATGGGCATCCAGCGATGAGTGGCTGCACTTCATCTCCGTGACGGTGCGAGGGTCGTCACCCCCAGTAGTTGGCCCCGCTTCGAACGCGCCGATGGCGACGTCTGCATCTCCGCTTTCGGTCACGTTTCGATGCCCAATCATCGAGATGGCAGGGATGTGCGGTGAAGAATCACAAGTACCGCTCGCGCTCGCTGAGTTCCCCGGTCAGCCGCGTCACCGCCGTACGATCTCGGAGCGGGAGATGCCATACCTCGTTCCAGGTGACCTTTGGCGCCACTGCGTACGGCGATCGTGCAGGGCCAATGCCCCGCACAGCAGTGACTTTGGCCCCTCCGCCCGAGCGGGCGGTCTCATTCATCATCGACGTGTAGACAGACGAACGTCGCTCTCGCTCCTCGGAGGGGCTGCCATGGACACCGTGCATTTCACCGTCAAGAACACGTTGCTGCTGCGAGCTTGCGGTCGTAATCCGCTGGTGCGGAACAGTGATCGCGTGGAAGCGATCTCCACCCTATTCCTGGTGGCCATCCTGGTTCTGTTTGTGCCTGTTGCCGGCGCGATCGGCACCGCCGTACACGACAGCCAGACGACATATCGCACCGATGCCCTGGCGACACGGCAGGAGAGGTCTGCGTTGGTCACGGACAACAGCGTCAATGTGACAGCTCCTTCCGACACGGGATCGTTGACGCCGGTGCGTTGGTCGGTGGGAGACGAGATCCACGAAGACGTGGTGCGGTCCAAAGAGTGGTATCAGCGCGGCGACGAGATGACGATCTGGGTGGACCACCGCGGCGTCCGCGTGCCGGCGCCGCCCACTCCGGCGGACGCCGCTCTGGCTGCGGTGATGGCGGCTGTCGCCACGTGGCTGGGCGTCGCAGCGGCAGCAGCGCTGGGACGCGCGATGATGCAACGTCGCCTGGACCACAAGCGATACACGGAGTGGGACAACGAGCTTCACCAACTCGCCGACGGCGACGGGAAGCACCCGCGGCACACATGATCGCCGCCGAGAGACCTCATCGCTTCCTTGAGCGCTCCACTCGAATTGGCTGCCAGGTCATGCGACCAGGCGACGGCAGGCGAATCCGTTGGGGTGGGACCAGTGTCACGCATCAGACAGGACCAACGCCTCTGCCCGGGTCAGCTGCGCCGCAATAACGTCAGTACATCGACAGGTGAAGTGAGCCGGAGGCTACAGAGATGACCAGAGAAACTCGCTACGGCATTCTCGTCGGTGTCGACGGCTCCGAGGAGTCCGACGCAGCCGTTTGTTGGGCGGCCGCCGAAGCTACCCGTCTCGACCTGCCCATCACCTTGATGCATGCGGTGGTTCCGATCGTCATGAGTTGGCCGGTGGCTCCTCTTCCCCCGACACGCTGATCGACGCTGAACGCGAGGCGGCGGAGCAGGTCATCGCGCGGGCGCGCGCCGTCGTGGCAGCCGCCGACGAGACACTGAAAGTGCGTTCGGAAGTGGTGTTCGCGGCGGCCGTGCCGGTGTTGGCCGATGCGTCCAAGGACGCATCGATGGTGGTGGTCGGAAGCCGCGGGATGGGAGCGTTCGGGCGGGCCGTGCTGGGTTCGGTCAGTTCGGGACTGGTGCATCTCGGGCACGGCCCGATTGCGGTGGTCCACGCGCCGGATGGTCGCGTGCCGGATCCGGCCGCTCCGGTCATCCTCGGCGTCGACGGGTCACCCGCCTCCGAGGCGGCTATCCCGCTGGCCTTCGCTGAAGCCGACCGGCGCAGAACAGAACTGGTGGCGGTGCATTCGTGGAGCGATGGGGGTTGCTGCCCATGCTCGGCCTCGATTGGCGAGAGTACGAGCAGCGCGGCGAGGAGTTGTTGGGGGAAAGACTCGCCGGTTGGCAGGAGCAGTTCCCCGATGTCTCGGTTCGGCGCCGTGTGGTGCGCGACAAGCCCGCGCGGTGGCTGATGGAGGAGGCGCAATACGCGCAACTCATCGTTGTGGGAAGCCATGGCCGCGGCGGCTTCTCCGGGATGTTGCTGGGTTCGGTCAGTTCGGCGGTGGTGCATTCGGCACAGATCCCGGTGATCGTGGTCCGTCCGTGAGAGCGCGAGAGCGCGGGGTGTCACGCGATTCCGCCATGCGGCAGAACGCGTTTCAAGGACGGCAAAGCGACTGGCCGCCGCGGGATCGGCGAACGCGGCATGCCCCCAACCGCCCACGGACAGCGCTGTAATGCGGCGCCAAGCCCAACGCTGCGCGTAGCCTTCGCAGAATCGCGGCTGCCAACAGGTGGAATGTGGCCGTGACTACCCACAGCGCAGTCGGCCGGAAGGTGCTCGATCGGTAGCGGCCACGTAGACCCGCCACCATGTCGTCACGCTGATCGCTTACATGGGGTCCGGCTGCTCGGTTGTCTGCTGCTCGGGCTCAGGCCGGGTCTCGCTGGGGGCCCGCCATCCCGGTGGAGGCGCGCCGTAGGGGGAGTGACGGTGATGCAGATACACGCGTGGTCGATCATCACCGTGGTCACGGGATGGATTCATCACGTTCCTTGTCTCAATGGGTGAGCGGGGCTCCGTTCGGGCCCGCTTTGCCTGCCACACAGGCGATATCTCTGAAGTTACGCCGTGGGGAGCCCGAGCGCTGGAGGCTTTGGTCCCGAAGTTGGTTACTGCAGGCCGGCCGGGCACCCGGCGAGCGCCGCGATCACCTCTTCTGGAACTCAGAATCGTTTGGCGGCCGGGCAGATGAGGACAGGAACGGGACTGTGGTGCAAGAGATTGAGTGCGGTCGACCCCAGGAGCGTGGCCGCCAGGGCGTTGCTGCGATGAGTGGCGACCACCAGCAGTTGGCAGTCGGCGGCGTGGTCGAGCAACAGTTGACTCGGCTTGGCGCGCTCTACGACACAGTGGACATCGACTTCGGGAAACCGGACGGACCATGGGCGCAGAGCGGCGCAGAGTGCCTCGGTTTCGCTGCGTTGCAGGGCGTCCCAGTCGATCAGATAGGGCACTTCGACGCTATCGGCAGGCAGGCGAGGGTTCCAGGCATGGACTGCGGTCACCGGGGCGCCGAAGTCGTGCGCGTACTCGAAGGCGGCCCCGAGCGCGGCATCGTCGGCGCCACCGAGAGCGACACCCACCACCACTTCAGCAGTGGTCGGGGTCGCGACATTGCGCCACGCCACCACGGGGCAGTCCGACCGGGTCGCTGCGGTCAAAGTGGTGGAGCCGAGCAGCAGCGCTGCGGAACGACCGACGTCTTCGCTGCCCACCACGACCAACCGGGCGTGTCGACTGCGCCGGATCAACGCGACGTCGGCCGGCTCGGACACCTCCTCGGTGTCGACCGCCACATCGGGAAACTCCCGCACCACAGCCTGAGCTGCCGTGTCCAGGATCGTCGTCGCAACAGCGCACCGGTCTAGGTCTGCCGGCTCGGCCTGGGAGTACACCAGGTGCAATGAGGTCTGGTGGGCACGCGCGAGGTGCGCCGCCCACCGTGCTGCCCCGCCGCTGCTCTCCGATCCGTTGACGCCCACCACGACCGGCAGTGATTCGTGTGTGCCTGCGTCCGGTGATCCGGAATCCTGTGTCACGAGGCGCTCTCCACGAGTCAGCCTTCGGCGTGGTGCGTGGGGGCCAGCAGCACCTTCAACGCACCGGTGTCGGCTGACTGGCTGAACACGTCATAGGCGAGGTCGAACTCGTCGAAGCCGAACCGATGGGTGATCATCGGGGTGGTGTCAATCTGGTGTGCTGCTACCAGCCCGACCAACGTCGGCGTCGAGTGTGTGTCGACCAGCCCGGTGGTGATGGTCAGATTCTTGCTCCAGATGTCCTCCAGGTGCAGGGTGCCCGGTGCTCCGTGCACGCCGATATTTGCGACGTGGCCGTTCGGGCGAACCAGCCGCACCGCTTGTTCGAAGGTCTCAGGGACGCCGACGGCTTCCATCGCGACGTCGGCGCCGAGACCGGCGGTGAGACCGTCGATGACCGAGCGGGCATCCTGTGCCGTGGCATCGACGACGATGTCGGCGCCCAGCTTGAGGGCAGCGTCCAAACGTGCTGCGGCGACGTCGATCACCACGACATGTGCGGGGCTGTACAGGCGGGAGGTGAGGATGGCTGCCAGTCCGATGGGGCCTGCTCCGATGATCGCCACCACGTCGCCGGGGCGGACCGTACCGTTGAGCACTCCCACCTCGTAGGACGTGGGCAGGATATCGGCGAGCATGACCATCTGTTCGTCGCTGACTCCTGGCGGGATCTTGTGAGTGCTGTTGTCGGCGAACGGAACACGGACGAACTCCGCCTGGGTTCCGTCGATCAGGTGGCCGAGGATCCAGCCGCCGCCGCCGAGACACTGGCCGTAGTGACCGTCGCGGCAATAGCGGCAGCTGCCGCAGGCACTGATGCAGGACACCAGCACACGGTCACCCACGGCCAGATTCTCCACCGCTGCTCCGATTTCGGTCACGGTGCCCACCGCCTCGTGACCGAGCACCCGACCCGGCTGCACCTCGGGAACGTCTCCTTTGAGGATGTGCAGGTCGGTTCCGCAGATGGTGACGGCATCCACGCGGACAACAGCGTCGGTGGCGCGTTGGATCACCGGGTCGGGTACCTCTTCCCAGGACCGCCGGCCGGGACCGTGATAGACGAGTGCGTGCATGAATCCTCTCCTCTCGAAATGTATCTTCAGAAAGCCGCAGAGCAGATGCTCTGAGCGTGGGTCACTGATTCGGCCACTGGGCGTCCCGTATCGACAACGTGCGCACCAGGCCAAGGTTGGTTGGTGATCTGCTCGGCGACACGAGCTGTCGCATCGGAGTCTGTCGGCCCGCGTGCGGTGAGTCTCGACTGGGCCTCGGAAAGGTTGGTCGTGCAACACAGTTGAACCAGTGCCGCGGATGCGCGTTGGGCGAGGTCGAAGGCTCTGCGCCGCTGCCGGGCATCGCGCCAGGTCCCGTCGAGGATCACAGATCTCCCCAGCCCCAGAGCTTGGCCTGCACGCTCGAGGACTTCGGCGTAGACGGCCGAGACATTGGCGGGATCATAGAGTCCCCGATCCACATCGCCCACTTCGCCGGTGATGCGGCCCCGGTGTTGGAGTTCTCGCCGCACCAGGTCGGTCGAGATCACCTGGGCGCCCAGCACATCGCGTAATGCGGAGGCCAAGGTGGACTTGCCGGTGCCGGGACCACCACCGATGAGCACGAGTCTCACGGTGCCCGATCGAAGATGCCTCTGAGCGACATCGATATGCCGATACACGTCGGCGCGGGCAGCGCGCTGACCCTGGGTGACTTTGATGCAGTCCACTTTCGCGCGGACCACTGCTCGGTAGGCGATGTAGAAGTGGGCCAGTGTTGTGGGGGCCGGGTCGGCGGCTGCGCGGCGGTAGCTGTCGAGAAACAGCGCAGCCAACTCGGGCCGGCCGAGGAACTCCAGGTCCATCGCCAGAAACGCGGCGTCGTCGATGCCGTCGACATAACGCAACTGGTCATCGAACTCCAGGCAGTCCAGCGGTACCGGACCGTCCTCGGTGCAGAAGATGTCGTCGGTCGTCAGGTCGCCGTGTCCGTCGATCACCCGATGCTCCGCAACACGAGATGCGAACAGGGGGGCCCGTCCGGCCAGGAACCTCATGGCGAGTCGCCGCAGTTCGCAGATCTGCTCTGCCGTGACGAGTTCTCCGGCAAAGCGGTCCAGGGCTGACAGGTTCTCCTGCCAGCGTCCGGCGATGCCCGTGACCGACGCACAGTTGTCGATCACCGGTGAACGCGCCGCGCCGGCGTGGAACCGAGCCAGTGTTCGTGCCAGCGCGGTGAGATGACGTTCGGTGGGCTCGCCGCGTTCCAGCATGGGGCGCAACCGAATATCCTCGGAGTAGCGTTTCATCACCACCACCGGTTCCGGGGCTGCGCCGTCGGGAGTGTGAAAGTGCCCTACGCCGAGGTAGCTGGTGGGGGCGAGCCGACGGTTGAGGTCCACCTCTCGGGCGCACGCCCGCTCACGTGTCTCCCGCGTGCGGAAATCGAGGAAGTCGGTGACCACTGCCTTCTTCGACTTGTAGGCGCGATCGCCCACGAGAACGACGATGCCGGTGTGCGTCTCGCGCACCTCGACGTCGGCCGACCCGGTTGCCGCGCTGACTGTTGCGCTGACGACTGGCGGCCTGGTCATAAAGAGAATCCTGGTGCTGGCGCCCCCGGCTTCGCTGCGGCCGAACGTCGTGCCGTACGGCCAAAAGGTCCTGCCCCGCACGGGTAGAAAGTCATCAATGTGGATCGAGTGACCAAAGACTCTTTCCGCCTGTTGGCACTCGTGCCGATGCTGCTTGACACAACACGGCTACGCCGAGCAACAACGTCAGAGAGGAGGCCGCCGTGAAGGATCATTCGATACCTTCACCCGCCGTTGTGGTGGGCATCGACGGTTCACGCTCGGCGTTGGCGGCCGCGCTGTGGGCGGTGGACGAGGCGCTGGATCGTGACGTTCCGCTGCGGCTGCTGTATGCCGTCGCGCCTCGCCCGGTCCCGATGAACGCCGATGTGGCTGCGCGCGACCTGGCTACCGCGGAGATCGCGATCCGCGAGGCGTTCATGGCCGTCGAGTCTCTCGACAAGCCGGTCAAGATCGAGGTGGAAATCGTTCAGGATGATCCGATTCACGCTCTGTTGAATGCATCTCGATCGGCAACGATGCTGTGCGTCGGAGATCTCGGCATTGGGCGATCCACCGGACGGCATTACGGTTCTGTCGCCGCAGCGGTGTCGCGATCGACGCACTGCCCCGTGGCCGTCATCCGGCGAGACGACGCCGATCACCGCGGATGCGTGATTGCCGAAGTTGACGAATCCACGTCCTTCGCGGCAGTTTTGGACTTGGCCGTGAGCGAGGCGCGGATGCGGAAGTGCCCGTTGCGTGTTCTCACCGGGTCGCAACCCCGCTTCACCGACGTCGCCGATGCTCCAGATGCGGCCGAAGCCACCAGAGACGCCCAGACCCGACTCGACAAGCAACTCGACTGGTGGCGGCGACGCTACCCGGACCTCGACGCCGTGGCGGTCGCCACCCGCGGTTCCACATTGAACTACCTGGCTCAGCAAGACGATTCAATTCAATTGCTGGTAGTCGGGCCGGGGAATGGCCACCGACGGCCGGAAGCTGCGAAAGCCGATGCGCACAGTGCTTTGCGAGATGGCCGATGTTCGGTTCTCATCTCTGGTCGCCATGGCGCGCTGTGAGTGATACTGACTTCAGGGTTCGGCCTGCGACCGGAAATCGCGACGTCCACGAAAGGCCCGATATGGTGACCGTATTCCTTGTCGACGATCACGAAGTGGTGCGACGCGGACTCGTCGATCTCCTCAGCATGGAGCCCGACCTCGAAGTGATCGGACAGGCCGGCTCGGTGTCCGAAGCGCTGAGGCGGATTCCGGCACTCAAACCTGATGTTGCCGTGCTCGATGTGCGACTGCCCGACGGCAACGGTATCGAGTTGTGCCGCGAGCTGTTGTCGCGGATGCCGAATCTGCATTGCCTGATGCTGACATCGTTCACCTCCGACGAGGCGATGCTGGATGCGATCCTGGCGGGTGCCAGCGGATATGTGGTCAAGGACATCAAGGGTATGGAGCTGGCACATGCGGTCAAGGAGGTCGGCGCCGGGAAATCCTTGCTCGACACCAGGGCCGCCGCGGCCCTGATGGCCAAGTTGCGCGGAGCCGCCGAGCAGGCGGACCCACTGTCCGGGCTCAGCGATCAGGAGCGGGTGTTGCTCGACCTGCTCGGTGAAGGCTTGACCAACAAGCAGATTGCTGCCCGGATGTTCCTCGCCGAGAAGACGGTGAAGAACTACGTGTCCCGGCTGCTCACGAAACTCGGAATGGAGCGGCGCACCCAAGCCGCGGTATTCGTATCCAAACTGCACCGCGACGATGGGCCGGACTACACCTGAAGCTTCCTTTCGTTTCTGGGCTGATCAGAGCAGAATAAAGAGCGTGACCGGCACGGGGACCGGGGGTGCAGAACATCTACGCCCGATGGCAGCGACTCTGTCGCAGCTGCGGCTGCGGGAACTGTTGGGCGAAGTGCGCGATCGCATCGACGAGATCGCCGAGAGCCGGGACCGACTCGACGGACTCGTCGACGCCATGCTGACGGTGACATCGGGTCTGGACCTCGACGCAACCTTGCGGACCATCGTCCACACCGCCATCGAACTGATCGACGCCCGATTCGGAGCGCTGGGAGTGCGGGGCCACGACCACGAACTCGTGGAGTTCATCTACGAGGGAATCGGCGAGGATACCCGACGGATGATCGGGCCGCTGCCACAGGGACAGGGCGTCCTCGGCGCCCTCATCAGCGATCCTCGGCCCATCCGGCTCACCAACATCGGTGACCACCCGGCCTCCGTCGGCTTCCCCGCCCATCATCCGCCTATGAGGACTTTCCTGGGCGTTCCGATCCGCATACGGGATGAGGTCTTCGGCAACCTGTACTTGACCGAGAAGGCTTCCGGTCAGCCGTTCAGCGAGGACGACGAGGTGCTCACGCAAGCACTGGCTGCGGCGGCCGGTATCGCGATCGACAACGCGCGCCTGTTCGAACAGTCGCGCAGCCGCCTGGCATGGATCGGGGCCACCCGTGACATCGCCACGCAGTTGCTCGGTGGCGCCGATCCCGCCGGGGTGTTTCGCTTGGTGGCCGACGAGGCACTCAAACTGACCAACGCCGACGTCGTTCTGGTGGCCATACCTGCCGACCCGGAGGCGCCCGCGGCCGACGTCACCGAACTCGTGGTGGTGGAGGCGGTGGGCGACGTGCGTCGTGACGTCACCACTGCGCCCCCCATCCCTGTCGACGGGACTGTCTTCGGCCAGGTATATCGAGAGCGCGCACCACGACTCGTCGACGCGGAACAGGTTACGACGGACGTGTTCGAGGCGGAGGGGCCCGTGCTGTTGCTCCCGATGCGCACCACTGAGACCGTCGCCGGGGTGGCCGCAATCATGCGAGGGCCGGATACCGCCCCGTTCTCAGCAGAACAGCTCGACATGGCAGCCTCGTTCGTCGACCAGGCAGCATTGGCATGGCAACTGGCCAATTCACAGCTCCGGATCCGCGAACTCGACGTGTTGTCCGATCGCGACCGTATTGCCCGGGACCTCCATGACCATGTGATCCAACGCTTGTTCGGGGTCGGGCTCGCTCTGCAGGGCACGATTGCGCGCACCCGTTCTCAGGAAGCCCAGCGTCGCCTCGCCGACTGTGTCGACGACCTGCAAAACGTGATCCAGGAAATTCGCACCACCATCTTCGACCTGCACGGTGGATCGGCGGAGGTGACGCGGCTCCGGCAGCGGCTCGATGAGGCCGTCGCCCAATTCGCCGATGCGGACCTTCGTACGGTTGTCCAGTACACCGGTCCGCTGTCGGTGCTCGATGTCACGCTGGCAGAGCATGCCGAGGCCGTCATCCGTGAGGCCGTCAGCAACGCGGCGCGGCACGCCCGCGCGACCGAGTTGTCCGTTTCGGTGAAGGTCGCAGATGACCTGGTGATCGAGGTCGTCGACAACGGCGTTGGTGTGCCCGCATTGGAAACACTGACCGAGAGTGGCCTAGGCAACCTTCGTCGTCGAGCCGAGATGTGCGGCGGCACGTTCTCGATCTCGGCAGGCAGTGGCGGTGGCACCGTGTTGCGGTGGTCTGCGCCGTTGCCGTGAATACGGGGACGCCGAGCGTCGATTGAGCACGGGTCGCACCGCAAATGACGGTGAGATGCCCTTCTAGTCGTGACTTTCGCCCCTGTCGGCGTGGGCCACTGCCGAGGCAGCGTGATGGTATGAACAGCCGCCGGCCCTCACACCATGTTCTCGACACCCTGTGGCCCGAGTACCGGGCACTGCGACAGCTGAACCCCACGGTCCATCAGGCGCTCGACGAACTACGCGAGCAGGTGATGCTCGAGGGGGCTCTCACGGTGAAGGACAAGGAACTGATTGCGCTGGCCATCGCAGTGGTGCAGGGTGGCGACGCAGTGATCGCGGCGAATGCCAGGAATGCCGTTGCGGCGGGCGTGACCGAAGCAGAGGCTGCCGAGGCGATTGGTGTCGCTGTGATGATGCAGAGCGAACTCGCCACCATGAACGGCGCACGTGCTGTCAGCGCCTTCTCGGAATTCGAGAAGGCCGTGACCCGCGAATGAGGGCCACACGTGGAGACCTCCCAGCATCTCGAGGTGACATGAACGTCCATTTTCCCGACCACGCCACCGTGACCGCTGCCCTGGAGATGGCGAATCGCGCGCCATCGCTGCACAATTCACAACCCTGGCAGTGGCGAGTGGGATTGCGCAGCATCCATCTTCACGCGCAACCGTCGCGACAGCTACCCCATACCGATCCCGACGGTCGTGACCTGCTGGTCAGCTGCGGTGCGACACTTCATCATTGCCAGATCGCGTTTGCCGCACTGGGATGGCGTGCGGTGGTGCACCGGCTACCTGACCCTGGGCAACATCACCATCTGGCTGCCATAGAGCTGCACCGTGCGCTGCCCTCCAACGCCGAGATCGCCCTGGCCGCCGCCATTCAGCAGCGCTACACCGACCGGCGTTCCTACGCCGCCACGACCGTCCGCGCAGCCGATATTGCCCTCATGGGTGCGCGCGCTGCGCGTGTCGGGGTGACGATGCGACGGATGGAACCGACTACGGAATTCCGCGCCCTTCTTGCGCAGGCGGTATGGGCGCATGCCGGCGATTCCGACTACCTCGACGAATTGGCCGCGTGGTCCGGGCGCCACGCTGCGGATGACGGTGTACCCGCGCGCAATGTGCCGCCGTCGAACCCGCGCGCCGCGATCCCCGGACGACTCTTCGCCGACCCACAGCTGAGCTCGGGGGACGGTGAGGACTCGACTCGCGACAGTGGAGTGCTGCTGGCGCTCGGAACCGCCGAGGATGACACCATGGCGCGATTGCGCGCTGGAGAGGCCACCAGCGCCGTCCTGCTCACCGCTACCTCGCAAGGGCTGGTCAGTTGCCTCATCTCCGAACCACTCGAAGTTGCCGAAACGCGACAAGGCGTGCGGCAGTGGGCATTCGACGATCGCGAGTATCCGCAGATGATGATCCGCGTCGGCTGGTTGCCGGCGGGGCTCAGACGATTGCCACCCACCCCACGACGACCGCTGTCCGATGTCGTGGTACGCCTCGACGGTGGCGCGTTCGTGCATCGCTGAGCCGTGCTCTGAGGTCGGACCCTTCGCAGATCCATCGGCGTGCCAAAGCCTCTGCACAGCTGTGACTTTGGGCCCTTCGAAGTCGGGCCGGTTAAGTCCACCATGAATGTGCACCGACAGCAGGATCGAACGTCGCCTGGAGGACCGCCGTGGACACCCTTCACTTCACCCTCCGGAACCCGTGGATGTTGCGTGCGCTCGGCCGAAATCAGCTGGTGTGTGGCAGTGACCGCATTCCAGTGAGCTGGTCAGCCAATGGCCGCCGCCACCAGGGCTCAGTGCGTTCCCAGAACTGGCACCGTACCGGTGGCACAGAGGTAACCGCAGACGGTATACGACGTGGGATCGCGAGTTTGGGCACCTCGCCGGCGACGACAAACGCCCGCATCACCACTGATGCTCACGCCGTCAACGGATCCCCTGATGCTCGGAAAAAAGAAAGGCATGACATGGCTTCGAACACTGCCGGAAGCGAGATCGTGGTCGGGTATGACGGCACGCGAGCATCCCGGTCGGCTCTCGAGTGGGCCACGCGTGAAGCGGGCCTGTGCAACCGCAAGATCACCGTTGTCCACGTGATCCTGACACCCGAGATGGGCGAGTGGATCGATACGGCCATGTCGGAGCGGTACAACGCCGCGCGGCAGGAGCGCGCGAACGCCCTGCTGCAGGAGGCAACTGCACTGGTATCCAGGACGGCGAGCACCGATCGTCCGGTCTCGGTCGGCACTCGGGTAGCAACCGGCTCTGTGCTGGCGACACTTGTCGAGACATCCAAGGACGCCTACATGATTGTCGTCGGCCGTCGTGGTCTGGGCGCGTTGGCTGGGGTAGTCCTGGGCTCGGTTAGTCGAGGCCTGGTCGAACACGCACACTGCCCGGTGGTCGTGGTGCGCAACGAAGAGCAGCCGCCACCCGAAGCGCCGGTGGTGCTGGGAGTGGACGGTTCGCCTACATCGCAGGCTGCCACCGCCTTGGCCTTCGACCAGGCCTCCCGGCGAGGTGTTGATCTGGTTGCCGTGCACACCTGCAGCGACGACAACGTAGACATCGTCGATGTCGGTTGGGCAGATCTGGAGAAGCTGGGAGCTGAGGTGGTTTCGGAGCAGCTGGCAGGCTGGGTCGACCGATATCCCGATGTGTCGGTTCGTCGAATCGTGGCGCGAAACAGCCCTGCGCGATGGATTGTCGAACAAGCGGATTCGGGTCAGCTCGTTGTGGTGGGAAGCCATGGTCGTGGAGGGTTCGCCGGCATGTTGCTCGGATCGGTGAGCAACGCGGTGGTGCAGGCCTCCCGAGTGCCCGTGATTGTCGTCCGGCAATGCTGATCGAGAACGTCCCCGTTCAGCCGGGCGGTTCGTCGACGGTGGTGTTCGACAATGAGATCGACGAGATCATCACCGCGGTCTGCGCCAAATTCCCCGCATGTTCCCGCGCTGAAGTCGAGTCGGTGGTCGTGCAGGCCTACCGGCATCTGGCGGATCGGGCCACCGTGACCGCTCACTTGATTCCACTGACGTTGAACCGCAGCGTGCGGGTGCTGCGCAGAGCGCACCCGTCGCCTCGCTGCACTGATCGCTGAGCGATGCACGTCCGGCCGCAATCACTCTTCCCGGGCTTGATGAATTCCGCGCCCTACCAACGCCGCTGGTTACGTGGGGATCTGATTGCCGGCACGAGTGTGGCCGCGTATCTGATACCTCAAGCGCTCGCATACGCCACCCTGGCGGGATTGAGTCCCGTTGCGGGGTTGTGGGCCGCGTTGCCTCCGCTGCTGATCTATGCCGCGCTGGGTTCGTCGAGGCAACTCTCAGTCGGCCCGGAGTCCACCACGGCGCTCATGACGGCTGCAGTGGTTGCCCCGCTGGCGGCCGGGGATGACGTCCGTTACGCCAGCTGTGCTGCGGTGCTGGCTGTGCTCGTCGGCGCGCTGTGCCTCGGCGCAGCGTTGCTCAGGCTCGGTTTCCTGGCCAACCTCCTGTCGGAACCCGTGCTCGTGGGGTATCTGACTGGTATCGCTGTGATGATGGTGACCAGTCAGCTGGGCCGTCTCACCGGTTCGCAATCACAGGGATTGCACTGGCCCACAGTGGCTCTCAGTGCCACATCTCTAGCGGTCGTGTTTGCCCTCGAGCGCTGGGCCCCGCGTGTTCCGGGTCCGCTGACGGCAGTCGTGGTATCCATACTTCTGGTGGGCGTCCTGTCGTTGACGAGTAGCGGGATTTCGGTGGTCGGTGAACTGCCCATGGAGTGGCCGACAGTGACCTTTCCGGTCCTGGAACGCCAGGACATCGAGGCTCTGGTATTGCCCGCGGTAGGTATCACCATTGTCGCCTTCTCGGACAACGTGCTGACTGCTCGGGCATTCGCCGCCAAGACCGGAGACGAGATCGATACCAACGCCGAGTTGCGCGCACTCGGCGCCTGCAACGTCATTGTCGGTCTGACACAAGGATTCCCGGTGAGTTCCAGCGGCAGCCGGACCGCGCTCGGCGTCGCCTCCGGGTCCGCGACACAACTTTACTCCCTGGTGATGCTCGCGGTTGTGGCCGTGGCAGTGACCATCGGCGGCCAGTTCATCGCGATGATTCCTTCAGCGGCACTTGGCGCGATCGTCGTCTTCGCCGCGATCAAGCTCATCGATATCGACCAGTTTCGCAGGCTGGCCCGATTTCGCCGCAGTGAACTCATCCTTGCAGTGGCCACCACCGTCAGCGTCGCGTCGCTGGGAGTTCTCCAGGGCGTCCTCGTCGCGGTGGCGTTGACCGTACTCGATCTGTTGCGTCGACTGGCCCGTGCACACGACAGTGTGCAGGGCTTTGTGCCTGGGCTGGCCGGAATGCACGACATCGACGACTACCCCGATGCCCGGCAAATCGCGGGGCTAATGGTGTATCGCTACGACGCTCCGCTGTGCTTTGCGAATGCCGAGAACTTCAGGAAGCGGGCCTTGGCGGCCCTGAACACAGGTCCTGAACCGGTGCGATGGTTTGTGCTGAATGCCGAGGCCAATGTCGATGTCGATTTGACCGCGTTGGAGGCGCTGGATCGTGTTCGGGCCGAATGCGAACGCCGCGGCGTCGTCTTCGCGATGGCCCGGGTCAAACAGGACCTGCGGGACGCCCTCACGGCTGCCGGGCTGCTCGACGTGATCGGCGAGGACCGCCTTTTCATGACACTGCCGACTGCGGTCGCGGCATACGAACGCGCACGAGACGGGAACGCTCCGCAGTGACCGGGGCGGACCAGGGTGACCTTCGGCCCGTGATCGGTGGCATCGGCCTCTGTCCCGCTTGCGCACCTCCCGCGAAACTCGGTGTCTGGAACTACCGGAGGAGTTTGTCATGCAGACGCGCGCCGCAGATGTACCGTGCGATTGGCGACCACGGATCTCGTCGCAGCGGAGAGAATCAGCACGGGGCAACACGGCTGTGGTGGTGGGAGTCGACGGCTCCGCCGGTTCCATGGCAGCGGTGCGGTGGGCAGCTGGGGAGGCGGCCGGCCTGAGGCTGCCACTTCGACTCGTCTACGCGATCGATCCGGACGATGCCACCACCGCTCTGCCGACCGGGACCGCCCGATTGCGGAGTTCGGCACAGTCAACCCTCGAGCAGGCAGAGAACGAGGCGCAGCGAGTGGCCCCGCAACTCGATGTCGAATGTTTGATGGTGAACGGTCGGCCCGCGGTCACGCTGGCGGGGCTGGGGCGTCCGGCCATGATCTGTGTCGGGGCGTCGGCTCCCGCGGTTCCCCATCCAGGACATCACGCAAACGTGGTCACCGAGCTGATTCTTGCTGCCGACTGCCCGGTGGTGGTGTTTCAGGATGAGCCGCCCGGTTGCGGTTGGGTGGTAGCCGAGGTGGGCGCCGATCCTGACGCCGACAACATTCTGCGGTTTGCGGTGGGGGAGTCGCTCCGGCGGGGATTTCCCTTGAAGGTGGTGGCTGGTCCATACCGTGAGGGCGAGCTCACCAGCGTCGAGCTGCGCCGGCGAATCGAGCGGAGTCTGTCTCGCTGGCAGACAGCGCATCCCGAGCTGGACGCGCTGGTTGTCACCGAAACCTGGGAACTGGAACAGTATCTGAAGTGGTTTGCACCCACCATTGCGCTATTCATTGCCCCACGCCTGCAGGTCCACCAGATCGGTACCGTACTTCACCCGACCGCGGCAAGGGCGCTCGCTGTGCTGGACTGTCCGGTCGTGATCTACACACCCGGGCCCTAGGGGCACCGACCTGGGAGGTCGAGTATGCGGACGGGGTCGTGACCCCCCCCAGATGTGCAGGCCGTCACAGACACCGCAAGAACTCCGTTAAGGAGCCCGACAGTGGTGTCAAGAAACCGTCAAGGCGCGATTGCGCCGTCCTGGAGCGGGGTTGACTCCTGATGCGCTCACTCGGAAGTGAGCCTTGAAACGGAGTCGGATAGTCATGTCTGTAGTCGTCTACGTCGTGCTGACCATCGCGCTGTTCGCGTTGTTCGGCGGAGCCGTGAGGTTGCTCGAGCGATGAATCTCGCCAACAGCGTCGGCCTGGTGCTGGCTGTCGCAATCGCCCTGTTCCTGATCGCCACCTTGCTGTTCCCGGAGAGGTTCTAGTGAGCGCCACAACCGCCGGGGTGTTGTTCCTTCTCGTCCTGATCGTCGCGCTGGCCGTCGTGCACGTGCCGCTGGGTGACTACATGTACCGCGTTTACACCACCACCAAGGACTTGCGTATCGAAGGCCTGATCTACAGAGTGATCGGCGCTGATCCCAAAGCCGAGCAGACGTGGGCTGCCTACGCGCGCAGCGTGCTCGCGTTCTCGGCAGTGTCCATCTTGTTCCTGTTCTTCTTCCAGCTGCTGCAGGGCAGACTCCCGCTGCACCTCAACGATCCCGCTACGGAGATGACGCCGGGGCTGGCGTGGAACACCGCGGTGAGCTTCGTGACGAACACCAACTGGCAGGCCTACTCCGGTGAGTCCACCCAGGGGCACCTGGTCCAGATGGCCGGCCTGACGGTGCAGAACTTCGTCTCCGCCGCTGTGGGTATGGCCGTGGCCATCACCCTGGTTCGTGGCTTCGCCCGTACCAGAAGTGGTGAGCTGGGCAACTTCTGGGTGGACCTGGTGCGCGGCACGTTGCGTATTCTGTTGCCCCTCTCGTTCATCGCCGCGATCATCCTCATCGCCGGCGGCGCCATCCAGAATTTCGCCCTGCACAGTCAGGTGATCGACACCCTCGCCGGTGCGCAGCAGACCATCCCCGGCGGCCCGGTTGCCAGCCAGGAAGCTATCAAGGAACTCGGTACCAACGGCGGCGGCTTTTTCAACGCCAACTCCGCGCATCCGTTCGAGAACCCCACGGCCTGGACGAACTTTGTCGAGATCTTCCTGCTGTGCCTGATCGCGTTCGCCCTGCCGCGCACCTTCGGCAAGATGGTGGGCAACACCAAGCAGGGCCTGGCGATCGTCGCTGTGATGGCCGTTATCGCCACCCTGAGCGTGACCTTGACGATGCTCTTCCAACTGCAGGCCCACGGCACCGTTCCCACAGCGGTGGGGGCCGCTACCGAAGGCGTGGAAACCCGCTTCGGCGTCGGCAATTCGGCGGTGTTCGCCGCGATGACCACACTGACGTCCACCGGCGCGGTGAACTCGTTCCACGACTCCTACACCAGCCTCGGCGGGTTGATGACGATGTTCAACATGCAGCTCGGTGAAATCGCCCCCGGCGGTGTGGGATCGGGACTGTACGGCATGCTGGTACTGGCGGTCATCACGGTGTTCGTCGCCGGCCTGATGGTGGGGCGCACCCCGGAGTACCTGGGTAAGAAGATCACCCCGCGTGAGATCAAGCTGGCAGCAAGCTATTTCCTGGTCACCCCGCTGCTGGTGCTCACCGGCACCTCGATCGCGTTGGCTTTGCCCGCGCAGCGCGACAGCATGCTCAACACCGGGCCACACGGCCTCTCGGAGGTGCTGTACGCGTTCACCTCGGCATCGAACAACAACGGGTCGGCATTCGCCGGCATCAGTGTGAACACGCAGTGGTTCAACACCGCACTGGGGCTGGCGATGGTCGTCGGTCGATTCCTGCCGTTGGTGCTGGTGCTCGCGCTGGCGGGTTCCCTTGCCAAGCAAGGTCACACGCCGGCTTCGGTGGGCACCCTGCCCACTCACCGTCCGCAGTTCGTCGGCATGGTCACCGGCGTGACCGTAGTCCTGGTCGCCCTGACCTTCCTGCCCATGCTCGCGTTGGGCCCGCTCGCTGAAGGAATACACGTATGACCGTCACCATGGTGACTACGGCGGCTGAAGCCGCCAAGCACAACTCCACCACGAAGTCCGTCAAGGGCGGGTTGCTCGAACCGAAGATGCTGTTGAGCTCGCTACCCGATGCGCTGCGCAAGCTCGACCCCCGCACCATGTGGCGCAATCCGGTGATGTTCATCGTCGAGGTGGGCGCCGTCTGGTCAACCGTCCTTGCGATCCTGGATCCGTCCTGGTTCTCCTGGCTGATCGTCATCTGGCTGTGGCTGACAGTGGTTTTCGCCAACCTCGCCGAAGCCGTGGCTGAAGGTCGCGGAAAGGCGCAGGCGGAGTCGCTGCGCAAGGCCAAGTCCGACACCATGGCGCGCAAGCTGAATCCGGACGGTTCCGAGCAGGCTGTTCCCGCCCCGATGCTCAAGCAGGGCGACTACGTAGTGGTCGAACCCGGTGACGTCATCCCTGGCGACGGGGACGTCGTGGAAGGCATTGCGTCGGTGGATGAATCGGCGATCACCGGTGAGTCCGCGCCTGTCATCCGCGAGTCCGGCGGCGACCGCTCCGCGGTGACCGGCGGTACCACGGTGCTGTCCGATCGGATCGTCGTCAAGATCACCCAGAAGCCCGGTGACAGCTTTGTCGACCGGATGATCGCCCTGGTCGAGGGTGCCAACCGGCAGAAGACACCCAACGAGATTGCCCTGAACATCCTGTTGAGCGCATTGACCATCATCTTCGTCTTCGCCGTCGCAACCCTGCAGCCGCTGGCCATCTTCTCCAAAGCCAACAATCCCGGTGTGCCGGACAGTCTGGCGCTCGACGGCAACGGTGTGACAGGGATCGTCATGGTGGCGCTGCTGGTGTGCCTGATCCCGACCACCATTGGTGCGCTGCTGAGCGCCATCGGCATCGCGGGCATGGACCGACTGGTGCAGCGTAACGTGCTGGCCATGTCCGGCAGGGCCGTCGAGGCGGCCGGTGACGTCAACACCCTACTGCTCGACAAGACCGGCACTATCACCATGGGCAACCGTCAGGCCAGCGATTTCCTGCCGCTTCCCGGCGTCGACCTGGCAACCCTGGCCGACGCTGCACAACTGTCCAGTCTCGCCGACGAGACGCCCGAGGGACGCTCTATCGTGGTGCACGCCAAAGAAGCTCACGGTCTTCGGGCACGCACCCCGGGTGAGTTGTCCGGTGCGCAGTGGGTCGAGTTCACCGCCACCACCCGGATGTCGGGCGTCGATCTGGAGGACGGCCAGTCCCTGCGTAAAGGTGCTGCAGGTTCGGTCGCGGAATGGGTGCGTAGCCTGGGCGGCACGGTGCCAGCTGAGCTCACCGACATCGTCAACGACGTCTCCAATTCCGGTGGCACGCCTCTGGTGGTCGGCCGGGCGCGCAACGGCGGAGCTGATGTGCTTGGTGTCGTCCATCTCAAAGACGTGGTGAAACACGGGATGCGGCAACGCTTCGACGAGATGCGCCGCATGGGCATCCGCACGGTGATGATCACCGGCGACAACCCGATGACCGCCAAGGCCATTGCCGACGAGGCAGGGGTGGACGACTTCCTGGCCGAAGCCACACCGGAGGACAAGCTGGCGCTGATCAAGAAAGAACAAGCCGGCGGCCGACTGGTCGCGATGACCGGTGACGGCACCAATGACGCGCCTGCGCTGGCGCAAGCTGATGTGGGTGTGGCGATGAACACCGGCACCTCGGCAGCCAAAGAGGCGGGCAACATGGTGGATCTGGATTCCGACCCCACCAAGCTGATCGAGATCGTCGAGATCGGCAAGCAGCTACTGATCACCCGTGGCGCGCTGACCACGTTCTCCATCGCCAACGACATCGCCAAGTACTTCGCCATCATTCCGGCGCTGTTCGTGACGCTGTTCCCCGGCCTGGACCTGCTCAACATCATGCGGTTGCACAGCCCGCAGTCGGCGATTCTGTCGGCGGTGATCTTCAACGCGATCGTAATCGTGTTCCTCATCCCGTTGGCACTCAAAGGTGTTCGCTACACCCCGGCCAGTGCGTCCAAGTTGCTGAGCCGCAACCTCCTGGTTTACGGCCTCGGCGGCATCGTCGCACCGTTCGTCGGTATCAAACTCATCGACCTCGTGATCCAGCTCTTCCCCGGGATGTCCTGACATGTCTATCACCAACATCATCCGTCAACACTGGGCGGCGTTACGCGCGCTGCTCCTGCTCACCGTCCTGCTCGGACTGGTGTACCCGCTCCTGGTCTGGGCCGTTGCCCAGGTCCCCGGGCTGAAGGACAACGCCGACGGATCCCTCGTCGAGGTCAACGGCCAGGTGGTCGGCAGCAGTCGCATCGGTCAGATGTTCACTGATGCCAGTGGCAACCCGCTGCCGCAATACTTCCAGTCGCGGCCCTCGGCGTCAGGTGGCGGTTACGACCCGATGGCGACCAGCGCGTCGAACCTCGGACCTGAGGACATGATCGACACCGAGGACCGTTCCAGTTTGCTCACCCTGGTGTGCAGTCGAAGCCTCGCCATCGGAGAGCTCGAGGGGGTCGACGGGACACGGCCGTTCTGCACCAATGACGGTGTGGGCGCGGTGCTCTCGGTGATCGCCCCCCGCGACGCCTCGGGACAGGTGGCCAACCCCACCCAGGTGGTCAGCGTCAACCAGTGGTGCGGCACTACCGCCACCCCGTTCATCACCACCTATGAGGGTGTGCGGGTGGAGTGCAACGACGGCACCCAGGACATCGCGGCGGGTCAGATCGTTCCGGTAGAAGGCACCACGCTCCAGCCGAAGATTCCCGCGGACGCGGTGACAGCCAGCGGCAGCGGCTTGGACCCGGACATCTCACCGGCCTATGCCGAACTACAGGTGCAGCGGGTTGCGCAGGAACGCGGGATGAGCGCCGACGAGGTGCGACAGATCGTCGCGGCGCACACCACCGGCCGATCACTCGGATTCATGGGGGAGCCCGCGGTCAACGTGCTTGGGGTCAATCTGGCCCTCGACGGGCGTGATGGTTAGGCCCGTTGTCATGTCTGCCAGGCGCGCACTCGGTATCTACCGGGTGCGCGTCTTGGTCGGCGAGGTGCCCACCACGTGAGTATCAGCGGACACCGGTCGAAGCGCGGTGAGTTGCGTATTTATTTGGGTGCGGCTCCTGGTGTGGGTAAGACGTTCGCGATGCTCGGTGAAGCGCATCGACGGCTGGAGCGTGGCACTGATGTGGTGGCCCAGATCACCGGCATCGAGCAGAAGGAAACCGTGCCCGATGCGGTGGTGCGCAGCCGCGAAACCTACCTGCAGCAGTCGGTCTCGCTGTTGCGCGACGCCCTGGTCGGTGAGCCTGCTCTCGTCGCGTGTGTCGGCGAAACACCCTGTGTGGATGTCGAATCCGCTGACACCGCCGTCGAGGTCGGCGACGACGAATTCTGGCTGCTGATGTCCGGCCGTAAGCTGGCGGCCCGGGACCTGCGCACACCACTGGCTGCCGCCAAGGCCGCCGTGTCCAGCCTGCGCAGCGAGGAGGTCGACTTCTCCCCGGGCGACACCGCCGAACTGTTGGCCCCGGCGGCGGGCTGACCGTGATCGTCGATCTAGCCGCCGCAGGTGCGCAATGACCCGCACACGGGTACTGGTGATCGACGACGAACCACAGATCCTGCGGGCACTGCGGATCAACCTGTCCGTGCGCGGCTACGACGTCCACACCGCCGCCACCGGAGCCCAAGCCCTACACACCGCCGCCGCGCACCCACCTGACGTGGTGATCCTCGATCTCGGGCTGCCCGACATCTCCGGCATCGACGTCCTAGCCGGACTGCGCGGGTGGCTCACGGCACCGGTGATCGTGCTCTCGGCACGCACCGACTCCTCAGACAAAGTACAAGCACTCGACGCCGGAGCCGACGACTACGTCACCAAACCCTTCGGCATGGACGAATTCCTGGCCCGGTTACGGGCCGCCGTGCGACGGGCCACCACAACCCCGGAGACCGACGAACCAATCATCGAAACCTCCTCCTTCACCGTCGATCTGGCCACCAAAAAAGTCACCCGCAACGGCACCGAAGTCCACCTGACCCCCACCGAATGGGGCATCCTCGAAATGCTGGTACGCCACCGCGGCAAGCTCGTCAGCCGCCAAGAACTCCTCAAAGAAGTCTGGGGCCCGGCCTACGCCACCGAAACCCACTACCTACGCGTCTACCTCGCCCAACTACGCCGCAAACTCGAACCCCACCCCTCACACCCCCAACACCTACTCACCGAACCCGGCATGGGATACCGCTTCCAGCAATAACCCGTCCAATGACCCGTCGCGTCGTCAATATCGCGCAAGGATCCGTGAACTGTCCGTCAGGGGAGCGTATGAACGCTCGCATCGCGCCTCTGGCGGCCGTAGACCGGAGACATGACACTTGCTTTGGACCGAACCGATGGTGAACCCCTCCCCACTGCGGCGCCGACGTCCCGCGTCGGCGTCAACGCCGGCTGCAGCATCCCCGCTGCAGCGCTGGACAACCGGGAGTTGGCCGCGTGGATCCGTTCTCACGGCGTCTCGGTGACCGCACGCGACGATCACGACCTCGACCTGGTGCAGTTCCACAACATCAAGGCGGTCCAGGTGGTGTTCCGCTGCGGCTACGGCACCGATGTCCTTCGTCGAGCGGTGGCGGTCGGTGCGTCACGATTCATCGTCAGTTCAGCCCATCACATGGCGAGGATCTCGGAATGTGCACACGCCACCAAGTACCTTCACCTCGATGAGGCGGCACCACTGATGCTGGGGGACAGGCGGTTGCGGGTCGTCGGCCTGCACACCGACGTGACGGAACACAGCGACGTGGCCGGCTGGAGTTCGGCGGTGCAGCGTCTGCTGGCTCGGGCGGCGGTGCTGAATGCGTGCGGGGCGACCGTCAAGCGCATCACCCTGAGCGGTGGACCAACACACATGTGGCTGGGCGCCGACCATCCGGGCGCGCGCGCCATCGCCGATGCAGTGGACCGAGCACTGTCCGACGAGTGCCGCAACTGGGCGCTGCCCAGGCCGGCGGTAACGCTCGCGGCACTGACGAACTGACCATGGACGGCACGTATGCCGCCGGAACCTACCGGCTGCGTCGTGGAAAACCTGATGCAGCTCGTCACCGGGCTGGCGGCCGAAGGTCAGCCGCACCGATCATCTGCAACGCCATCTCCGAGTAACGGGTGGCCACGTCGAACGCCGAGGTGGGACCGGAGATGTCGAACCACTGCGGCAGGGACGTGCACATGGTGACGATGGCCCGGCCGGTTTCCAGCGGTCGCGGGCAGTGCGCCGAACCCTCGGTGATCGCCGCGCGGATCTCGCGGTCGATGAGGTGCTGAATGGCGCTGCGGCGTGCGGCGATTCGAGAGCGGTCGGGTTCATCGAGGCTACGCATCTCGCTGGAACCGATGAACGCCAGGTCGGCGCGCAGCGTGTGAAACAGGGCTAGCGCCTCCACTTCCAGCCGCAGGCGGCGCAGTGGGTCCTCGGCGTCGGCGGCGGCGCCGTGGGTGCGCCACTCCACCTCGTCCATCGTCAGGTCGAGGATGGTGACCAGGATCAGCTGCTTGCTGGGGTAGTAGTGGTACACACCGGCCAGGCTCATCCCTGCGCGCTGGGCGATGGCACGCATGGTCGAGCCGTGATAACCGGTGTTGACGAAGGTGGCGATGGCGGCGTCGGTGACAGCGTCGAGGTCCAGTGTCGGGAACGAGCGCCAGTGTGTCTGAGGCGCCGCGGCAGCCGGACCGGCAGATTCCGGAATCCTACTGGGCTGCAACAGCTCTGCTGGTGTGATTCCGAATGCGTCGGCGAACTGGGCCAGACGGGTCAGCGAAAGCCCGGTGCTGCCGTTCTCCACGGCGCAGACCGTCCCCGGACTGACCTCGAGCCGGCGCGCGAGTTCGCGCATGGACCAGCCGTGATCAACCCGCAGCGCCCGGATCCGGTCCCCGACAGATATCACGCGTTCAGCTTAGCTGAACGCCCTCCAAGCCTCTGAACTGTAACTATGGACACAGGCCCGGTCGTTCGATCTAGCATCGCTGACATGACCGACGACCTGGTTGCGCGCACGGCAGCGTTCATCGAGACCCACGTTCAACACGTCGACGACCAGCACGACGGTGACATCGAGGCAGCGGGCGGCGATCAGCTGCGGGTGCGCCTCCAGGATGCTGCGCGGGCGGCCGGTGTGTTCGCGCCTCAGGCGCCGCCGGACTGCGGTGGTCTGGGGCTGGGCATGGTCGCTCGCGCAGCGGTGTTCGAGGAGGCCGGCTACTCGTTGTTCGGACCTCTCGCCACCGGGATCGCCGCACCTGACGAGGGCAACATCCATCTTCTGGATGCGGTCGCCACGCAGAAGCAACGGGCGCAGTATCTGCAGCCGCTGGCCCGCGGCGAGGTCCGGTCGGGGTTCGCGATGACAGAGCCTGCACCGGGAGCGGGCAGCGACCCGGCCGCGCTGAACACCCGCGCCACCAAGGTCGACGGTGGCTGGATCATCAACGGCCGCAAATGGTTCATCACCGGTGCCGACGGCGCCGCGTTCTTCATCACCATGGCCCGCTCCAGTGGCGAACCAGGCGAGGCTGGCGGGGCGACGATGTTTCTGATGCCCGCCCACACCGAGGGACTCGACGTCGTGCGCCACGTCGGCACCGTCGACAAATCGATGATCGGGGGCCACTGCGAGATCACCTTCACCGACGCCTTTGTCCCGGACTCCGAGGTGCTCGGCGGCGTCGACGAAGGATTCCAGTACGCCCAGGTGCGGTTGGGGCCGGCGCGTATGACCCACGTCATGCGCTGGACCGGCGCCGCCCGCCGCGCTCACGAAGTAGCCGTACGACATGTGGTGGGTCGCCAGGCGTTCGGGGCAAGGTTGGCCGACCAGGGGATGATCCAGCAGATGATCGCCGACAATGAAATCGACTTGGCGGCAACCAGAGCGCTGCTGTTGGTGGCGTGCCAGGAGCTCGACAGCGGCGCACGGGCCTCGGCCAGCACCTCGATCGCCAAGACCTTCGCCGCGGAAGCCCTGCACCGCGTAGCTGACCGCGCCACCCAGATGTGCGGCGGCATGGGGGTTTCCACCGAGCTGCCGATCGCACGCATCGCCCGTGAATTGCGGCCCTTCCGCATCTACGACGGTCCCTCGGAGGTACATCGCTGGTCACTGGCCAAGCGCGCCATCCGCAGGATCACCGAGACCGCGCAGTGAGCTCAGCCCTGACGATCGCGGACCTCGAGGCGGTGGCCACCTGCATGCAACAGGCAGGGGAGCCCCCGTCGGGCCCGCTGCGCGCCACCGAGTTCACCGGCGGGCGTTCCAATCTCACCTACCGACTCGACGACGGACACTCGAGCTGGGTGCTGCGAACGCCACCCCGGCACGGCCGCACGCCGTCGGCTCACGATGTTGCCCGCGAGTTCATCGTCACCCGGGCGCTGGTAGCCACCGACGTCCCGGTGCCATATCCGGTGGTGTTGTGCGAGGACGATGCCGTCCTCGGTGTGCCGTTCGTGGTGACCCGCTTCGTGCCTGGCGCGTGCATCCAGTCGCGGGCCGATCTGGAGGCGGTGGATGAGGAGACGTTGCCCGGCATCGTCTCCGCGCTCGTAGACGCACTGGCCGCCCTGCATGCCGTCGACCACACTGCGGTCGGGCTCGCCGAATTCGGCCGCGCCGCGGGATACGCCGAACGACAGATCCGGCGCTGGACCAAGCAGTGGGCATTGGTCGGCGACCCTGCCCTCACCCCACTGGCCCAGCGGTTGTCCAACCGGCTGGCTGCTGTTGATTTCGTGCAGGATTCGACTGCCGTGGTGCACGGTGACTACCGCATCGACAACACACTGCTCAACCTCTCGGGGGGAGTCATAGTCACGGCCGTGGTGGACTGGGAACTGTCCACCATCGGAGACCCCACCGCCGATGTGGCGATGATGTGCGTGTACCGGCATCCCGCGCTGGACCTGGTGCTCGGCGCACCCAGCGCCTGGGCTGACCCGCGGCTGCCGGACGCTGACCACCTCGCTGGCGCCTACGAGCGAGTCAGCGGTAAACCGCTGCAGCAGTGGGAATCGCACATGGCACTCGGCTACTTCAAACTGGCAGTGATCGCCGCGGGCATCGATCACCGGTACCGGTCCGGCGCGGCTCACGGCTCCGGGTTCGCCGACGCGGCGCGTGCGGTGCCCGAGCTGCTTGCGGCGGGGCTGGACTGCTCTGCCGGCTGAGGCTCGAGATCGGTCAGTGTGCGGGACACCGCGACCACGCCCACGAGCACCAACCAGACGGCGAAGACGGCGACGCCCGCGGCCACCGCCGAGCCGTACTCGGCAACCACGGCGGCCAGCGCGATACCTGCAGGCGCCGCGATCTGAAGGCACGCGTTCTGCACGCTGAGCACCCTGCCGCGTACGGCGTCGGCGATCCGCTCGGCCTGCAGCACTCCCACCACCGCACCCAGCGACGCGTTGGCGATGCCGAACAATCCGGCTCCGGCGAACACGACCGGGGGCGAAGCCAGCGTGGCCATCGCCAGGAACCCGGCGGTGGTGCCGATCAGCGCGGAACTGACCCAGAATCGCCGGGACATCCTGGTACCGGTCAGCGCGAAGACACTGGTGCCGATCAGCATGCCGACGGCCAGCGCTGTCAGGACGAAGCCCAGGAGATCAGGCCGCGCGAGGTCGCTGAAATACAGCGGCAGCACCAAGCCCTGCAATCCGCCGATGGCGACGGCCAGCCCCACCGTCAGGGTCACGGTACCGGTGAGGAACCGACTGCGGCGCAACTCCACTGCCCCGGCGCCCAGTTGGCGCAGCAGCGACTGGCGATGTTGACGGTCGGACTCCACTGCGCCGAGACGGTGCGGCAGTGCGGCGGTCAGCAGAACTGCGGCCGCCGAGGTGGCGGCGGTCACCCACAGCACCGTGGTGCCGTCGAACAGCGCCAACAACGTCCCCGCGGCGCCGGGACCGATCACCAGAGCCATGGACGTCATCGACTGCCGCAGTCCGACAAGGCGTTCCAGCGGTACCCCGGCGTGCCGGGCCACGGCGGGCACCATCACCTGCCGGGCCGTCAACCCCGGGACGTCGCCGAAGGCGCCGATGATCGCCAGCGCCACCAGCCAAGTGAGATCGAGGCCCCACACCAGGTCCACCACCGGGATGGCGGCCACCGCCGCCGCCGACACCACATCCGAGAGCATCGAACAGGTCCGGCGGTTCACCCGGTCGATCACCACCCCGGCGGCCAGGCCCACCAGCAGCGCCGGCACGGCGGTGGCCGCCGAGATGACACCCACGCTGGCCGGACTGCCGGTGGCCTGCAGCACGATCAGCGGCAGCGCCACCGCCAGGATCCCGTTCCCGAGGAAGCTCAGGAAATGCGAGCCCAGGTAGGCGGCGGCGATGGGAGTCACTCTGCAGCAAGGGGTTTGAGCTGTCGATCCGAACGCCGGATGGCCCAGACGATCACCACGAACGCCAGCGCGGTCAACGGATACCCCATGCCGATGCGCGCGACGGCCAGCCAGCCCGTCGAATCCGCGTCGTAGAGCCAGTTCTGCACCACGAACCGGGCCGCGAACACCGCGGCCACGAAAACCGTCGCGACGTCATAGCGGAAGCGGGACGGTTTGTGGGTGCGCCACTGAGGCCCGCGGCCGGACAGTGCCGCCCAGATGACGCCGACCAACGGTCGGCGCAACACAACCGACAGCGCGAAGATCACCATCAGCACGAAGCTCATCCAGATACCCACCAGGAAGTAGTCTTTCGCGTCTCCGGTGGTGTAGGCGATGAACGCGGCGATCCCCACCCCGAGCAGACCGGACAGCGCCGGTTGGAGTGGCTCTCGGCGCAGCAACCGCAGCACCGCGATACCTGCGCCGGAACCCACCGCCAGTACCACCGCCACGTGCAGTCCAGCCATGGCATCCGCGGCGACGAAGACGATGCTCGGCACGCTGGCGTAGATCAGGCCGGAGACCCCACCCATCTGCTGCAGCAGTGTCGGCTTGTGTCCTGTCTCAGCGGTGTTCATCCGCGACCACCCACGTACTTGCCGAGGAACCGCACGATGCCGTCCCACATCTCGATCACATTCTCGGGGTTCACCGCCCCGTGCCCCTCATCACCCTGGATCAGGTATTCGACATCCACACCGCGTGCCCGCAGCCCCTCGACCAGGTTGTCGGACTCGGCCTTGACCACACGGACGTCGTTGGCGCCCTGGACCACCATCAAGGGGGTGCGGATCTGGTCGACCCTGGTGATGGGGGAGCGCGCCATCATGTCGGCCAACTGAGCCGGATCGTCGGGGTCGCCGACGTACAGGTGCCAGTTGTTGGCCAGGTGCGGCCGGGCGACCACGGGCAGTGTCCTCATGAAATTGGCCAGATCGGAGATACCCACGTAGTCCACGGCGGCGGCGAAGACATCCGGGGTGAACGTAACGCCCACCAGTGCGGCGTACCCGCCGTAGGAACCACCTACGATGGCCACGCGGTCAGGGTCGGCGTACCCCTGCTCGACAGCCCAGTTCACCCCGTCGATCAGGTCGTCGTGCATCTTGCCCGCGAACTCACCGATCGCGGCCTTCATGTGTGCCTTCCCGTAACCCGTGGAGCCGCGGAAGTTGACCTGCAGCACCGCATATCCGCGATTGGCGAGGAGCTGGACGCCTGTGGCGTACTCCCAGCTGTCGCGATGCCACGGGCCACCGTGTACGGCCAGTACCAGCGGCAGGTTGGTCGGCTCCACACCCCGCGGCAGAGTTAGATAGCCGTGCAACGGCAACCCGTCCCGTGCGCCGAACGTGACCGGCCGCATCGGCGCCAGCTGTTCGGGATCAAGGTGCGGATAGGGCCGGAACAGCAGCCGGCTCTCGCCCGTGCCGTGGTCATAGAGGTAGGTGACGCCGGGGTCCCGGTCATGGCTGAAACTGACCACCCAACGCCGTCCGCCGATGTCGGATGAGAGGTGGGACAGGTCCCCCTCGGAGAGCTTGGACACACTGTCCAGCACCTCGGCGAATTGAGCGTCGAAAGCGTGGACCACCTGGCGTTCCCGGATGTACCGCGCGCCCAACAACTCACCGGTGCGACGCGCCAGGATCAGCGCCTGCGGCATGGTCGTGATGACCGTGCCGCGCGGGTCGAGGTCGTATTCGGGATGCCCGCCGACCTCGGTCTCCTCGCCGGTGGCCAGGTCGAGCCGGACCAGGCGGGTGCGGTCGGTTCCGCGGTTGGAGCCGATCCAGACCCCGGTTCCGTCTGGAGTGAGCACCAGCGGCTGGACTCCCATCGGGTAGTCAGTGCCGTCCCAGCGGATGATCGGCGTTGCCGTGGAGGTCTGGCGGTCCCACCGCGAGAGTTCGAGGTCGCCGTCGGCCGTGAGTGCGGTGGCGAAGATCGCCCCGTCGTCACTGCACAGCCAGCCACTCAGATAGCCGGGGTTCTCCGCGAGCATGGTGATGGTGCCGGTCACGATGTCGAGTTCGAGCAGATCCATGCGGTTGGGAATCCGACTGTTGCTGACGATGAACGTCTTGCCGTTCTTCACTTCACGCAGCGGAACGGCGATGGCGCCGGGGAACGGCGTGAGGTCGACGGCCTCGGCGTCCGGATCAGCGAGATCAACACGATAGGTGTGCCAGTTCTCGTCACCGCCGGTGTCCTGCAAGTAGATCATCCAGCGTGGATCGTCGGTCCACTCGTAGTGGTGCACACTGCGGTTCTCGTCGGCGGTGACGCAGCGCGGCTCGTTGTTGCCGTCGATGTCTTGGACCCAGACGTTGAGCCGGTTCTTCCACGGTGCCAGGAACGCCAGGTGGGTGCCGTCGGGGGAGATGGTGGCCCCGGTGCGGGTGGGGGGATTGAAGAAGTCCGCTACGGAGATCGGTGCGGGCAGTGCCATGGAAAGCCTTTCCGGGTTCGGGCGTGCAACACTGTGCGGCCCGGGCTCTTGCTCTTCGGACTGCTCTGTGTATGTGGTTGTAGTGCAATGGATCTGGTTATGGAACGGGACCACCGAGGCGTCCGTTGGTGGCGTCGAGGATGGCCCGGTCGACCAGGTCGAGGGCTTCCTTCTGGGACACCTTCTCCTTCTCGACGATGACGCGACGGCCGACGTCCTCGTCGACCACGCGCAACGCTCCTGTGACTGCTGCGGCGCAGAGTCGGACGGTCAGGTGATCCAGGGGTAGAGCGAGTCGCCTGGCGACGACGGGGAGGAAGTCGCGCTCGAGCTGGTCGTGCACCAGCAGCAGTGCGGTCCGCAACGACGGTTCGTCGAGTGACAGCACCGTGATCTGCAGTGCGCTCACCTCATCGGCCAGTTCGTCCGGCGTCAGCGGGTTGTCGCGCATGTTCGCGGCCATGTGCTCGGCGAGTGACAAATGTTCCGGCCAGCGGTTGGCCAGTTCGATGAAGCGGTGCGCCGACTGCGCCAGCATGGGCTCGACACAACTCTCCTTGGTTCGGAAGTAACGCCAGATGGTGCGTGTGGAAAGTCCCGCGGCAGCGGCAATGTCAGCGCCGCTGGTGGCTGATACGCCGCGTTCCCAGAACAGGTTGCACGCGTGCCGGGACACCTTCAGTCGTGCTTGGGCATGCCGTTTGGTGCTGATGTGGACCACCTCCCTGTCACTTAGTGACAGCTCCACTCTGTCACTTAGTGACAATGTGGTCAAGGGGGCGTGGTTGTTGCCCGGTTCTCGCGGTTCCACATACTGTTGCGGCAATGGAGCCTGAGCCCGGTGCCGAGGAACCGCCCGCCGAGGTCGGCTCCCGTGGTGCCTCGCAGGGGTTGGCTGCCTGGCTCAAAGGCACCAACTCCAACCCCGGTTTCGTCGGCTTCATCCGTCGGGCGCGCCGGGCGCTTCCGGGAGACCCCGACTTCGGTGACCCGTTGTCCATGGCCGGCGATGGTGGGCCACGCGCCGCTGCGCGGGCCGCCGACCGGCTACTGGGTGCTCGTGACGCGGCCACCCGCGAAGTGAGCCTGGCCGGGCTTCAGGTGTGGCAGGCGCTGACCGAGCGCGTCTCGCGCAAGCCGGCAAATCCCGAGGTGACCATCGTGTTCACCGACCTCGTGGGCTTCTCCGAATGGTCACTGCGTGCCGGTGATGGTGCGACGTTACGTATGTTGCGCCAGGTCTCCGCCGCGGTGGAGCCGCCGCTGCTGGACCGTGGTGGGCACATCGTCAAACGAATGGGCGACGGACTGATGGCGGTGTTCCGGGACCCCCTGACGGCGGTGGCGGCCGTGCTGGCTGCCCGCGATGCGGTGAAAACCGTTGAGGTGGAAGGTTATACGCCTCGAATTCGGTGTGGCCTACACACCGGCCGGCCACAGCGCCTCGGTGCGGACTGGCTGGGCGTCGATGTCAACATTGCCGCGCGTGTCATGGAGCGCGCGGTGCGTGGTGGCGTGATGATCTCGGGGCCGACGCTGGATTTGATCGACGTGGACCAACTCGACGCACTGAATGTGGCCGCCAAGCGTGTGCGCAAGCAGGTGTTCGCCCCCAAACCGTCGGGTGTCCCAGCAGATCTGGTGATGTACCAGCTGCGCTCCAAGCGTGAGGTCGACGACGAGCTCGATCAGTAACCTGCGTCACACTCGATGCGTTCAAAAGTGCTGGGGTGTAGCGAATCTCATACTCCGAAACTTGCGTTACACAGAATTAACATGGAGCATTTGAGCGTTCGCATTGGTGGTGACACCAGTCGCCGGACGCAACGTATCAAGGAGCAGAACAACCATGTCCATCTCGCAGTACCGTGCCTCGTTCAAGCGGAACCGGCAGGTACGCCGCCTCTACGCGCGGATCAACGAACTTCCCGACTCGACTGTCCGTGAAGAGCTGCTCGCCATCGCGCAGCGTCACGAATTCGGCGATCGCTGACCTTCAGCGAAACTCGTCGGCGCTGGCTTCGATCCAGTCCGACCGCCATGACTCCGGTGGGTCCTCCAGCAACTCACCGGGCATGAGCCACTCATAGATCTCGGCGTAGGTGCGGGTGCGCTGGCCCTCGATGCGGCGGTTGAGCATCGCGGGGGACAGCTCCTGGAAACCGTCCAGACCCATCGACGCGACGATCTGTGCGGCGCTGGCCACGGTGGCACGCTGGAAGTTGAACACCCGCTGGGTCTTGTCGGGCACCGACAGTGCCCTCGTCCGCGCCGGGTCCTGTGTGGCCACCCCGGTGGGACAGTGATTGGTGTGGCACTTCAGCGCCTGGATGCAGCCGACGGCGAACATCATCGCCCGCGCCGAGAGCGTGAAATCGGCGCCCTGGATGATGCGGCTCACAATGTCGACGCCGCTGGCGACCTTGCCGGACGCGCCGATGCGCACCCGGTCCCGTAGGCCGGCGCCCACCAGGGCGTTGTGCACCAGCATCAGCCCCTCGGTCAGCGGCATGCCCACGTGGTCCTCGAACTCCTGCGGCGCGGCGCCGGTGCCGCCTTCGGAGCCGTCGACGATCACGAAATCCGGGGTGATGCCGGTGGCCAGCATGGCCTTGCAGATCGACAGGAACTCGGTGCGGGCACCCACACAGAGCTTGAAACCGACAGGTTTGCCCCCGGCCAGCCGGCGCAGCGTGGCCACGAACTCCAGCAGGCCGACCGGGGTGTCGAAGGCGGTGTGCGCCGGGGGTGAAACCACCGTGCGTCCCACTGGAACACCGCGGGTGGCAGCAATCTCGGGGCTGACCTTCGCCCCGGGTAGAACTCCGCCGAGTCCGGGTTTGGCGCCTTGCGACAACTTGATCGAGATCACCTTCACCGCAGTCAATTTCGCCTTGTCGGCGAACTTCGCGGCGTCGAAGTTGCCCTCGGCGTCGCGGCAGCCGAAGTAACCGGAGCCGATCTCCCAGATCAGGTCGCCGCCCGGACGCAGGTGGTATGGGCTGATACCGCCCTCTCCGGTGTCATGCGCGAACCCGCCCCGTGCCGCACCGCCGTTGAGTGCCTCGATCGCGTTGGCCGAAAGCGCGCCGAAACTCATCGCCGAGACGTTGAGCACGGCGATGTCGTACGGCTGTGTGCACTGCGGCCCGCCCAAACGGACCCGCGGAGCGATGTCGGGGGCGACCTTGGCCCGCAGCGAGTGCCGCAGGAACTCATACCCCAGCGCGTTGACGTCGCGCAGCGTGCCGAACGGCTCGTCGCCCTTGGTGCCCTTGGACCGCTGGTAGACCAGATCCCGCGTCTCGCGATCGAACGGGGTTGCCTCGGTGTCCGATTCCACGAAGTACTGCCGGATCTCCGGCCGGATCTTCTCGGCCACGAATCTGGCGTGCCCGAGGATGGGGTAGCTGCGCAGGATGGTGTGCCGTGTCTGCAGCAGGTCCCAGGTGCCCAGCGCCGCCAGTCCGGCGATCGCCCCGGCCGGCAGCCACCACCACGGGTTGACAGCGAACGCGAGCAATACCGACAAGGCTGTAAGCAGCCAGACCGAGACGACGAAGGCCCCTCTGAGCAAGACTCCTCTGAGCACGGCGCGAGGGTATCGCGAGGCCATCACCTATGATCGGCACTTGCGTTTATGCCGGATACCGACATCGAGGAGCCGCGTCGCGTGGGTGAAGAGGCCCAGGTCCCAGACCTCTCTGACGAGACCCTGACCAAAGCCGTCAGCGCGGCGGGTCATGCCTTCAGCCTGGCCGGTGACCTCGACGCACTGGCCCGTGCCAAAACCGAACACCTGGGCGACAAGTCCCCGCTGGCGCTGGCTCGCCAGGCGCTGGGGGCCCTGCCCAAGGCCGACCGTGCCGACGCGGGCAAGCGCGTCAACGTCGCGCGGAGCGCCGCTCAGAAGCTCTATGACGACCGCCTGGCGGTCCTGCGCGCCGAGCGCGACGCCGCGGTCCTGGTGGCCGAACGCATCGACGTGACGTTGCCCTCCACTCGCCAACCGACCGGCGCCCGGCACCCGATCACCATCCTGGCCGAGCACATCGCGGACACCTTCATCGCGATGGGCTGGGAGCTGGCTGAGGGGCCCGAGGTGGAAACAGAACAGTTCAACTTCGACGCGTTGAACTTCCCGCCGGACCACCCGGCGCGCAGCGAATCGGACACCTTCCACATCGCACCGGTCGGTTCGCGGCAATTGCTGCGCACCCACACCTCGCCCGTCCAGGTCCGTGCATTGCTGTCCCGGGAGCTGCCGGTCTACATCATCTCGATCGGCCGGACGTTTCGCACCGACGAGCTGGATGCCACCCATACCCCGGTGTTCCACCAGGTCGAAGGCCTTGCGGTGGACCGCGGCCTGACCATGGCCAACTTGAAGGGCACGCTGGACGCGTTGGCCCGCGCCGAGTTCGGTCCCGAGGCCCGCACCCGTATTCGCCCGCACTTCTTCCCCTTCACCGAGCCGTCCGCCGAGGTGGACGTCTGGTTCGCCGGCAAGAAGGGCGGTGCCGGCTGGGTCGAATGGGGCGGCTGCGGCATGGTGAACCCGAACGTGCTGCGTGCCGCGGGAATCAACCCCGAGGTCTACAGCGGCTTCGCTTTCGGCATGGGATTGGAGCGCACCCTGCAGTTCCGCAACGGCATCCCCGACATGCGCGACATGGTCGAAGGTGACGTCCGCTTTTCGCTGCCGTTCGGAGTGGGTGCCTGATGAAGCTGCCCTACAGCTGGTTGCGTGAGGTCGTGCGCGCAGGAGCCCCGGACTGGGACGTTTCCGCCGAAGTGCTGGAACAGGCGTTGATCCGGGTGGGCCACGAGGTCGAAGACGTGATCACCCTTGGCCCGGTGACCGGGCCGCTGGTTGTGGGCACGGTCGCCGAGATCGAGGAACTCACCGAGTTCAAGAAGCCCATCCGTGCCTGCAAGGTGGATGTCGGCGAACCCGGGCTGCGCGATATCGTCTGCGGTGCACGCAATTTTGCGGTCGGTGACACCGTGGTGGTGGCGCTGCCCGGGTCCGTGCTGCCGGGAGATTTCGCCATTGCGACGCGCAAGACCTACGGCCGGGTATCCGACGGCATGATCTGCTCGGCCGCCGAATTGCGGCTGGGCGCAGACCATTCCGGCATTCTGGTGCTGCCCCCGGGCACTGCGACGCCAGGGGATTCGGCCTACGACATCCTGGGCCTGGACGACGTGGTGTTCGACCTCGCGATCACCCCTGACCGTGGCTACGGGCTGTCGGTGCGCGGTATCGCCCGCGAGATCGCCTGTGCCTTCGACCTGCCGTTCGTCGACCCTGCCGACGTCGAGCCGCTGCCGGCCGACGGTGAGGCGTGGCCGCTGACCATCCAGCCCGGTACCGGCGTCAGCCGATTCGCGCTGCGTCCGGTCACCGGCATCGATCCGCACGCGCTGACGCCGTGGTGGATGCGCCGACGGCTGCTGCTGTCGGGTATCCGGCCCATCTCGCCTGCTGTGGACGTCACCAACTATGTGATGCTCGAACTCGGTCATCCGATGCACGCCCACGACCGCAGCCGGATCCACGGTGGGTTCGACGTGCGATTCGCCCGGGCGGGGGAGACCGTGGTGACCCTTGACGACGTGAAAAGGGTCCTCGATCCCGGCGACGTGCTGATCGTCGACGATGAGGCCACCGCGGCCATCGGTGGTGTGATGGGCGCCGGCACCACCGAGATCGACGACCAGTCCACCGACATCCTGCTGGAAGCCGCGGTGTGGGATCCGGCCACGATCTCGCGCACACAGCGGCGACTGCATCTGGTCAGCGAGGCCAGCCGGCGCTACGAGCGCTCTGTGGATCCGGCCATCTCGGTGGCGGCCATCGACCGTTGTTCGCGGCTGCTGGCCGAGATCTCCGGTGGCACAATCGAACCCACACTCACCGACTGGCGTGGCGATCCGCCGCGCGATGACTGGTCGCCGGCGCCGGTGCGCATGCCGGCCGACCTGCCCGACCGGACGGCGGGCGTCGGCTATCCCGAGGGCGCGGCGGTGTCGCGGCTCGAGCAGATCGGCGCAGTAGTCACCGTCGATGAACGCAACGTACTGACCGTCACGCCGCCGAGCTGGCGTCCGGACCTCAAACAGCCCGCCGACCTGGTCGAAGAGGTGCTGCGCCTCGAAGGTCTCGACATCATCCCTTCGGTGCTGCCCACCGCCCCCGCGGGTCGCGGACTCACCCGGGAACAGCAGCGTCGGCGCGCGGTCGGCAAGTCGCTGGCCCTGTCGGGATATGTCGAGATCCTGCCGACGCCGTTCCTGCCCGCCGGGGTGTTCGACACGTGGGGCCTGCCCGCCGACGATCCCCGGCGTGCCACCACCCGCGTGCTGAACCCGTTGGAATCCGACCGTCCGCACCTGGCCACCACGCTGCTGCCCGGGCTGCTAGAAGCGTTGTCCCGCAACGTTTCCCGCGGAGCGGTGGACGTTGCGCTGTTCGCCGTCGCCCAGGTGGTGCACCCCACCGAGCAGACCAGGGCCGTCGACCTGATCCCGACCGACCGGCGTCCCAGCGATGAGGAGATCGCGGCACTGAACGCCTCGCTGCCGCTGCAACCCCAGCACGTCGGTGTGGTGCTCGCCGGGCTGCGTGAGCCGCGCGGTCCCTGGGGCCCTGGGCGTCCCGTCGAAGCCGCGGACGCGTTCGAAGCGGTCCGGGTGATCGCCCGTGCTGCGGGCGTCGACGTGACATTCCAGGCCGCTGAGAAACTGCCGTGGCATCCCGGCCGCTGTGCCGAGGTGCTGGTCGACGGTGTATCGGTCGGGTACGCCGGGCAGTTGCACCCCGCGGTGATCGAACGTGCCGGCCTACCCAAGGGCACCTGTGCCGCCGAGCTGGATCTCACGGCGTTGCCGATCGACGAGCGACTTCCCGCACCGCGGGTATCGCCGTTCCCGGCGGTGTTCCAGGACGTCAGCCTGGTGGTCGGCGCGGACATCGCGGCGCAGACCGTGATCGACGCCGTGCGTGGTGGGGCGGGAGAACTCTTGGAGGCCGTGCAGCTGTTCGACGTGTACACCGGCCCGCAGGTCGGTGAGGGCCGCAAGTCGCTGACCTTGGCGTTGCGGTTCCGGGCGCCGGATCGCACGCTCACCGAAGACGAGGCCAGCGCCGCCCGCGATGCCGCGGTGGCCGCCGCATCGGCCAGCATCGGCGCCGTCCTCCGGGGCTGAGTTCTCTTTGTCGAGCAGACGCAAACTCGAGTGATGTGCGACCAAACAACTCGAGTTTGCGACTGCTCGCGTTAATGAGTTTGCAACTGGCTGCATAAAAATGCAAGGATGCGTGTATGCCCAAGACAGTGGCGTTGGCCGGTGCCAGCGGATATGCCGGTGGTGAGATTCTGAGACTGCTGCTCGGCCATCCGGCCGTGGCAGACGGGCGTCTGACCATCGGAGCACTGACTGCCGCCGCGTCCGCGGGGACCACCCTCGGTGAGCACCACCCGCACCTGCTGCCGCTGGCCGACCGGGTGCTGCTGCCCACCGACATCGACGTGTTGACCGGGCACGACATCGTGTTCCTGGCGCTGCCGCACGGCCACTCGGGTGCCATCGCCGAGCAGCTGGGTCCCGACACCGTGGTGATCGACTGCGGCGCCGACTTTCGGCTCACCGACGCGGCGGCCTGGACGCGGTTCTACGGCTCCGAGCACGCCGGCAGTTGGCCCTACGGTCTGCCGGAACTGCCCGGTGGGCGTGAGGCACTCAACGGCGCCACCCGCATCGCCGTGCCCGGCTGCTATCCCACCGCCGCCCTGCTGGCCCTGCTGCCCGCCGTCGCCGCCGACCTGGTCGAGGCGCAAGTCACCGTGGTTGCCGTCAGCGGCACCTCGGGTGCGGGCCGAGCTGCCAAGGTGGACCTGCTGGGTTCTGAGGTGATGGGCTCGGCGCGGGCCTACAACATCGGCGGTGCGCACCGGCACACCCCGGAGATCGCGCAGGGGCTCAGAAAGGTCACCGACAAGCCTGTGACCGTATCGTTCACCCCGGTGCTGATCCCGACCTCGCGCGGCATCCTGGCCACCTGCACCGCCCGTACCGCGGCATCGGTTGCCGAGCTACGCGCCGCCTATGAAAAGGCTTACGCCAGCGAACCTTTTGTCCACCTGCTGCCGGAAGGTCAACTGCCCAAGACCGGATCTGTGATCGGCAGCAACGCCGCCCAGCTGCAGATCGCCGTGGACTCCGACGCCGGCACATTCGTTGCTGTCTGTGCCATCGACAACCTGACCAAAGGCACCGGCGGGGCCGCTGTTCAGTCGATGAACCTGGCACTGGGCTGGACTGAAACCGAAGGATTGTCGACCGTGGGAGTGGCACCGTGACGGAAGCCTTGAACATCGCACCTGGCAGCCGGATCTTGCGGACCCAAGGCGTCACCGCACCCGCCGGATTCCGTGCCGCCGGAATCTCCGCTGGTATCAAGGCATCCGGCAAGCTGGACCTCGCGCTGGTGTTCAACGAAGGTCCCGACTACGCCGCCGCGGGCGTGTTCACCCGCAACCAGGTCAAGGCGGCACCCGTGCTGTGGAGCCAGCAGGTGCTCACCACCGGCCGGCTGCGCTCGGTGATCCTCAACTCCGGTGGCGCCAACGCCTGCACCGGCCCCGGCGGGTTCCAGGACACCCACGCCACCGCCGAAGCCGTAGCTGCCGCCCTGTCTGCCTGGGGGACCGAGACCGGCGCCGTCGAGGTCGCCGTCTGCTCCACCGGCCTGATCGGTGACCGGCTGCCCATGGACAAGGTGTTGGCCGGTGTGCGGGAGATCGTGCACGAGATGGCAGGTGGGCTGTCCGGTGGCGACGAAGCGGCCCGCGCCATCATGACTACCGACACTGTGCCCAAACAGGTTTCGCTGCATCACGCGGACAACTGGACCGTCGGCGGCATGGCCAAGGGTGCGGGCATGCTGGCGCCCTCGCTGGCGACCATGCTCGTGGTGATCACCACCGACGCCGTTGCCACACCCGACGCGCTGAACACGGCACTGCGGAACGCGACAGCAAAGACCTTCGACCGTCTGGACGTCGACGGCAGCTGCTCCACCAATGACACCGTGCTGCTGCTGAGCTCCGGAGCCAGCGAGATCACGCCCACCCAGGAGCAGCTGAACGACGCAGTGATGAAGGTGTGCGACGACCTGTGCGCGCAACTGCAGGCCGATGCCGAGGGTGTCACCAAGCGCATCGTCATCACCGTCGCCGGTGCGCATACCGAGGACGACGCCGTGGTGGCGGCCCGGGTGATCGCCCGCGACAGCCTGGTCAAGACCGCGCTGTTCGGCTCCGACCCCAACTGGGGCCGGGTGCTGGCTGCCGTGGGCATGGCTCCTGTCACGCTGGACCCCAACCGGATCTCGGTGTCGTTCAACGGCTCTGATGTGTGCATCGACGGTGCGGGCGCTCCTGGCGCGCGGGACGTCGATCTGTCCGGCGAAGAGATCGTGGTGCGCGTCGACCTGGGCGCAGGCGATGCCGAGGCCTCGATCCGCACCACCGACCTGTCTCACGCGTACGTCGAAGAGAACTCGGCCTACAGCTCATGACCGCCATCACCACCAAGGCCGAAGTTCTTGCCGGGGCTCTACCGTGGCTCAAACAGCTGCACGGCAAGATCGTCGTGGTCAAGTACGGCGGCAACGCCATGACCGACGACACTCTCAAGAAGGCCTTCGCCGACGACATGGTGTTCCTGCGCAACTGCGGCATCCGGCCCGTGGTGGTGCACGGCGGCGGCCCGCAGATCTCGGCGATGCTCAAGAAGCTGGGCATTGCAGGCGATTTCAAAGGCGGCTTCCGGGTCACCACCCCTGAGGTGCTCGACGTCGCGCGCATGGTCCTCTTCGGTCAGGTCGGCCGCGAGCTGGTGGGCCTGATCAACGCCCACGGACCGTACGCCGTCGGTGTCACCGGTGAGGACGCCCAGCTGTTCACCGCGGTACGCCGCAGCGTCACCGTCGACGGGGTGGCCACCGACATCGGCCTGGTGGGCGACGTGCAGAAGGTCAACGCCGACTCGCTGCTGGATCTGATCGAGGCCGGCCGGATCCCGGTGGTGTCCACCATTGCTCCCGATGTCGTGGGCATCGTGCACAACATCAACGCCGACACCGCCGCCGCCGCACTGGCTGAGGCGCTGGGTGCCGAGAAGCTGCTGATGCTCACTGATGTCGAAGGTCTCTACACCGACTGGCCGGATCGGACCTCCCTGGTCAGCGAGATCGACACCGACAGCTTGACCGCGCTGCTGCCCAAGCTCGAATCCGGCATGGTACCCAAGATCGAGGCCTGCTTGCGTGCTGTCAACGGCGGGGTGCCCAGCGCACACGTCATCGACGGCCGTGTGCAGCACTGCGTGATCGCCGAACTGTTCACCGATGAGGGGGCGGGTACGAAAGTGGTTCCGTCATGACGAACACCGAAGCGCTGCAACACCGTTGGCAATCGGTGATGATGAACAACTACGGCACTCCCGCCATGGCTCTGGCCAGCGGTGACGGCGCCGTGGTCACCGACCCCGACGGCAAGACCTACCTGGACATGCTCGGCGGCATCGCGGTGAACCTGCTTGGACACCGGCATCCGGCGATCGTCGAGGCGGTCACCGCTCAGCTGAACACCCTGGGGCACGTCTCGAACTTCTATGCCACCGAGCCCGGAATCGCGTTGGCCGAAGGGCTTGTCGACCACTTGGGCGCACCGGCCAAGGTGTTCTTCTGCAACTCGGGCACCGAAGCCAACGAGGTGGCATTCAAGATCACCCGACTCACCGGCCGTATCAAAGTAGTTGCCGCCGAGGGTGGTTTCCATGGACGCACCATGGGCTCGCTGGCTCTGACCGGGCAGCCGTCCAAGCGCGAACCCTTCGAACCGTTGCCCGCCGGAGTCACCCACGTGCCCTACGGCGATGTCGAGGCGCTGAAAGCAGCCGTCGACGACGAGACTGCCGCGGTGTTTCTCGAACCGATCATGGGGAGGGCGGCGTCGTCGTCCCGCCCGCCGGCTACCTGGCCGCCGCTCGCGAGATCACCAGCGCGCACGGCGCCCTCCTCGTTCTGGACGAGGTGCAGACAGGGGTGGGGCGCACCGGCGCCTTCTACGCACACCTTCACGATGGCATCACCCCGGACGTGGTGACCCTGGCCAAGGGGCTGGGCGGCGGTCTACCGATCGGTGCCTGCCTGGCCATCGGACCCACCGCCGACCTGCTGACCCCCGGCCTGCACGGCAGCACCTTCGGCGGCAACCCGGTGTGCACCGCGGCGGCGCTGGCTGTGCTGCGCACCTTGGCCGCCGAGGATCTGGTGGCCCGCGCCGGGGTGGCGGGCAAACACCTGAGCGCCGGCATCGAAGCACTGAATCACCCGCTGGTGAGCCATGTTCGGGGCAAGGGCCTGCTGCTGGGTGTGGTGCTCACCGAGGCCAGGGCCAAGGCCGTCGAGACCGCTGCCCGCGACGCCGGATTTCTGGTGAATGCGCCGGCCGCCGAGGTCGTGCGGCTGGCGCCGCCGATGATCATCACCGACGAGCAGATCGACACGTTCCTGACCGCCCTGCCCGCCATACTCGATACCGCCAAGGACACGCAATGAGCCGCCATTTCCTGCGCGACGACGATCTGACACCGGCCGAGCAGGCCGAGGTACTGGCACTGGCCGCCGAACTCAAGCAGGCCCCGATGAGTCGGCGACCGCTGGAAGGCCCGCGAGGCGTAGCGGTGATCTTCGAGAAGAACTCCACCCGCACTCGGTTCTCGTTCGAGATGGGTATCGCTCAACTCGGTGGGCATGCCGTGGTGGTGGACGGCCGCTCCACCCAGCTGGGCCGCGAGGAGACCCTGGAGGACACCGGAAAGGTGTTGTCCCGCTACGTCGATGCCATCGTCTGGCGCACCTTCGCCCAGGAGCGGTTGACGGCCATGGCCTCGGGCTCGACAGTACCGATCGTCAACGCGCTGTCCGACGAGTTCCACCCCTGCCAGGTGTTGGCCGATCTGCAGACCCTGGCTGAGCGCAAGGGCTCGCTGAAGGGCTTGAAGCTGACCTACTTCGGCGACGGCGCCAACAACATGGCGCACTCGCTGATGCTCGGGGGTGTCACCGCCGGCATCGATGTCACCATCGCCGCACCCACGGGCTTCGAACCGCACCCGGCGTTCGTCGCTGCGGCCCGGGCCCGTGCCGAACAGACCGGTGCCACCGTCACTCTCACCGGAGACGCGTCCGAAGGTGCGCGCGGCGCCGACGTCCTGGTGACCGACACCTGGACCTCGATGGGACAGGAGAACGACGGCCTGGACCGGGTGCGTCCGTTTCGGCCGTTCCAGGTGAACGCCGAGCTGCTGACCAAAGCGGACTCCGACGCCCTTGTGCTGCACTGCCTTCCAGCTCATCGTGGGCACGAGATCACCGACGACGTGCTCGACGGCCCCCAGAGTGCGGTCTGGGACGAGGCAGAGAACCGGCTGCACGCCCAGAAAGCGCTCCTGGTGTGGTTGCTAGAGAACAGATGACAGCGACCACCCGTGCCGGACGGCAGGCCCGTATCGTGGCACTGCTGTCGGAGCAGTCGGTGCGCAGCCAGAGCGAACTCGCGGGCCTGCTGGCCGCCGAGGGCATCGACGTCACCCAGGCAACCTTGTCGCGTGACCTCGAGGAACTGGGTGCGGTGAAACTGCGTGGCGCCGACGGCGGCGTCGGTGCCTACGTCGTCCCCGAAGACGGCAGCCCGGTACGCGGGGTCACCGGCGGCACCGAACGGGTGACCCGGCTGCTGTCCGATCTGCTGGTGTCCACAGATGCCAGCGGTAATCTCGCGGTGCTGCGCACCCCGCCGGGCGCAGCGCACTACCTGGCCAGTGCCATCGACCGGGCGTCGCTGCCGTATGTCGTCGGCACCATCGCCGGAGACGACACCATCCTGGTGGTGGCCAGGGAGCCGATGACCGGCGCCGAACTTGCTTCGACCTTCGAAAACCTGCAGTAACTACAAAGGAGAACAACAACATGTCCGATCGCGTCATCTTGGCGTACTCCGGCGGGCTGGACACTTCGGTGGCCATCAGCTGGATCGGCAAGGAGACCGGCCGTGAGGTCGTCGCCGTCGCCATCGACCTGGGCCAGGGCGGTGAGGACATGGAGGTCGTCCGGCAGCGCGCACTGGACTGCGGGGCCGTCGAAGCCGTCGTTGTCGACGCCCGCGACGAGTTCGCCAACGAGTACTGCCTGCCGACCATCCAGTCCAACGCGCTCTACATGGACCGCTACCCGCTGGTGTCAGCCATCAGCCGTCCGCTGATCGTGAAGCATCTCGTGGCTGCCGCCCGCGAGCACAACGGCGGCATCGTCGCCCACGGCTGCACCGGCAAGGGCAACGACCAGGTGCGCTTCGAGGTCGGTTTCGCGTCGCTGGCCCCCGATCTGGAGGTCCTCGCCCCGGTCCGCGACTACGCCTGGACTCGCGAGAAGGCCATTGCGTTCGCCGAGGAGAACGCCATCCCGATCAACGTCACCAAGCGCTCGCCGTTCTCCATCGACCAGAACGTGTGGGGCCGGGCGGTGGAAACCGGCTTCCTGGAACACCTCTGGAACGCCCCCACCAAAGACGTCTACGACTACACCGAAGACCCGACCCTCAACTGGAGTAGCCCCGACGAGGTGATCGTGGGCTTCGACAAGGGTGTCCCCGTCTCGATCGACGGCCGTCCCGTGAGCGTGCTGGAGGCCATCGTCGAGCTCAACCGCCGCGCCGGCGCGCAGGGCGTCGGTCGTCTGGACGTGGTGGAAGACCGCCTGGTCGGCATCAAGAGCCGGGAGATCTACGAAGCCCCTGGCGCGATGGTGCTGATCACCGCACACACCGAGCTCGAACACGTCACCCTCGAGCGCGAGCTGGGTCGCTACAAGCGCGGCACCGACCAGAAGTGGGGCGAGCTGGTGTACGACGGCCTCTGGTATTCGCCGCTGAAGCGCGCGCTGGAGTCGTTCGTCGCGCACACCCAGGAACACGTCACCGGCGAGATCCGGATGGTGCTGCACGGCGGGCACATCGCGGTCAACGGCCGTCGCAGCCCCACCTCGCTCTACGACTTCAACCTGGCCACCTACGACGAGGGCGACAGCTTCGACCAGTCGTCGGCCAAGGGCTTTGTGCACGTGCACGGCCTGTCGTCGAAGATCTCGGCCAAGCGCGACCTCAGCCTGTAACTGCCATGGCGAGCGTGCGTGTGTGTTGCGTACAGACACGCACGCTCGCGCCTGACAAGGGAGCGATATGAGCACCAATGAAGGCGCGCTGTGGGGTGGCCGATTCGCCGACGGGCCATCGGCGGCACTGGCGGCGCTGAGCAAGTCCACCCACTTCGACTGGGTGCTGGCGCCCTACGACGTCACCGCATCCAAGGCCCACGCCCGGGTGCTGTTCAACGCGGGCCTGCTCACCGAAGAACAGCGTGACGGGCTGCTCGCGGGCCTGGACTCCCTGGGTGAGGACGTCGCCGACGGCAGCTTCGGACCCATCATCACCGACGAGGACGTGCACGGCGCGCTGGAGCGCGGCCTCATCGATCGGGTGGGTCCGGACCTGGGCGGCCGGCTGAGGGCAGGCCGGTCCCGCAACGACCAGGTAGCCACCCTGTTCCGGATGTGGCTGCGCGACGCGCTGCGCCGCGTCGCAGACGGAGCGCTCGAGGTGGTGGCTGCACTGGCCACCCAGGCCGCCGCGCACCCGACGGCGATCATGCCCGGCAAGACCCACCTGCAGAGCGCGCAGCCCGTGTTGCTGGCACATCACCTGCTGGCGCACGCTCATCCGTTGCTGCGTGACGTCGACCGGATCGCCGACTTCGACGACCGCACCGCGGTGTCGCCCTACGGATCCGGCGCGCTGGCGGGCTCGTCGCTGGGGCTGGACCCCGACGCCATCGCCGCCGATCTCGGCTTCGCCACGGCCGCCGACAACTCTATCGACGCCACCGCCGCACGGGACTTCGCCGCCGAGGCAGCCTTCGTCCTGGCCATGATCGCCGTTGACCTGTCGCGGCTCGCCGAGGACATCATCCTCTGGAGTTCAACGGAATTCGGATACGTCACGCTGCACGACTCATGGTCCACCGGTAGCTCGATCATGCCGCAGAAGAAGAACCCCGACATCGCCGAGTTGGCCCGCGGCAAATCCGGGCGGCTGATCGGCAACCTCGCCGGACTGCTGGCCACCCTGAAAGCCCAACCGCTGGCCTATAACCGGGACCTGCAGGAAGACAAGGAACCCGTCTTCGACTCGGTGGCACAGCTGGAACTGCTGCTACCCGCGATGGCAGGGCTGGTCGGCACCTTGACCTTCGACGAGCAGCGGATGGCCGAACTGGCGCCCGCGGGCTTCACCCTGGCGACAGATATCGCCGAATGGCTTGTCCGGCAAGGAGTTCCCTTCCGAGTTGCCCACGAGGCAGCAGGTGCGGCCGTCAAGACGGCAGAAGGCCGCGGCGTCGGCCTCGACGAACTCACCGACGACGAGCTCGCCGGCATCAGCCCCGCCCTGACTCCCGAGGTGCGCGACGTCCTGACCGTCGAGGGCTCGGTGGCTGCGCGCGACGCCCGCGGCGGCACTGCTCCCATCCAGGTGGCCAAACAGCTGGGCACGGTCCGCGACACCACCGATGCATTGCGGCTCCGGTTGCGTCGCTGAACCTGCCAAGATGGCCTCATGAACATCGCGGGATCGGTGGCGTTGGTCACCGGAGCAAACCGGGGTATGGGTCGCGTCTACGCTGAAGCGCTGCTGGGACGTGGGGCGAGCAAGGTATACGCCGCTGCGCGCAACCCCGAGGCCGTCGACATCGACGGCGTCGTACCTATCGCCCTCGACATCACCGACGCGGATTCGGCGGCGGCTGCTGCCGCGGCGGCCACCGACGTCACGCTGTTGATCAACAACGCCGGCGTCTCCGCGGGCCAGAACCTGGTCACCGGTGACCTCGACAAGATCCGTATGGAGATGGACACCAACTTCTTCGGCACGCTCAACGTGATTCGGGCGTTCCCCCCGGTGCTGGGCGGCAACGGCGGCGGAGCGATCCTCAACATGCTCTCGGTGCTGTCCTGGCTGTCGCTGCCGAGGTCCACGTCGTACTCGGCGGCCAAAGCTGCGGCCTGGTCTCTCACCAACGGCATCCGCATCGAACTCGCGGCGCAGGGCACCCAGGTCACCGGATTGCACGTCGGCGCCGTCGACACCGATATGACGTCAGGACTTGACGTCCCGAAGTCCGCGCCGGCCGACGTCGTCGCCATGGCACTCGACGGTATCGAGGCAGGCAGCCTCGAAGTGCTGGCCGACGACACCAGCAGGTACGTCAAGAGCCGACTGTCTGAGCCTCCGGTCACACCGTAGAGTTCGCTGGATGGGCGCTGGAGTCATCGCGAGCTCGCCCGGCCGGATACGACGATGGTTTGCCGGGCTGGGTTTCGCGCAGATGTGGCGGCTGGTGGTGCTGCTGGTGCTGGCGGCGACGGCCGCGTTCGGCGGGCTCGACGGCGTGAACACCGCGGTGACGGTGTTCGAGCCCGGACAGCAGTTCAGCGACGGCCAGTACACGCTGACCGTCGACCGTGCTTCAGTGGTCGAACAGATCGACGGCGTCCTCTACGACAACCCAGGATCGCAGTACCTGGGCGTGGTGGTGCAGATCCGCAACGACGGCAACACTCCAGGCAACCTGCTGCGCACGCTCAAGCTGCAGGGCTTCCCCAACCAGCGTCTTGTGGGTGCCTATCGGATGGCCGACAGTACTTACAACACCAATCTCGGACCGGGGCTCTCGCAGGAGACGGCGTTCTTCTGGGAACTTCCCGACGGAAGTTTCGAACCCGGTGCGACGGTGACGCTGAAGGTTCCGAAGAAGAAGTTCACCGAGCTCATGGTCAGCTACGGCGAAGCGTGGATCGACGACGCCACCGATTACGGCCAGGTGACGGTACCGGTGAAGCTCAGCTCATGACCTGGCGCAGCACCGTTCACGTACTCGCCGTGGCCGTGGTGATCGCCGCCGCGGCCTTCCTCTGGCACAACCTGCCGCGCAACAGCCAGATCTATGCCCCGTTCGATGTGACCACCGACGCAGGCACACCCGCCACCGGACGCAATGTCACCGCTACCGTGCTGGGCACCCAGATCACCCGGGTGGTGGAACCGGAGTCCGGGCGCCCGTCACGTTTGGAGGCCGCGGGCGTGTGGGTGGTGGTGAACGCGGAGGTGGCTGCCCTGGACGAACCCGGTCGGCTGTGGGTGCAACTGGAGGTCGGACCCGACACCTACACCTCGACCGATCGATTGCCTCCGACGGCGACTCCGGGCGGCACCATGCAACCGTCGATGAACTACCGGGCCGACTGGGTATTCGACGTCGCACCGGACATGTTGGCCAGGGTCGACGACGTGCGATTGCGGGTGTGGCTCGACGACGGACGGCTGGATTCGCGTCTGGTGATCCGCATTCCACTGGAGGGGCCCGGTGTCAGCAATCTCGATCGAGTCCGCCTGCCGCGACCGGCGGTGAGCGCATGATTGCACGGCAATGGCAACGCAACGTGCTCGGAGCCGCGGTGTCGGTGGGCGCCCTCGCCGCGATCACCACGACGATGTTGTCGCCCGGCTGGTCCGACTATCACGATATGACGCATCCCGAACACGTTGTGCCCGCGGGGGAGTCGGGTGAGGCGGCCGGCCAGACCTGGCGGGTGAAGACCAACCGCTTCTACACCGCCTCGCAGAACCGGCTGAATCCCGAACTGCCCGAGGGCACGCTGGTGCACGTCGTGACCGTTGAGATCGACGGCTCCGATCCCACCGGGTGCGCGCGAGCGGTGATCACCGACGGCCAACAGCGTTGGGCCACGGAGTCGGTGGGGGATACGCTGCGCTGCCGCCCGAGGGCATCAACGTCAGCTGCGGGCGTCCGGGAGTGGCGCAATTCAGTTTCCTGTTGCCTGCCGGAGTCAAGCCGACGGCGGTGGATCTCACGGATTGGATGGGACGGATTCTGGTTCGTTTGATGCTGTAGTCGCCTGGGCCACGCGTTCCACGCAGTAGACATAGGTGCTGGCGACCAGGCAGATTCGCAGCGGTTCGATGATCAGGTGTGAAGCCAGGCTCACGGTGCCCAGGTAGTTGTTCCAGAACGGCCACGGCTGTGGACCGGCCAGCCACGCCAAACCTCGCACCAGGTAGCCGTCGCCCATCTGGGCGCGGTAGAAACTGCCCGCCATGTCCAGCCATGCCAGGCCCAGGTACGCCAGCACGTACAGCGACAGCGCCAGTATCCCGCCGTGCAGGATCAACCTCAACGAGTCGACGATCGGCCGGAATTTCCCCAGCTGTCCGGTGGCGTGCTCGCGTGCCTTGTCCCGCAGGGATTTCGGCACCATGCTCCATCGGGTGTTCAGTCGCTTCTGTGCCGGGGCGGCGCGGTCGAACACCGACCAGGCCCGTCCGCCGCCGATGCGGCGGACGGTGTCGCGCCAGTTCACCGTCGAGGCCACGCCGTAGACTACGCCGGCGACCGCCAGCCAGATCAGTGGCACCGCCGCGCCGCCGAACACTGTCCGCAGCGCCCACATCAGGGTGTCCCAGGCCGTGTCGAGCGGCTGGAAATGTGAGAACAGCTCCTCTCGGGTCTTGCTGAACCACACCACAATCCGGCGTTCGGAGATCCAGCCGGCGGGATTGAGCAGCAACGTCAACCCCTGGTTCACCGAGAAGCTCAAGGCCAGGAACACCCAGAGGGTGTCCACATACACCCGGACTGCCACCATCCACTTCGGCAGCCGGTCCTTCATCCAGCTCAGCAGGTAGCGCAGCAACAGTGCTGCACCGATGAGCGCCAGGGTGTTGGTACCCACTGGAATGGACGATGGATCCAGCACCGTCGGATCCGGGTTGACCGCCGAGTCGTCCACCCGGTACATCAGCGCGCGAGCCTCGAAAGCCAGCCAGTCCTCCCGGAACATCTGCCAGGCCATGTAGATCGCGAAGAACGGCAGGACGATTGTCGAGAACACATCGACGTCACGAAGCCGCCGCGGTGAGAACCCCGCCAGCACCGGGAACGCGGGGCGCAGCACCAGGAACATGCCGATGAATGAGGCCAGCCGGGCCAGGCCGGCCAGCGGCATGATCACCGACGCCCACCACTTGTTGTCCCAGCCGGCCCACGCGGCCAGTTCGATGGCGCCGCGCCGCCCCAGGAAACCCAGCAGATAGCAGGCTGCCAGTTGCGGGAAGTACCGAACCCAGAGGGTCAGGGGCCGCAGGAGGTAGCGCACGAGGTCAACCTACTACCCAGCCCGGTCGACGATGCGGCGATGAGGGAGCGCGGCGCTACCTCTACTCGGCGGCTTCCGAGAGCTCCAACCAGCGCTCCTCGAGGTCGGCGTTCTCGGCTTCCAGTGCCCGTAGCCGCGCGGTGAGGTCGGCCAGAGCCGTGTAGTCACTCTGGTCGTGGCCGGCCATGGTGGAGTGCAGCGCGGTGATCTGTTCGCCCAAGCGCGTCAGCTTGCGCTCGACCGCGCCCAGTTCCTTGCGGGCGTTGTACTGTGCTGCACCAGAGGTGGTCTGCGAGCTCGGCACGGGTGCCGCCGCTGCTGGGGCCGGGTGCTTGTCGGCCAGCTGCAGATATTGCTCGACGCCGCCGGGAAGATGCCGCAGGGTGCCGTTGAGCACCGCGTACTGCTGGTCGGTTACGCGCTCCAACAGGTACCGGTCATGGGAGACGACGATCAGGGTGCCCGGCCACGAGTCCAGCAGATCCTCGGTGGCTGTCAGCATCTCGGTGTCAACGTCATTGGTGGGCTCGTCGAGCACCAGCACGTTCGGCTCACTGAGCAGCGTCAGCATCAGCTGCAGCCGGCGGCGCTGGCCACCGGAGAGCTCGGACACCCGGGTGGACAGTTGGTCGCGGGCGAAGCCCAGCCGCTCCAAGAGCTGAGTGGGGGTAAGTTCACGACCGTCGACCTGGTACCCCTCGCGGAGGCGGCCGATCACCTCGCGGACCATGTCTCCTTCGACGTCGGCGAGGATGCCGGCCTGCTGGTCCAGCATCGCCAGCTGAACGGTCTTGCCGCGCTTTACCCGTCCCGAGCTCGGGGTGACTGTCCCGGCTATCAACCCGAGCAGGGTCGACTTGCCCGCACCGTTGGCGCCCAGGATCCCGGTGCGCTCACCGGGGGCGATTCGCCATTCGATGTCGTGCAGGATCTCCCGCTCACCGAACCGGACCGAGACGTCGAGCAGGTCGATGACGTCCTTGCCGAGCCGCGCCGTGGCAAGTTTGGCCAGCTCGATGTTGTTGCGGATCGGGGGCACGTCGGCGATCAACGCGTTGGCTGCGTCGATGCGGAACTTCGGCTTGGAGGTGCGGGCCGGAGCACCTCGGCGCAGCCAGGCCAGCTCCTTGCGCATCAGGTTCTGCCGCTTGGCCTCCGACGCTGCGGCCATCCGGTCCCGCTCCACCCGCTGCAGGATGTAGGCGGCGTACCCGCCTTCGAACGGCTCGACGATGCCATCGTGGACCTCCCAGGTGGTGGTGGCGACCTCGTCGAGGAACCACCGGTCGTGTGTCACCAGCAGCAGTCCGCCGGTGTTGCGTGCCCAGCGTTGCTTGAGGTGTGCGGCCAGCCAGGTGATCCCCTCGACATCGAGGTGGTTGGTGGGCTCATCGAGCGCGATGACATCCCAGTCGCCCATCAACAGGGCAGCCAGTTGTACGCGGCGTCGCTGGCCACCGGACAAGGTGCCCACCTGGGCATTCCAGTCCAGGTCGGTAACCAGACCGCCCACCACGTCGCGCACCCGCGCATCACCGGCCCACTCGTGCTCGGCCATGTCGCCGACGAGGCTGAACCCCACCGTCGCCCGGTCGTCGAGGATGTCGGCCTGATCGAGAGCACCTACCCGCAGGCCGCCCACCCGGGTCACGCGCCCCGCGTCGGGGACGATCTGTCCGGTCAGCATGCCCATCAGGCTGGATTTACCGTCGCCGTTGCGTCCGACGATGCCGATGCGGTCGCCGTCGTTGACGCCGACAGTCACCGAACTGAAAACGACCCTGGTCGGGTACTCGAGGCGCAACGATTCGGCGCCGAGCAGATGTGCCACTGGGCCGACCCTATCGTGTGTGGGCACTGTGGTTGCCCACGTGACCAAAGGTGACGGGCGTGACAATGGTGTGTGGAATGATGTGCAGGCCGTCGGGGCGAGATGAGCAGGGCGCTGCGCAGGGAGCACTTGGATGGATCTGAACCTGACCGCGGTCACCAGGCCGGTAGAGCGGCTGGTGGCTACTGCTCAGAACGGCCTGGAGGTTCTGCGACTCGGCGGTCTGGAGACGGGTTCGGTGCCGTCGCCGTATCAGATCGTCGAGAGCGTGCCGATGTACAAGCTTCGGCGCTACTTCCCGCCCGACAGTAGACCCGGCCGGGCCAAGGTGGGTGCTCCGGTGCTCATGGTGCACCCGATGATGATGTCGGCCAATATGTTCGACGTCACCCGCGAAGACGGGGCCGTCGGCATCCTGCACTTTGCCGGTCTCGATCCGTGGGTGATCGATTTCGGTGAGCCCGACAAGGTCGAGGGCGGGATGCGGCGCACCCTCACCGACCACATCGTGGCGCTCAACGACGCTATCGACAGCATCAAGAAGACCACCGGGTCCGACGTCCACCTCGCCGGCTACTCGCAGGGTGGCATGTTCTGCTACCAGGCGGCGGCGCTGCGGCATTCGAAGGACATCGCCAGCATCATTGCCTTCGGTTCACCGGTGGACACCCTGGCCGCGCTGCCCCTGGGCATCCCGCCGAATCTCGGCGCCTTGGCCGCCGACTTCATGGCCGATCACGTGTTCAACCGGCTCGACATCACCGGTTGGATGGCCCGCACCGGCTTCCAGATGCTGGACCCGCTGAAGACGGCGAAGGCCCGGGTGGACTTCCTGCGCCAACTCCACGACCGGGAAGCTCTGCTGCCCCGGGAGCAACAGCGCCGGTTCCTGGACTCCGAAGGTTGGATCGCCTGGTCCGGACCTGCCGTGCAGGAACTGCTGAAGCAGTTCATCTCCCACAACCGGATGATGACCGGCGGCTTCGCCATCGACGGCCAGTTGCTGACACTCAGCGACATCACCTGCCCGGTGCTGGCCTTCGTCGGTGAGGTGGACGACATCGGTCAGCCGGCGTCGGTGCGTGGCATCAAGCGTGCCGCGCCCACCGCCGATGTCTACGAAACCACGCTGCGGGCTGGGCATTTCGGCCTGGTTGTGGGCTCGAAGGCCGCCGAGATCACCTGGCCCACCGTCGCGGACTGGGTGCTGTGGCTCAGTGGGCTCGGCCCCAAACCCGCCAACGTCGTCCCGATGCCGGACCAGACAGGCCAGCACACCGACAGTGGCGTGCCGCTGGCCTCCCGAGTGGCCCACGGAGTGGGGGAAGCCTCGGAGGTGGCGTTGTCACTGGCTCGCGGTGCCGCAGGCGCCGTGGTGGCCACCAACCGGTCGCTGCGCACCCTGGCCGTCGAAACGGCCCGCACGCTGCCGCGGCTGACCCGGCTGGGCCAGATCAACGACCACACCCGGATCTCGTTGGGCCGCATCCTGTCCGAACAGGCCCGCGGTGCCCCGGACGGCGAGTTCCTGCTGTTCGACGGTCGTGTGCATACCTACGAGGCCGTCGACCGTCGCATCAACAACGTGGTGCGCGGTCTCATCAAGGTCGGTATCCGCCAGGGCGATCACGTCGGCGTCCTCATGGAGACCCGACCCAGCGCGCTGGTCGCCATCGCCGCACTGTCGCGCCTCGGCGCCGTCGCGGTGTTGATGCCCCCCGACGGGGACCTGGCCGCCGCCGCCCGAGAAGGCGGTGTCGCCGAGATCCTCACCGACCCGCCCAACCTGGACGCCGCACTGCAGTTGTCACTGCAGGTGCTGGTGCTCGGTGGCGGTGACCTGCGTGAGCTGAACCTTCCCGACGACGCCGACGTCATCGACATGGAGCAGATCGACCCGGACGCGGTGGACCTGCCCGGCTGGTACCGGCCCAATCCCGGGCTGGCCCGCGACCGGGCCTTCGTCGCGTTCAGCACCGTCGGCGGACAGTTGGTGGCCAAGCAGATCTCGAACTACCGGTGGGCCATGTCGGCATTCGGCACCGCGTCCACCGCGGCGCTGGGTCGCGGGGACACGGTCTACTGCCTGACACCGCTACACCATCAGTCCGGTCTGCTCGTGGCACTCGGCGGCGCCGTGGTCGGCGGAGCGCGCATCGCCCTGTCGCGCGGACTCAACCCCCACACCTTCGTCCAAGAGGTCCGTCGCTACGGCGTCACCGTGGTGTCCTACACCTGGGCGATGCTGCGCGACGTCATCGACGACCCCGGGTTCGTCCTGCACGGCCACCACCCGGTACGGCTGTTCATCGGTTCCGGCATGCCTACCGGGCTGTGGCAGCGGGTCACCGATGCGTTCGCCCCCGCGCACGTGGTCGAGTTCTTCGCCACCACCGACGGGCAGGCCGTGCTGGCCAACGTGTCCGGCGCCAAGATCGGCAGCAAGGGGCGCCCGCTGCCCGGCAGTGGCCACGTGGCCTTGGCGGCCTACGATGCCGAATCCGATCTGATCGTCGAAGACGATCGGGGATTTGTGCGGCTCGCCGACACCGACGAAGTGGGTGTGTTGCTGGCTCGCTCGCGCGGGCCGATCGATCCCACTGCTGCGGTGAAGCGGGGTGTGTTCGCCCCGGCAGATACCTGGATCTCCACCGAGTACCTGTTTCGCCGGGATGGCGACGGGGACTACTGGCTGGTGGACAACCGCCCCGGCGTCCTGCGAACCGAGCGTGGCGTCGTGTACTCCGAGCCGATCACCAATGCCATCACCATGATTCCTGCGGTGGACCTGGCCGTCACCTACGGTGTGCAGGCCGGCGGCCGGCAGTTGGCGGTGACAGCATTGACGCTGCGTCCGGGCGCCACCGTCACTGCGGCCGATCTGGCCGAGGCGGTGGCGCATCTGGTGGTGGGGCTGCCGCCCGACATCGTGCACGTGGTGCCCGAGTTGCCGTTGACAGCCACCTATCGCCCGACCATCTCGGCACTTCGTGGTGCTGGGGTGCCCAAAGCCGGCCGCACCACCTGGCTTCTGGACCCGCGAACCGGTCAGTACAAGCGGCTGACCGCCGCCACCCGATCGCAGTTGGTGGATGCGGAGTAACACAGATGGTGCTGCTGGACGATAGCGCTGTTAGGCTCCCCGAGACAGCTGCGAGGCGTGGAACTCATCTGGGGCGCCTCCGACACATGCTCACAGGCATCGCGCTGCTGGAGGATCTTTATGACATCTCAGTCCGATAAGACGCCCACTCGTTGGCGGCGTGCCGCGGTGACCGGCCTGGCAGGCGCGGGTCTGGCCGCATCGATGATGCTCGGTTTCGCGGGCACCGCCAACGCCGACATCCTCGACGAGCTCGAGGCGCAGTACGGAACCGGTTCCGGCGGCGGCCAGATAGCCAACCTGCTCAACGACGCGATGGTGCTGCGTGCCCAGGGCATCCGTCCCAAGCCCGCTGATCTGCAGCAGGTGCAGGCCGCGGCCACCAACCGCGGACCCAACCAGGCCCCATTGGTGGGCGCGCTGCAGCAGACCGTGGCCAACCAGCAGAAGGTGCTGGCGCAGATGGGTCAGCAGAGCGGTCCCGGCGGCATCGGTTTCTCGATCAACCAGGGTCCGTGGCAGCCGAACGCGAATGGCAATCCGATGGTCCAGGAGCCGGACGCGATCTTCCCAATGCCCGGCCGGTAAGTGGTCGACGACAAGCTGCTGAGCATCATCGTCTGTCCCGCTGATCGGGGCCCGTTGATGTACACCGCAGATCTGCTGTACAACCCGCGGTTGCGCCGCGCTTACCGAATCGATGACGGCATCCCGGTGCTTCTGGTCGACGAGTCCCGTGAGGTGGGCGACGACGAGCACGCTCGTCTGGTGGGCGGCTCCTAGTCCGGTCGACGATGCGGCGACGAAGGAGCCGAGGAGAGAGGGCCGGACTACAAAGGTCAGTAGGTCGTCGGCAGTTCGCCGGTGAAGTACTGCTGCAGATTCGGTGCGATGGTGTCGATGATCTGATCGAGCGGTAGCGACGCCAGTGGTTCCAGCTTGAGAATGTGGCGCGCCATCACGACGCCGAGAATTTGGGTCGCGGCGAACTCGGCACGCAGGACCCCGGTGCCCACCGGATCATCGATCCGTGCCGCCAGAGTCTTCACCACGACATCGCGCAGGAACGACCGGAACATGTTGATGTCGTCGCCGGTCAGGGCCGAGCGCAGGGTGGCGACCATGCCTGCGCCCGCCTCGGAGTCCCACAGCGGCAGGATCAGCGCAGGGAGTGTGCGACCCAGCTCGGTGACCGGTGCGGTGGCCAGCGGCACCAGGATGTGGGCAGGGTCGACGGCCACATTGATCGCGGCGGTGAACAGCTTCTCCTTGGTGCCGAAGTAATGGTGCACCAGTGCGGAGTCGACGCCGGCGTCGGCGGCGATGGCGCGGATCGAGGTGTTGCCGACGCCGTTTCGCGCGAAGAGGTCGCGGGCGCTGGCGAGGATCCTGTCCCGGGTGTCGGATGTGCCGGTAGGACGGCCGGGCCGTCGGCGGTTCTCGGTCGTCACCGCGGCTATGGGGTCCGCCGTCGCAGCGTCACCGCTGCCAGACCCAGTGCCGCCGCTGCGAATGCCACAACCACCACGATGTCACGGACGGCGGTACCCGTCAGCTCGGGATGGGCTCCCACTTCGCGCAGCGCCTCGAGCCCGTAGCTGGCCGGCAGCATGTTGCTGATCCACTGCAGCCAATCCGGCATCAGCGCGCGCGGCACGATGATGCCGCACAGCAGCAGCTGAGGTACCACCACCACGGGCATGAACTGGACCGCCTGGAACTCGGTGCGGGCGAACGCGCTGCACAACAGTCCGAGACCGACGCCGAGGACGGCGTTGATGATGGCGATCACGAACACCCACACCGGGCTGCCCGCGGTGTCGAAACCGAGCAGCCAGAACGCGACCAGGCACGCGATGCTGGCCTGTGCCGCGGCGGCCAGCGAGAAGGCGGTGCCGTAGGCGGCCAGTAGGTCACCACGCCGCAGGGGAGTGGTGAGTATCCGTTCCAGGGTTCCCGAGACACGTTCGCGCTGCATGGAGATCGACGTGATCAGGAACATCACCACCAGCGGTAGCAATCCGAGCAACATCAGGCAGGCGGCGTTGAACGACGCGGGTGTGTTGTCGAACATGAAATACATCAGCACGATCACCAGCGTCGGAACCACCAGAATCATCGCGACACTGCGATGATCGCCGGCCAGCTGTCGCAGGATCCGGGCTGTGGTCGCGAGATAGGGCCCCAGCGTCGCACGCCGTGGGGCCGTCACGCCGCGGTGCTGTGCGTGATGACGGACAGGAATGCGGCCTCCAGTGAGCTGCATTGGGTGTCCTCTCTGAGTTGGGCGGGCGTGGTGTGGGCCAGCAGATGGCCGTCGCGCATCAGCAACAGATCGCCGCAGTGGTCGGCCTCGTCCATCACGTGGCTCGAGACCAGCAGGGTGGTGCCGCGGCGGGCGAGGTTGTTGAACCGGTCCCACAGCTCCACGCGAACCACCGGGTCCAGTCCGACGGTCGGTTCGTCGAGCACCAGCAGGTCTGGCTCACCGACCAGGGCGCAGGCCAGCGACACGCGACTGATTTGGCCGCCGGAAAGGTCAGCGCAGTAGCTGTCCCGATGGTCGGTGAGTCCGACCGAGGCGACCGCTTCGGCTGCCGCGGCGGGTGAGGCCCCGTACAGCGCGGCGAAGTAGCGCACATTGTCGATGACTTTGAGGTCGGCGTAAACCGTCGGGTTCTGCGTGACGTAGCCGACCCGATGGCGCAGGGTGTGTGATCCGGCTGGGTGGCCGAGGACCTTGACGGTGCCCGCCGCGATCACCTGAGTGCCCACGAGGCACCGCATCAGGGTGGTCTTGCCGCAGCCGGAAGGCCCGAGCAGGCCGGTGATGCTGCCGCGACTGATGGTCAGGCTGAGGTCGTGCAGCACGGTCCTCTTGCCGCGGACCACCCGCAATCCGGCGACGACGACAGCGTTTGCGCTGGTCATCAATTCATCATCCGATGAACTCATCATAGGATGAATATCCTCCCGCTTGCGTCCAGCGTCAAGGGGTTCGGCACAATCGCTGCATGCATCCACTGGCCGTCGATCCGGTGTCCGCCGCCTGTCGGCTCTTGGGTGCGCGCCTGCGCTCGCGTGGCGTCGAGTCGACGATCGTCGAGGTCGAGGCCTATGGCGGACCGGCAGACGGGCCGTGGCCCGACCCGGCGTCGCATTCGTTCCGCGGACCCGGCATCCGCAATTCGGTGATGTTCGGTCCGGCGGGTCTGCTCTACACCTACATGAGCCATGGCATTCACACCTGCGCCAACGTGGTGTGTGGTCCGGACGGAGATGCGGCCGCAGTGTTGGTGCGCGCCGCAGTGGTCGACGAAGGTGTCGAGATCGCGCAGAAGCGCCGCGGTGTGTCGGTCAGCACCCCAGCATTGGCCCGCGGCCCCGGCAATCTGTGTTCAGCTCTGGGAATTGTGATGTCGGACAATGGAACTGATCTCTTCTCCGCCTCGTCACCCGTCCGGCTGGAGCTCGCCGCCCCGCTTGAGCCCGTCACCGGCCCGCGGGTTGGGGTGAGCAGGGCCGCGGATCGGCCGTGGCGGTTCTGGCTTGCCGGGCGTCCCGAGGTTTCGGCATTCCGGCGCAGTCCGCGGGCTCCGGCGGTGGGGCTGTCGGACTAGCGCCGGGCCGGTGCGGGAAGATTTCCCCATGGGCACGACGATCCTCGACGAGTTGAACTGGCGCGGCCTCATTGCGCAGTCCACCGATTCCGACGCACTGGCCGACCAGTTCGCGGCGGGTCCGGTGACGGTCTACTCCGGGTTCGACCCCACCGCGCCCAGCCTGCACGCTGGGCATTTGGTCCCATTGCTGACGTTGCGCCGCCTCCAGGAAGCAGGCCACCGGCCCATCGTGATGGCCGGGGGAGCCACCGGAATGATCGGTGACCCGCGGGAGACCGGCGAGCGCACGCTGCACACCGCGGACGTGGTCGCCGATTGGGCTACCCGGATCCGTGGGCAGCTCGAACGATTCGTGATGTTCGACGAGTCACCTACGGGTGCCATTGTCGAGAACAATCTGAACTGGACCCAGGAACTATCGGCGATCGAGTTCCTGCGTGACGTCGGCAAGTACTTCTCGGTGAATGTGATGTTGGACCGAGATACAGTTCGGCGCCGCCTCGACGGCGAGGGCATCTCGTACACCGAGTTCAGCTACATGCTGTTGCAGGCCAACGACTTCGTGGAGCTGCACCGCAGGTACGGCTGCGGATTGCAGGTAGGAGGTTCCGACCAGTGGGGCAACATCATCGCCGGCGTCCGCCTGGTCCGGCAGAAGCTCGGAGCCACAGTGCATGCGATGACCACGCCGCTGGTCACCGATTCCACCGGGGCGAAGTTCGGCAAGTCCACCGGCGGCGGCAGCCTCTGGCTGGATCCGGAAATGACCAGCCCGTATGCCTGGTACCAGTACTTCGTCAACACTGCCGACGCGGACGTGGTCCCGTACCTCAAGTGGTTCACATTCCTGTCCTTCGACGAGATCGCCGAGCTTGACCAGGCGACCCGCGATCGACCGCATGAGCGTGCCGGCCAGCGTCGGTTGGCCAGGGAATTGACCAACCTGGTGCATGGAGAGGCGGCTACCGCCGCGGTGGAACATGCCAGCCAGGCTTTGTTCGGACGCGGTGAGTTGGGTGTCCTGGATGAATTGACGCTGGCAGCGGCGCTTCGGGAGACATCGGTGGCTGAGCTTTCGCCCGGTGGACCTGACGGCATCACCGATCTGCTGGTGGCCACCGGACTGGCCGCGAGCAGGGGCGCAGCCAAGCGCAACATCGCAGAAGGCGGGGTGTCGGTGAACAACGTCCGCATCACGACCGAGGACTGGACGCCGCACGCCTCGGACTTTCTGCACGGCCAGTGGCTGGTGCTGCGTCGAGGGAAGCGGAACGTGGCAGGCGTACGCCGGCTGACATGAGAGCCGGGAGGCAGCCGGTCTCGTGAACGGCTGGCGTCGATTCCCTCGTCTGGAAACAGCGATCTACCAGGCGATTTGACTCTGAGTTTCCAGAGCCGTAACTTAATCCAGGTCAGAGCGACCCGGCCAAGCCGGAGAGCGCGAAGACCTCCCCGGGAATCAGCCTGGTAACAGGTTGTTCCTGATAGTCCGCAGTACGAACCAGTGGCCGATGAGGCCGAAGATTTGTCGCGGGCCAGGGGAGAAATGCAGGTCTGTTGTTTGAGAACTCAATAGTGTGTTTGGTGGTTTTTGTTTGTTGACCGCATCTGTGGGGGGACTCCCCGTCTTCCTGCTTGTGGGTGTGGTTGTTTTTTGATGCCAGTTTTTGGTGTCTTTTGTTTGTGATCGGATTTTTCTGATTCGAATTCTGCCTGGCTTTGGCTGGGGGTTTTTGTTTGGAGAGTTTGATCCTGGCTCAGGACGAACGCTGGCGGCGTGCTTAACACATGCAAGTCGAACGGAAAGGCCCTTCGGGGTGCTCGAGTGGCGAACGGGTGAGTAACACGTGGGTGATCTGCCCTGCACTTTGGGATAAGCCTGGGAAACTGGGTCTAATACCGAATATGATCATTGGCTTCATGGCTGGTGGTGGAAAGCTTTTGCGGTGTGGGATGGGCCCGCGGCCTATCAGCTTGTTGGTGGGGTAATGGCCTACCAAGGCGACGACGGGTAGCCGGCCTGAGAGGGTGACCGGCCACACTGGGACTGAGATACGGCCCAGACTCCTACGGGAGGCAGCAGTGGGGAATATTGCACAATGGGCGCAAGCCTGATGCAGCGACGCCGCGTGAGGGATGACGGCCTTCGGGTTGTAAACCTCTTTCAGCAGGGACGAAGCGCAAGTGACGGTACCTGCAGAAGAAGGACCGGCCAACTACGTGCCAGCAGCCGCGGTAATACGTAGGGTCCGAGCGTTGTCCGGAATTACTGGGCGTAAAGAGCTCGTAGGTGGTTTGTCGCGTTGTTCGTGAAAACTCACAGCTTAACTGTGGGCGTGCGGGCGATACGGGCAGACTAGAGTACTGCAGGGGAGACTGGAATTCCTGGTGTAGCGGTGGAATGCGCAGATATCAGGAGGAACACCGGTGGCGAAGGCGGGTCTCTGGGCAGTAACTGACGCTGAGGAGCGAAAGCGTGGGGAGCGAACAGGATTAGATACCCTGGTAGTCCACGCCGTAAACGGTGGGTACTAGGTGTGGGTTTCCTTCCTTGGGATCCGTGCCGTAGCTAACGCATTAAGTACCCCGCCTGGGGAGTACGGCCGCAAGGCTAAAACTCAAAGGAATTGACGGGGGCCCGCACAAGCGGCGGAGCATGTGGATTAATTCGATGCAACGCGAAGAACCTTACCTGGGTTTGACATGCACAGGACGCGTCTAGAGATAGGCGTTCCCTTGTGGCCTGTGTGCAGGTGGTGCATGGCTGTCGTCAGCTCGTGTCGTGAGATGTTGGGTTAAGTCCCGCAACGAGCGCAACCCTTGTCTCATGTTGCCAGCACGTTATGGTGGGGACTCGTGAGAGACTGCCGGGGTCAACTCGGAGGAAGGTGGGGATGACGTCAAGTCATCATGCCCCTTATGTCCAGGGCTTCACACATGCTACAATGGCCGGTACAAAGGGCTGCGATGCCGTGAGGTGGAGCGAATCCTTTCAAAGCCGGTCTCAGTTCGGATCGGGGTCTGCAACTCGACCCCGTGAAGTCGGAGTCGCTAGTAATCGCAGATCAGCAACGCTGCGGTGAATACGTTCCCGGGCCTTGTACACACCGCCCGTCACGTCATGAAAGTCGGTAACACCCGAAGCCGGTGGCCTAACCCCTTGTGGGAGGGAGCCGTCGAAGGTGGGATCGGCGATTGGGACGAAGTCGTAACAAGGTAGCCGTACCGGAAGGTGCGGCTGGATCACCTCCTTTCTAAGGAGCACCACGTAGTTTCGGGTCGGCCCGCATCGTGCGGATCACCGATGTCCCGGACGGAAACGTTGGTTGGCCGGTGCCTGTAGTGGGTGTCGGTCTGGTGCATAAAGTTGTAGAGCAAACTCAAAAACCTTGTCCTGGTTGGTCTTTCGAGGCTGGTTGGGGTTGCAGGGGGTCATCGAACACACTGTTGGGCTTTGAGGCAGCAGCCTTGCGGCGCCGTTCCCGGTGGGGGATGTGCGCCGGCCCGTATCGCCGGATCGTTGGATGTGGTGGTGGTGGGTGTTGTTGTCGCTCCATCTTGGTGGTGGGGTGTGGTGTTTGATTTGTGGATAGTGGTTGCGAGCATCTAGCGCGCAAGAGTCTGCTCGGGTTCCTTTGGGGGTTCGGGTGGTTGTTGTGTGCACTTAATGATGTGCAATTTTTGCTCATTTTTGGTTTTTGTAAGTGTTTAAGGGCGCATGGTGGATGCCTTGGCACTGGGAGCCGATGAAGGACGTAGGAGGCTGCGATAAGCCTCGGGGAGGTGTCAACCGACCGGTGATCCGAGGATGTCCGAATGGGGAAACCCGGCACGAGTGATGTCGTGTCACCCAACGCTGAATGTATAGGCGTTGGGGGGAACGCGGGGAAGTGAAACATCTCAGTACCCGTAGGAAGAGAAAACAATTGTGATTCCGTGAGTAGTGGCGAGCGAAAGCGGAGGATGGCTAAACCGTGCGCATGTGATACCCGGCGGGGGTTGTGTGTGCGGTGTTGTGGGGTCAACGTTCTTCAGTCCGCCGACTGGGGCAGCAGTGAGAAAATGATGTGTTAGGCGAAGTGGCTTGGGATGGCCTGCCGTAGACGGTGAGAGCCCGGTAGTCGAAAACATGTTGTCTGTTGTCGTTGTGTCCCCGAGTAGCAGCGGGCCCGTGGAATCTGCTGTGAATCTGCCGGGACCACCCGGTAAGCCTGAATACTTCTCAGTGACCGATAGCGGATTAGTACCGTGAGGGAATGGTGAAAAGTACCCCGGGAGGGGAGTGAAATAGTACCTGAAACCGTGCGCTTACAATCCGTCAGAGCCCTCCTTTGTGGTGGGGTGATGGCGTGCCTTTTGAAGAATGAGCCTGCGAGTCAGGGGCATGTCGCGAGGTTAACCCGGGTGGGGTAGCCGTAGCGAAAGCGAGTCTGAATAGGGCGTATCCCCGTATGGGGTGTAGTGGCGTGTTCTGGACCCGAAGCGGAGTGATCTACCCATGGCCAGGGTGAAGCGCGGGTAAGACCGTGTGGAGGCCCGAACCCACTTAGGTTGAAGACTGAGGGGATGAGTTGTGGGTAGGGGTGAAAGGCCAATCAAACTCCGTGATAGCTGGTTCTCCCCGAAATGCATTTAGGTGCAGCGTTGCGTGTTTCTTGCCGGAGGTAGAGCTACTGGATGGCCGATGGGCCTCACAAGGTTACTGACGTCAGCCAAACTCCGAATGCCGGTAAGTGTAAGCGTGGCAGTGAGACGGCGGGGGATAAGCTCCGTGCGTCGAGAGGGAAACAGCCCAGATCGCCGGCTAAGGCCCCTAAGCGTGTGCTAAGTGGAAAAGGATGTGCAGTCGCGAAGACAACCAGGAGGTTGGCTTAGAAGCAGCCACCCTTGAAAGAGTGCGTAATAGCTCACTGGTCAAGTGATTGTGCGCCGATAATGTAGCGGGGCTCAAGCACACCGCCGAAGCCGCGGCAATACGTAAGTATTGGGTAGGGGAGCGTCCTGCATCCGGTGAAGCAGCCGAGTGATCGAGTTGTGGAGGGTGTGGGAGTGAGAATGCAGGCATGAGTAGCGATAAGGCAAGTGAGAACCTTGCCCGCCGAAAGACCAAGGGTTCCTGGGCCAGGCCAGTCCGCCCAGGGTGAGTCGGGACCTAAGGCGAGGCCGACAGGCGTAGTCGATGGACAACGGGTTGATATTCCCGTACCCGTGTGAGCGCGTCCCTGATGAATCAGCGGTACTAACCGCCCAAATCCAGATCCACGGATCCCTTCGGGGTGATGGTTTCTGGGGCTGCGCGGGACCTTCGCTGGTAGTAGTCAAGCGATGGGGTGACGCAGGAAGGTAGCCGTACCAGTCAGTGGTAATACTGGGGCAAGCCTGTAGGGAGTTGGATAGGTAAATCCGTCCAGCACATATCCTGAGAGGTGATGCATAACCGTATGAGGTGAATTCGGTGATCCTATGCTGCCGAGAAAAGCCTCTAGCGAGCTCTCACACGGCCCGTACCCCAAACCAACACAGGTGGTCAGGTAGAGAATACCAAGGCGTACGAGTGAACTATGGTTAAGGAACTCGGCAAAATACCCCCGTAACTTCGGGAGAAGGGGGACCTACATACCGTCAACACCTTTGCGGTGGGCAGCGGGAGTGGGTCGCAGAAACCAGTGAGAAGCGACTGTTTACTAAAAACACAGGTCCGTGCGAAGTCGCAAGACGATGTATACGGACTGACGCCTGCCCGGTGCTGGAAGGTTAAGAGGACCCGTTAATCGTAAGGTGAAGCGGAGAATTTAAGCCCCAGTAAACGGCGGTGGTAACTATAACCATCCTAAGGTAGCGAAATTCCTTGTCGGGTAAGTTCCGACCTGCACGAATGGCGTAACGACTTCTCAACTGTCTCAACCATAGACTCGGCGAAATTGCACTACGAGTAAAGATGCTCGTTACGCGCGGCAGGACGAAAAGACCCCGGGACCTTCACTACAACTTGGTATTGGCGTTCGATACGGTTTGTGTAGGATAGGTGGGAGACTGTGAAGCTCACACGCCAGTGTGGGTGGAGTCGTTGTTGAAATACCACTCTGATCGTATTGGACTTCTAACTTCGAACCGTATATCCGGTTCAGGGACAGTGCCTGGTGGGTAGTTTAACTGGGGCGGTTGCCTCCTAAAATGTAACGGAGGCGCCCAAAGGTTCCCTCAACCTGGACGGCAATCAGGTGTTGAGTGCAAGTGCACAAGGGAGCTTGACTGTGAGACGTACATGTCGAGCAGGGACGAAAGTCGGGACTAGTGATCCGGCACCCCCGAGTGGAAGGGGTGTCGCTCAACGGATAAAAGGTACCCCGGGGATAACAGGCTGATCTTCCCCAAGAGTCCATATCGACGGGATGGTTTGGCACCTCGATGTCGGCTCGTCGCATCCTGGGGCTGGAGCAGGTCCCAAGGGTTGGGCTGTTCGCCCATTAAAGCGGCACGCGAGCTGGGTTTAGAACGTCGTGAGACAGTTCGGTCTCTATCCGCCGCGCGCGTCAGAAACTTGAGGAAATCTGTCCCTAGTACGAGAGGACCGGGACGGACGAACCTCTGGTATACCAGTTGTTCCGCCAGGAGCACGGCTGGATAGCCACGTTCGGACAGGATAACCGCTGAAAGCATCTAAGCGGGAAACCCCTTCCAAGACCAGGTTTCTCACCCTCTAGGAGGGATAAGGCCCCCCGCAGACCACGGGATCGATAGGCCAGACCTGTACACACAGCAATGTGTTAGGGAACTGGCACTAACCGGCCGAAAACTTACAACAACCTCCATTATTGCTGCTCGCAACCACGCAACCACATCTCACAACGCACTCCACCACCAAAAACACTTGTTCTTGGACACGGACCGAAACCCCCACACCCGGGGTGTTTCGCCGACAAGAAAATAGAGTTACGGCGGTCATAGCGACAGGGAAACGCCCGGTCCCATCCCGAACCCGGAAGCTAAGCCTGTCAGCGCCGATGATACTGCCCTGCACGGGCGGAAAAGTAGGACACCGCCGAACACACATTGAGAAATGCCCCCCACGCAAGTGGGGGGCATTTCTATTTGTCGGCCGCTCTTTCGGAAAATGGCGAGCAACGGCGTCGGAAACAAAGGCGATTTGTCGTCGGGGAATGGCGAATTGTGGCTAAAACGCTGCTACCCGTATCCTGACGTGGAGGTTACGAGCCGGAAAGGCAGCAGTGGTCGAGAACAGAGGTGGTGGAGACCGCCGGTCAGGGCGCCCCGACCGTGATGGCGCACCGCGGTGGAAAGACCGGGCGAAGCCGCCGGCACGATCAGGCCCCGACCGGGCGCGTCGCACCCAGCCGCGTCCGCAGCATGACGGCGACGCCGAGAACCGGCCTGCAGGCCCGCGGATTCCGCCGAACATCGACGCCAAGCAGTTGGCCCCCGATGTGCGCCGTGAGTTGAGCACTCTCGACAAGACGACTGCCGACACCATCGCCCGCCATCTCGTGGCGGCAGGTGAACTCCTCGATGAGGATCCCGAAGCGGCCTTGGAGCACGCACGTGCGGCACGTCAGCGCTCGGGGCGTATCGCCGCCATCCGCGAGGCCGTCGGCATCGCCGCCTACCACTGCGGCGACTGGGCACAGGCACTCTCGGAGCTGCGGGCTGCCAAGCGGATGGGTGCCAAATCCGAACTGCTGGCTCTCATCGCCGACTGCGAGCGGGGCGTGGGTCGACCGGAGCGTGCCATCGAGCTGGCACGCAGTGCCGAAGCTCTGGCGCTGACCGGTGATGAGGCCGATGAGCTGCGCATCGTCGTTGCCGGAGCTCGCGCCGACATGGGCCAGTTAGAGCAGGCACTGGCAGTCCTGGCGTCACCGCCGCTGGACCCCACCCGTGCTGGGCAGACCGCCGCTCGGCTGTTCTATGCGTACGCAGAAGCCCTGCTGGCGCTGGGCCGCAACGAGGAAGCGTTGCAGTGGTTCTTCCATGCCGCCAGTGCGGACACCGACGGCGTCACCGACGCCGAAGACCGCATCAGTGAGCTCGCCTGACGTGACGACCTTTGCCGAACACTTTGATTGCCTGCTGCTTGACCTCGACGGAACCGTGTTCCGTGGGCACGAGCCCACCGAGGGCGCCGTGGAAGCACTGGCACAGGCGTCGTCGCGGACATTCTTCGTCACCAACAACGCTTCACGCAGCGCCGGCGAGGTCGCCGAGCACCTGACCGAACTCGGGTTCGCGGCCGACAGCGCCGACGTCGTGACCAGCGCCCAGGGCGCGGCCCGGCTGCTGGTTCGACAACTGCCCGCGGGTGCGCCCGTACTCGTGGTCGGTACGGAGGCGCTGGCACAGGAAGTCGCCGCCGTCGGGTTGCGACCGGTGCGGCTGTTCAGTGACGACCCGGTGGCTGTGGTGCAAGGGCACAATCCGCAGACCGGGTGGTCGGATCTGGCCGAGGCCGCGTTGGCCATCCGTTCCGGTGCACTCTGGGTCGCCGCCAATGTCGACCGCACCCTGCCGACCGAGCGAGGGCTGCTGCCGGGCAACGGATCCATGGTGGCTGCCGTGCGGGCCGCCACCGACAGCGAACCTCAGGTGGCGGGTAAACCTGCGCCGACGCTGATGGAAGATGCGTTGTCGCGGGGGGAGTTTCAGGCGGCCCTGGTTGTTGGCGACCGGCTCGACACCGACATCGCCGGTGCCAACGCCGCGCAGCTGCCCAGCCTGATGGTGCTCACCGGCGTCAACAGCGCCAGCGATGCCGTGCATGCCGTGCCTGCTCAGCGACCGACCTTCATCGCGCAGGACCTGCGATCACTGCACGCCGACACTGAGTCCTGTGCCGTGGCTCCGCATCCTGCCTGGCAGGTGTACGTCGACGGCGACACGGTGAGGGTGTCGGCAACGGGCGAGCCTCCTGGGGAGGACGGGTTGTCGGTGGTGCGGGCGACAGCCAGAGCTGTCTGGGACGCCGCACCGTCCGCATCGCAGTACACGATCTGCGCCGGCGACAACACCGCGGCGGCGGCGCTACAACGCTGGTCGATCAGCTAGCGTTGGTGCCGATATGAGTACCGACGCAGATCAGATCCGCACGCAGTTCGAGGCGTTGTTGGCCGAAGTGCCAGACGTCGCGCATGACGGCCGCGATGTGGACCTCGACGACGTTGCGGCCCGCCTCGAGCAGGCCCACGACGTCTTGGTGCAGGCACTGGAATCGGTGGAGAAGGGCTGAAGTGGCACGGCGCACTCGCGTCGACGCCGAATTGGTTCGTCGCGGCCTGGCCCGGTCCCGTCAGCAGGCAGCTGAGCTCATAGAGGCGGGCCGTGTCCTGGTTGACGGTATGCCAGCCACCAAACCCGCCACGGCTATCGCGCTGACGGCCACACTCAAAGTCGAAGCGGGAGAGCGTAGTTGGGTCTCCCGCGGCGCCCACAAACTGATCGGTGCGCTTGACGCATTCGGCCTCGATGTCAGTGGCCGCCGCTGTCTGGACGCCGGTGCGTCCACCGGGGGATTCACCGAGGTGCTGCTGGATCGCGGGGCCCGCGAAGTGGTGGCCGTCGACGTCGGTTACGGGCAGCTGGCCTGGCCGGTGCGTTCCGATGAGCGAGTCCGGGTGTTCGAGCGCACCAATGTCCGCGAGCTCACCCCGGAGGTCATCGGAGGCACGGTGGAGGCGGTGGTTGCTGATCTGTCGTTCATCTCGTTGTCCACTGTGTTGCCCGCGCTGACCCGGTGTTCGTCGGCCGACGCCGATATCGTTCCCATGGTGAAGCCCCAGTTCGAGGTGGGTAAGGGCCAGGTCGGTGCCGGTGGAGTGGTGTCGGATCCGCTGCTGCGTCAGTCCGCGGTGCTCGGTGTCGCACGCCGGGCAGCGGAGCTGAACTGGCACACCGTGGGGGTGGTGGCGAGTCCGCTGCCAGGACCATCTGGCAACGTGGAGTACTTCCTGTGGCTGCGCAGCGACACCGACCGCGCTTTGCGCGGTGCCGATCTGGACGCAGCCATCCGCACAGCCGTCGACGAGGGGCCGCAATGACGTGCGACCGCACGATCCTGCTGGTGGTACACACCGGCCGACCAGAAGCCACCGAGGTGGCCCGCCGGGTCGAAAAGGTGATGGGTGAGCACGGCATCGGACTGAAGATGCTGTCCGCCGAAGCCGTCGACCGCGGAAGCCTGCACCTCAATCCCGACGACATGCGCGCACTCGGGGTCGAGATAGAGGTGGTCGACGCCGACGAGAACGCGGCTGCGGGCTGCGAGATGGTGCTGGTGCTCGGTGGCGACGGCACCTTCCTGCGTGCCGCCGAACTGGCCCGCAACGTGGACATACCGGTGCTTGGGGTGAACCTGGGTCGCATCGGCTTCCTCGCCGAGGCCGAGGCCGACAACCTCGACTCCGTCCTGGACCATGTGATCCAGCGCAACTACCGGGTGGAGACGCGGATGACGCTTGACGTCGCGATCCGGGTGGACGGCGAGATCGTCGAGCGTGGCTGGGCCTTGAACGAAGCCAGCTTGGAGAAGAGTCCGCGCCTGGGCGTGCTGGGTGTGGTCGTCGAGATCGACGGCCGCCCGGTGTCGTCGTTCGGTTGCGACGGCGTGCTCATCGCCACGCCCACCGGCTCCACCGCCTATGCGTTCTCGTCGGGTGGCCCGGTGGTGTGGCCGGACCTCGAGGCCATCCTGGTGGTGCCCAACAACGCACACGCACTGTTCGCCCGTCCCATGGTCACCAGCCCCAATGCCACCATCGCCGTCGAGATCGAATCCACCGGCTATGACGCGCTGGTGTTCTGCGACGGGCGCAGACAGATGAAGCTGCCCGCAGGTGGGCGGCTGGAGGCCACCCGTTGCGGCACCCCGGTCAAGTGGGTGCGCCTCGACAGTGCCCCGTTCACCGACCGGCTGGTGCGCAAGTTCCGCCTGCCGGTCACCGGCTGGCGCGGGCAGTAGCACTGTGCTGGCCGAGATTCGCATTCAGGCTCTGGGCGCCATCAGCGCGGCCAACGCCGAGTTCGACCGTGGCCTGACGGTGCTCACCGGTGAGACCGGCACCGGCAAGACCATGGTGGTGACGGGCCTGCACCTGCTCGGGGGAGCCCGCGCTGATGCCAACCGCGTGCGCTCGGGTGCCGAGAAGGCCGTGGTCGAAGGCCGCTTCACCACTGTGGAGCTGGACGCGTCGTTGACCTCCGAGATCGACGAGATCCTGGAATCGTCGGGGTCCGAGCGTGATGACGACGGCAGTGTCATTGCCCTGCGGTCGGTCAGTCGCGAAGGCCCGTCTCGGGCGTACCTCGGCGGGCGCAGTGTCCCGGCGAAATCGTTGAGCACCTTCACCACCCAACTGTTGACGCTGCACGGCCAGAACGACCAGCTGCGGCTGATGCGCCCCGACGAGCAGCGCGGTGCCCTGGACCGTTTCGCCGACGTCGACGCCAAGCTGGAGAAGTACCGGACGCTGCGCCAGCAGTGGCTGGCGGCACGTCGTGATCTCCTCGAACGCACCGACCGGGCCCGAGATCTGGCACAGGAGGCCGATCGCCTGCAGTTTGCGCTCAACGAAATCGACACCGTGGACCCGCAGTCCGGCGAGGACGAGGCGTTGGTGGCCGATATCCGGCGGCTCTCTGAACTGGACGCGCTGCGGGAAGCCGCCGCGACGGCGCGGGCGGCGTTGTCGGGGGTTCTCGACGATGCCGACGGTGGCAGCGAAGTGTCGGCCACCAGCGCCATCGGTGCGGCGGTCAGTGCCCTGGACTCCTGCGACGATGCCGCACTGCAGGCGTTGGGCCGTCAGCTCGCCGAAGCGCTGACCGTGGTGGGTGACGTGTCCCGCGAGATCGGTGGGATCCTGTCGGGGCTGCCCACCGACGCCAGCACCTTGGAGTCGAAACTGGCTCGTCAGGCCGAGCTGAGGTCGCTGACCCGCAAGTACGCCGCCGACGTCGACGGCGTGCTGAGCTGGGCGGCCGAGTCCCGGGCTCGGTTGTCGCAGCTCGACGTGTCCGAGGAAGCTTTGGCCGAGCTGGGCACGAAGGTGGACGAGTTGGCCGCCAAGGTGGCCAAGGCCGCCGCCGATCTGAGCGCGGTCCGCACCAAGGCCGCCAAAGGACTGGCCAAGGCGGTCACCGCTGAGCTGGCCGGACTGGCGATGACCAATGCCGAGTTCACCATCACGGTCTCGCCGCTGCCGGCTCGCGAGGACGACACCGCTCCGGTGACCCTGGCTTCGGGGCAGAGAGTTCACGCCGGATCACACGGCGTCGATCTGGTGGAGTTCGGGTTCACCGCACACAGGGGCGGCAACGTCCTGCCGTTGGGCAAGAGCGCCTCCGGAGGTGAACTATCCCGGGTGATGCTTGCACTGGAGGTGGTACTGGCCGCCTCCGCTGAAGGCACCACGATGGTGTTCGACGAAGTGGATGCCGGTGTGGGCGGGCGGGCTGCCGTACAGATCGGGCGCAGGCTGGCGAGGCTGGCTCGTACCCACCAGGTCATCGTCGTCACGCACCTGCCGCAGGTGGCGGCCTACGCCGACACCCACCTGGTGGTGGCGCCGCTGGGCAAGAACGGCACCAGCGGTGTGCAGCGGCTGGGCGACGACGACCGGGTAGCCGAACTGGCGCGGATGCTGGCGGGTCTGGGGGAGACGGACACCGGCCGAGCGCACGCCAAGGAACTCCTCGAGGCCGCACGGCGGGATCGCGAGGACGCCACGTAGCACCGGCTTCGGAGCTGTTACTGATGTGACGCAATGTGACTTGTGAGGCTGGTGTTACGGCGCGCCTCCCTAGCAATGCGGCAATTCGGTTACAGAATCACCGCCATGCGGATGGCAGCGCTTCTCTCACGTAACGGCAGCTCCCGACCTGGCGTCATGGGTACCGCCCGTGTCGACCGCGACATCGACCGACTGCTGCGGCGAGTCGAGCCCGGGGACATCGTTGTCCTCGACGTCCTCGATCTCGACCGCGCCACCGCCGACGCCCTCGTGGACGCCAACATCGCCGGCGTCGTCAACGCATCACCGTCCATCTCGGGCCGTTACCCCAATCTCGGCCCCGAGGTGTTGGTGGGCAACGGCATCACCTTGATCGACGAGACCGGCCCCGACGTCTTCAAGAAGATCAAGGACGGCGCCAAGATCCGGCTGCACAACGGTGGCGTGTACGCCGGCGACCGTCGGCTGGCGCTCGGTGCCGAACGGTCCGACGAAGACATCAACGAGATGATGCACGAGGCCAAGAGTGGTCTGGTGGCACACCTGGAAGCATTCGCGGGCAATACCATCGAATTCATCCGCAGTGAGAGCCCGCTGCTGATCGACGGCATCGGAATCCCCGACATCGACGTGGACCTGCGCCGCCGCCATGTCGTAGTGGTGGCGGAAGAGCCTTGTGCCGCTGAGGATCTCAAAGCGCTGAAGCCATTCATCAAGGAGTACCAGCCGGTGCTGATCGGCGTCGGCACGGGTGCCGACCTGATTCGCAAGGCCGGTTATCGCCCGCAGCTGATCGTCGGCGATCCCGAGCAGATCAGCGCTGATGCACTGAAGTCCGGCGCCCAGGTGGTGCTGCCCGCAGACGCCGACGGACATGCACAGGGCCTCGAGCGCATCCAGGATCTCGGTGTCGGAGCCATGACCTTCCCCGCCGCCGGCTCGGCTGCCGATCTGGCGCTGCTGTTGGCCGATCACCATGGTGCCGCGTTGATCGTCACCGCCGGGCACACGGCCAGCATCGAAGAGTTCTTCGACCGGACCCGGCAGCGCACCAACCCGTCGACCTTCCTGACCCGTCTGAAGGTGGGGGAGAAGCTGGTGGACGCCAAGGCCGTCGCGACGCTGTACCGCAGCCGGATCTCCGGCGGCTCGATCGCGATGCTGGTGCTCGCGATGCTGGTGGCCGTCATCGTCGCGCTGATGGTGTCGCAGACCGACGCCGTGGTCATCGACTGGGTGGTGCAGTACTGGCACAAGTTCTCGCAGTGGGTTCAGCACTGGGTGACCTCGTGATCACCCTGCGCTCACATGCCATCTCGCTGGCCGCGGTGTTCCTGGCGCTGGCCATCGGGGTGGTGCTGGGGTCGGGTCTGTTGTCCGACACGCTGCTCTCTGGTTTGCGGGATGAGAAGCGGGACCTGCACGGCCAGATCAACGAGCTCACCGACGAGAAGAATGTGCTGAACGAGAGGCTCAGTGCTGCAAACGATTTCGATACGCAGGTAGCTGGGCGCATCGTCGGCGCCGCACTGGCCGAGAAGTCTGTGGTGCTGTTTCGTACCCCGGATGCCGACGACGGCGACGTCGATGCGGTGGCGCGGATCATCGGTCAGGCCGGGGGCACCGTCACCGCCACGCTCGAACTCACCCAGGAGTTCGTCGACGCCAACTCGGCCGAGAAACTACGCACTGTCGTCGGGTCCTCGGTGCTGCCCGCCGGTACGCAGCTCAGTTCGACGCTGGTGGACCAGGGCTCGCAAGCGGGCGATCTGCTGGGCATCGCCTTGCTGACGCCGCGCGACCCGGCGGCCCCGAGGGTCAACGACGAGCAGCGCGAGACGGTGTTGGCCTCGCTTCGCGAGACCGGATTCCTGTCCTATCCCGACGGTGCTATCGGGGCGGCCGACGCCGCTGTGGTGGTCACCGGCGCCGGACTGGGTGACGACGCGGGTAATCAGGGGGCCACCGTTGCGCGGTTCGCCGCGGCACTGGCGCCGCACGGTTCCGGAGTGGTGCTGGCCGGTCGAGACGGCTCCGCCAGTGGCACCGCCGCCGTCGCCGTGGTGCGGTCCGACCCGAGCTTGAACGCTGTGGTGAGCACCGTCGACGACGTGGGTGTGGAGTCCGGCCGCATCACCACTGTGCTGGGCGTCCAGGATCTGGCGGCCGGTGGCAAACCCGGGCAGTACGGTGTCGGGCAGGGTGCGACGGCGGTCACCGTCACCCAATAGCGACCGCACCGGCGCGTTGGCGACAGCTTGTCGGCGTCGGTGTTAAGGTGAGATTCCGTGGGTCAGCAGGCCCAAGCCGCGTTTCTGCTGCTTTGTTTTCCACGGGAAGGATGCACTTGCCATCGTTACGCAAGCACCCGCAAACCGCCACCAAGCACATCTTCGTCAGCGGTGGCGTGGTGTCCTCGCTCGGCAAGGGGCTGACCGCGAGTAGCCTCGGCCAGTTGCTCACCGCGCGGGGTCTGTACGTGACGATGCAGAAGCTCGATCCGTACCTCAACGTCGACCCCGGCACCATGAATCCCTTCCAGCACGGTGAAGTGTTCGTCACCGAGGACGGCGCCGAGACAGACCTCGACGTCGGCCACTACGAGCGCTTCCTGGACCGCGATCTCTCCGGCCATGCCAATGTCACCACGGGCCAGGTGTATTCGGCGGTGATCGCCAAGGAACGCCGCGGTGAGTACCTCGGTGACACCGTGCAGGTCATCCCGCACATCACCGACGAGATCAAGAACCGCATCCTGGCCATGGCTGTGCCGGATGCCAACGGCAACCGCCCGGACGTGGTGATCACCGAGATCGGCGGCACCGTCGGCGACATCGAATCGCTGCCGTTCCTGGAGGCTGCCCGGCAGGTTCGCCACGAGGTGGGGCGGGAGAACTGCTTTTTCCTGCACGTCTCGCTGGTGCCCTACCTCAAGCCCTCGGGTGAGCTGAAGACCAAACCCACGCAGCACTCGGTTGCTGCGTTGCGCAACATCGGTATCACCCCGGACGCGCTGATCCTGCGCTGCGACCGGGACGTGCCGGAGTCGCTGAAGGACAAGATCGCGCTGATGTGCGACGTGGACGTCGACGGTGTCATCTCGACCCCCGATGCGCCGTCCATCTACGAGATCCCCAAGGTGCTGCACCGCGAGGAGCTCGACGCCTACGTGATCCGACGGCTCAACCTACCGTTCCGTGACGTCGACTGGACGCAGTGGAACGACCTGCTGAGCCGGGTGCACGATCCCAAGGAGACCGTGCGAATCGCGTTGGTGGGCAAGTACATCGATCTCTCCGACGCCTACCTTTCGGTGGCCGAGGCTTTGCGTGCCGGTGGCTTCAAGCACTACACCAAGGTCGAGATCCGGTGGGTGCCTTCCGACGACTGCGAATCGGCGTCGGGTGCGGCCGCCGAACTAGACGACGTGCACGGTGTGCTGATCCCCGGCGGTTTCGGCATCCGCGGTATCGAAGGCAAGGTCGGCGCCATCAACTACGCCCGCAGGCGGGGCATCCCGGTGCTCGGATTGTGTCTGGGCCTGCAGTGCATCGTCATCGAGGCGGCGCGCTCGGTAGGGCTCACCGAGGCCAGCTCGGCAGAGTTCGATCCCGACACCCCTGACCCGGTGATCTCCACCATGGCCGACCAGGAGGAGATCGTCGCCGGCGAGGCCGACCTGGGTGGCACCATGCGGCTGGGCGCGTATCCGGCTGTGTTGCAGAAGAATTCGATTGTCGCCAACGCCTATGGTGCCGTCGAGGTGTCCGAGCGGCACCGGCACCGCTACGAGGTCAACAACGCCTATCGAGACAAGATCGCGGAGAGTGGGCTGCGGTTCTCCGGCACCTCACCCGACGGTCATCTCGTCGAGTTCGTCGAGTATCCCAAGGACGTGCATCCGTTCCTGGTCGGCACTCAGGCCCACCCGGAGCTCAAGAGCCGCCCCACTCGGCCGCACCCGTTGTTCGCCGCGTTCATCGGTGCGGCCATCGACTACAAGGTGGCCGAGCGGCTGCCGCTCGACACTGAACAGCATTCCAACGGTGCGCAGTTGGTCGCCGAGTCGTCCTCACATGGCGCCTGACCACAGTTTTGCGACCGTCGCCAGTGAGACGGTGTACACCGGCAAGATCTTCGCGCTGCGCGCCGACGAAGTCAGCATGCCCGGGGGCGGTACGGCCCGCCGCGAGGTGGTGGAGCATTTCGGTGCGGTGGCAGTGGCGGCACTCGACGAGCAGGACCAGATAGTCCTGGTGTATCAGTACCGTCACCCGCTGGGCCGTCGGCTCTGGGAGCTGCCCGCCGGCCTGCTCGACATCGACGGTGAGGACCCGTCTCTCACGGCGCAACGCGAGCTGGTCGAAGAGGCGGGTTTGGCGGCCGAGAACTGGAGTGTGCTCGTCGACGTCGACTCGGCACCGGGATTCAGCGACGAGAGTGTGCGGCTCTATCTGGCCACCGGGCTGCGCGACGTCGAGCGCCCCGAGGCGCATGACGAAGAGGCCGACATGCGCACCGAGCGGGTGCCACTGGCCGACGCGGTGCGGCGGGTGTTCAGCGGTGAGATCGTCAATTCCCTTGCCGTGGCTGGAATCCTCGCGGCGTGGGCGGTGCGCGAGGGCGTAGCGCAACCACGTCCGGTGGACGCTGAATGGGTAGACCGGCCCACCAGGTTCGCCGAGCGCGTGGCCGGCCGATGACCACCGTCGCGACGTCGCTGGATCATCAGTTGCAGGGGTATCTCGACCACCTGACGATCGAACGCGGTGTCGCGGCCAACACCCTCAGCTCGTACCGCCGAGACCTGCGCCGTTATCACGAACACCTCACCGCCCGGGGAATCGGCGACCTGGCTGACGTCACCGAGGCCGACGTCAGCGACTTCCTGGTGGAACTTCGCCGCGGCGACGCCGATAGCGGGACGGTCGCGCTGTCGGCGGTCTCGGCGGCCCGTGCGGTGATCGCGGTGCGTGGGCTGCACAAGTTCGCCACCGCAGAAGGTCTCACCACCGTCGATGTCGCCAGGGCGGTGAAACCACCCACCCCCGGACGTCGGCTGCCCAAGAGTCTGTCTGTCGACGAGGTGATCGCGCTGCTGGAAGGCGCCGGCGGAGACGACGCCTCCGACGGCCCGCTGACGCTGCGAAATCGGGCTCTGCTGGAACTGCTCTACTCAACCGGCGCCCGTATCTCCGAGGCTGTCGGCCTGGACGTCGACGACATCGACACCGAGGCGCGCTCGGTGCTGCTTCGCGGCAAGGGCGGCAAGCAACGGCTGGTTCCCGTCGGTAGGCCGGCCGTCGCCGCGCTCGACGCCTACCTGGTGCGCGGACGCCCCGACCTGGCGCGGCGCGGGCGCGGCACCCCGGCCATCTTCCTCAACGCCCGCGGTGGTCGGCTGTCCCGGCAAAGCGCCTGGCAGGTGCTCCAGGACTCGGCTGAGCGGGCCGGAATCTCGGCGGCGGTGTCTCCGCACACCCTGCGGCACAGTTTCGCCACCCACCTGCTCGACGGTGGTGCCGACGTCCGCGTCGTCCAGGAACTCCTCGGTCACGCCTCGGTGACCACCACCCAGATCTACACCCTGGTGACCGTGCACGCCCTGCGTGAAGTGTGGGCCGGCGCCCATCCGCGGGCACGCTAGCCATATCTGCTGGTGAGATTACGTGTGGGTCTCGCTGCGCGGGCGTAGTGAACCGTTAGACTTTCCCGGATGTCCGCCGACGATACTGCTGACGAGCTGCCGCTCGGCCTCACTGGTCGTCCGCCGCGGTCGATTCCCGAGCCCGCACCGCTGAACAGCCACGGGCCGGCAACGGTCATCGCCATGTGCAACCAGAAGGGTGGCGTCGGCAAGACCACGTCGACGATCAACCTCGGTGCCGCGTTGGCCGACTACGGCCGCCGCGTCCTGCTGGTGGACCTGGACCCCCAGGGCGCGCTGTCGGCAGGACTCGGGGTGCCGCACTACGACCTGGACAACACCGTGCACAACCTGCTGGTGGAGCCGCGGGTGTCCATCGACGAGGTGATCATCAAGACCCGGGTGGCCGGGCTGGACCTGGTGCCCAGCAACATCGACCTGTCCGCCGCGGAGATCCAGCTGGTCAACGAGGTGGGCCGCGAGCAGACCCTGGCCCGTGCGCTGTATCCGGTGCTGGACCGCTACGACTACGTGCTGATCGACTGCCAGCCCTCGCTGGGCCTGTTGACCGTCAACGGGCTGGCCTGCTCCGACGGGGTGATCATCCCCACCGAGTGTGAGTACTTCTCGCTGCGTGGGCTGGCGCTGCTCACCGACACCGTGGCCAAGGTGCATGACCGACTGAACCCGCGGCTGTCCATCAGCGGCATTCTGATCACCCGCTACGACGCCCGCACCGTCAACGCCCGCGAGGTGATGGCAAGGGTGGTCGAGCGGTTCGGCGATCTGGTGTTCGACACCGTGATCACCCGCACCGTGCGCTTCCCCGAGACCAGTGTGGCCGGCGAGCCCATCACCAGTTGGGCGCCGAAATCCACTGGCGCACAAGCGTATCGATCTCTGGCCCGCGAGGTCATCGACCGATTCGGCACGTGAGCGAGCCTCAGACTCCCGAGCAGGAGGACACCCAGGCCGGATTCAAGGTCAAGCTGAGCAATTTCGAAGGCCCCTTCGATCTGCTGTTGCAGTTGATCTTCGCGCACCGCCTCGACGTCACCGAAGTGGCACTGCACCAGGTCACCGACGACTTCATCGCCTACACCAAGCAGTTCGGGTCCCAGCTCTCCCTCGAGGAGACCACGGCGTTTCTCGTGGTGGCGGCCACGTTGCTGGACCTCAAGGCGGCCCGGCTATTGCCGGCCGGGCAGGTCGAGGACGACGAGGACATGGCGCTGCTGGAAGTGCGCGATCTGCTCTTCGCGCGTCTGCTGCAGTACCGCGCCTTCAAGCACGTCGCGCAGATGTTCGCCGAACTGGAGGCCAGCGCGCTGCGCAGCTACCCGCGCGCAGTGTCGCTGGAGGACCGGTTCGCCGACTTGCTGCCCGAAGTGATGTTGGGTGTCGACGGCGCGGCCTTCGCGCAGATCGCCGCCACGGCCTTCGCCCCGCGACCGGTTCCCACGGTGGCCACCGATCACATCCACTACTCACGGGTGTCGGTCCCTGAACAGGCCGAGATCATGCTGCGCTTTCTCGAGCAGCGCGGGTCCGGGGAATGGGCCAGCTTCGGCGAACTGGTGGCTGACTGTGACACACCGGTGCAGATCGTCGGCCGCTTCCTGGCGCTGCTCGAACTCTACCGAGCCAGGGCGGTAGCATTCGAGCAAGCAGAACCACTTGGTGTGCTCCAGGTTTCATGGACCGGAGACAGCCCGACCAGCCAAGAAATTCAGGTGGACGACGAGTCGGCGGAAGAACGGGATCAATCATGACCGACGAGGTTTCCGACGACCTCGGCGTGGACGTCCCCACCCTCGAACTGGACTCTCCTGAACTCGATGACGACGAACTCGAACGGGTGCTGGAGGCGTTGCTGCTCGTGGTCGACACTCCCGTCACACTCGAGCAGCTGACGTCGGCCACCGACCAGCCCGCTGACCGGATCGCGGCCACACTGCAGCAGATGGCCGCAGGGCTGGCCGCCCGCGACAGTGGCATCGACCTGCGTGAGGCAGCGGGCGGCTGGCGGATGTACACCCGATCGCGTTACGCGCCGTACGTGGAACGGTTGCTGCTCGACGGCGCCCGGTCCAAGCTGACCCGCGCTGCTCTGGAGACGCTTGCGGTGATCGCCTACCGCCAGCCGGTGACCCGGGCCCGGGTCAGCGCCGTGCGCGGGGTCAACGTCGACGCGGTGATCCGCACCCTGGTGGCCCGCGGGCTGATCACCGAAGCGGGCACCGACCCCGACACCGGTGCCGTGACGTTCGCCACCACGGAACTGTTCCTGGAGCGCTTGGGGTTGACCTCCCTGACCGATCTACCCGACATCGCGCCGTTGTTGCCCGGTGTCGACGTGATCGACGACATCAGCGAGAACCTCGAAACCGAGCCTCGCTTCATGAAACTGAATCCGGCGGCCGCCCCCGAAGTGCCGCCGGCAATCGAGATGGACGAGGACTGAGATGGCTGAAGAGGGCATACGCCTGCAAAAGGTGTTGTCACAGGCGGGCATCGCCTCCCGGCGGGTGGCCGAACGCATGATCACCGATGGCCGCGTGGAGGTCGACGGGCATATCGTCACCGAGTTGGGTTCCAGGGTGGACCCTGCGGTGTCGGTGATCCGGGTCGACGGCGTCCGCGTCCAGGTCGACGACGAACTGATGTACCTGGCGCTGAACAAACCGATCGGCATGTACTCGACCATGTCCGACGAACTGGGTCGCCCCTGTATCGGTGACGTGGTGGAGCACCGGGTGCGGGGGAACAAGAAGCTGTTCCACGTCGGTCGTCTCGACGCCGACACCGAGGGCCTGATCCTGCTGACCAACGACGGGGAGCTGGCCCACCGGTTGACGCACCCGTCGTATGAGATCCCGAAAACGTATCTGGCGACGGTCTCCGGCAAGGTACCCAAGGGCTTGGGTAACACGTTGCGTGAGGGTGTCGAGCTCGACGACGGACCCGCCAGTGTCGACGATTTCTCTCTGGTCGACACCATCCCCGGTAAGTCACTGGTACGGGTGACGTTGCACGAGGGCCGTAACCGCATCGTGCGCCGCCTGCTCGAACACGTCGGCTTCCCGGTCGAGGCGCTGGTGCGCACGGCCATCGGCGACGTGACGTTGGGCGAGCAGAAGATCGAGACCATCCGGGTGTTGACCCGCAAGGAAGTCGGCGAGTTGTACAAGGCGGTCGGCCTGTGAGTGTGGTTGCCATCGACGGGCCTGCGGGTACCGGAAAGTCCTCTGTGTCAAGGGGTTTGGCGCGTGGCCTACAGGCCCGCTATCTCGACACCGGCGCGATGTACCGCATCGTGACCCTGGGGGTGCTGCGGTCTGGGGTCGCCCTCGACGACCCTGCGGCCATTGCGGCGGTCGAGGTTCCGGTGTCGGTGGGATACGACCCTGACGAGGACCGTGCCTACCTGGCCGACGAGGACGTCTCGGCAGAGATCCGCGGTGATGCCGTCACCGGCGCGGTATCCGCGGTCTCCGCGGTGCCGGAGGTACGCACCCGTCTGGTGGCCCTGCAACGCCAATTGGCCTCGGAAGCAGGCAGTGTCGTGGTCGAGGGTCGCGACATCGGCACGGTGGTGCTGCCGGACGCCGACGTCAAGATCTTCCTGACCGCTTCGGCGGAGACCCGCGCACGGCGGCGCAACGATCAGAACGTCGCCGCCGGATTCCCCGACGACTACGAGGGTGTGCTGGCTGATGTTCAGCGCCGCGACCACCTCGATTCCACCAGGGCGGTTTCGCCGTTGCGCGCCGCCGACGACGCGCTGGTGGTCGACACCAGTGACATGACGCAGGACCAGGTGATCGCGCACCTGCTCGATCTTGTGCACCAGAGCAGCGGAGCGATGCGATGAGCGAAGAGTCTTTCCCCTCAGACGGAGTCTGGAACGACGAAAGCGACTGGGATGTCGTCGGTTCGGAGTTCGCCGAGGACCTCGAGGCTTTCAGCGGACCGCCACCGGTGGTGGCGGTGGTGGGTCGGCCCAACGTCGGTAAGTCGACATTGGTCAACCGCATCCTGGGCCGCCGTGAGGCCGTTGTGCAGGATCTTCCCGGCGTCACCCGCGACCGGGTGTCCTACGAAGCGCTCTACACCGGCCGCCGGTTCATGGTTCAGGACACCGGCGGGTGGGAGCCCGACGCCAAGGGCCTGCAGCAGTTGGTGGCCGAGCAGGCGGCGGTGGCCATGCGCACCGCCGACGTCATCATCATGGTGGTCGACGCTCAGGTGGGCGCCACCTCCGGAGATGAAGCCGCGGCGAAGATCCTGCGTCGCTCCGGCAAGCCGGTGTTTTTGGCGGCCAACAAGATCGACGGCGAGAGGCAGGAGCCGGACGCCGCGGCGCTGTGGTCGCTGGGGCTGGGCGAGCCGTACCCGGTGAGTGCGATGCACGGCCGCGGCGTGGCGGACCTGTTGGACGAGGTGCTCAAGGTCCTGCCCGAGGTCTCCGAGATTGCCGGCAGCACCGGCGGGGGACCGCGCCGGGTCGCGTTGGTGGGCAAACCCAACGTGGGCAAGAGCTCGCTGTTGAACCGGCTGGCCGGTGATGAGCGCTCGGTGGTGCACGACGTGGCGGGAACCACTGTCGACCCGGTGGACTCGCTGATCGAATTGGGCGGCAAGACGTGGCGTTTCGTCGACACTGCCGGTCTGCGTCGCAAGGTGGGGCAGGCCAGCGGCCATGAGTTCTACGCCTCGGTGCGCACCCACGGCGCCATCGATGCCGCCGAAGTGGCGATCATCTTGATCGACGCGTCCAAACCGCTGACCGAGCAGGACCAACGGATCCTGACGATGGTCATCGAGGCCGGCCGCGCGGTGGTACTTGCGTTCAACAAGTGGGACCTGGTGGACGAGGACCGGCGCTACCTGTTGGAAAAAGAGATCGACCTCGACTTGGCGCAGGTGCAGTGGGCACCGCGGGTGAACATCTCCGCGATGACAGGGCGCGCGGTGCAGAAGCTGGTACCGGCGTTGGAGACGTCGCTGGCATCGTGGGACACCCGCATCCCCACTGGCCGACTCAACACCTTCCTCAAAGAGGTCATCGCGGCCACGCCGCCGCCGGTGCGCGGCGGCAAGCAACCCCGGGTGCTGTTTGCCACCCAGGCCACCTCACGTCCGCCCACCTTCGTGTTGTTCACCAGTGGGTTCCTCGAGGCCGGCTACCGACGCTTCCTCGAGCGTCGACTGCGTGAGACGTTCGGGTTCGAAGGCAGCCCCATCCGGATCAACGTGCGGGTGCGCGAGAAGCGGGGCGCGCGCTCGCGCTGACGCGGCCTCGATAGGGTTGCCCGAGTGTCCGTCACTCACATGATCCTGATCGCGTTGGCCGGAGTCGGAGCGGGAGCAATCAACGCAGTGGTCGGGTCGGGCACCTTGATCACCTTCCCGACGCTGGTCGCACTCGGATTTCCGCCGGTCACAGCCACGATGTCCAACGCGGTGGGCCTGGTGGCCGGTGGAGTGTCCGGGACCTGGGGCTACCGCCGCGAACTCAAGGGGCAGGGCAGGCTGCTGAAGTGGCAGATGCCCGCCTCGTTCCTGGGGTCGCTGGTGGGAGCGTGGTTACTGCTGCACCTACCGGACAAGGTCTTCATCCAGGTTGTTCCCGTGCTGTTGGTCGCGGCCCTGGTGTTGGTGGTCCTGGGGCCCCGGATTCAGGCGTGGGCGCGTCGGCGGGCCGAGATAGCCGGCAACCCGCCAGGTCACCTACCGCCGGCCAAACTGACCGCACTGGTGGCCGGCACTTTTGCCGTGGGAATCTACGGCGGCTACTTCACCGCTGCCCAAGGCATCCTGCTGGTCGGCATCATGGGCGCGCTGCTCACCGAGTCGATGCAGCAGATGAACGCGGTGAAGAACCTGCTGTCGCTCATCGTGAATCTGGTTGCCGCCGTGGCCTACACGGTGGTGGCGTTCGACCGCATCAGCTGGTTGGTGGTGTTGTTGATCGCGGTGGGCTCGACCATCGGCGGCTTCCTCGGCGCGCATTACGGCCGTCGACTCTCGCCCGGAGTGCTGCGCGCGGTGATCGTGGTGGTGGGCCTGATCGGATTGTGGCGGCTGCTCACGGTCTAGTTGTGATCAGAAGGTGCTGCGGTCGATTTCCTGTTCCAGCACGGCGTCGAGGTCTTTGAGGCGGTCCATGGACGACACCATCCGCTGCGTGCGGTTGTTCTTCTCCAGCAGGTCGCGGTGCCGATTCACGAAGGCCCAGTACCCGGCAGTGAACGGGCAGGCGTCCTCGCCGAGGCGCTTCTTGGGGTCGTAGGCGCAGCTGCCGCAGTGGTCGCTCATCTTGTTGATGTAGGCGCCACCGGAGGTGTACGGCTTGGTCGCCAACAGGCCCCCGTCGGCGTGCTGGCTCATGCCGACGACGTTGGTGGGCATTACCCAGCGGAAGCCGTCGACGTAGGTGGTGGCGAACCATTCGGTGAGTTCATCGGGCCGGTAGCCGCGCTGTAGCGCGTGGCTGCCGAGGATCATCAGCCGTTGGATGTGGTGGGTCCACCCGCGGTCGCGGACGCCTTGCAACGCGTGGCGCAGGCATTCGGCGGTGACGGTGTCGGAGTCCAGATCGGCCCACCACTGCGGTAGTGGTGTGGTGGCGCCCAGCTTGTTCTTGCGGGTGTAGTCCGCACCGAAGTGCCAGTACAGGTGCCACATGTACTCCCGCCAGCCGAGGATCTGGCGGATGAATCCCTCGACCGCTGCCAGCGGCGCCTGACCGTCGCGGTACGCCTGCTCAGCGGCGTGCACGGCGTCCAATGGGTGCAGCACCCCGAGGTTCAACGGCACCGACAGCAGCGAATGCGACATTGCCCAGTCCTGGCCCAACATCGCATCCTCGAAGCGACCGAACGTGCCGAGACGGTGTTCGATGAACCGCTGCAGTGCGCGCCTGGCTTCGGCCGGTGTGACGGCGAACAGGCGGGGACCGTCGACGCCCACGGTGTCCAGTTTCATGGTGTCGAGGTCTTTGCGGATCTGCTGGTCGATGTCGTCTTCGCGCGGCTGGTAGGGCTTGGGAACCTCGAGCGTCGTCTGCTTTCGGGGTGGCGGTTCGCGATTGTCGTGGTCGTAGTTCCACGTGCCGCCCTCCGGTTCGGAGCCGCGCATCAAGATGTCGAAGCGACGGCGTTGGTCGCGGTAGAAGTCCTCCATGCGGAACTTGGTGCGCTCGCCGGCCCAGTGTTCGAACTCTTGACGTCCAAGTGCAAACGTCGGTGTGGGTAGGACGTCTTTGATCAGACCTTGCTTGCGGAGTCGGTGGACGAATTTCTCTGCGGCATGCGAGGTGGGTTCGTGCACCAGGACTGGGCGGCCGAACTGCTCGAGAGCCTCGGTGTAGGTGTCGGCCCGGACCAGGGTGGCGCGGTCGCCGAGGTCCTTTTCTGCGTGCCGCAGCGCCGAGAGAACGAGGTGCAGTTTCTGGCGGTGGTAGCGCCGCTTGGTCAGCGCGGACTTGGCTTCGACCAGCAGCACCTGGCGGTGCGCGTGCTGGCCGCCGTAGACCGCCGGGCCGAGTTGGTCGGCGAACAGCCACAGAGGAGTGTCGTCCTTCGTCACGGTGTGGGGATGCCCACTGCGCGGCGGGTCACCGCGGTTTCGGTTCCCGGGTCACGCTGATGTAAGCTTTCGACCGCTGCCGGCGATCCCGGCAGCGCCGCGGGCTGTGGCGCAGCTTGGTAGCGCACTTGACTGGGGGTCAAGTGGTCGCAGGTTCAAATCCTGTCAGCCCGACTTAGGCCAGAGGCGGTTTCTCGGAAACGAGGAGCCGCCTCCATTTGTCGGCTTACCTAAACGCTCGGTGTGTCGTCGCCGGAATGTTCTCCGCTGAGCGGTGTCACACGATGTGCCCACGGACGTCCAACTTCGTGGTGAGCTGATCTCCCCGGCGGTCACCCGAAAGGGCGTCTGGGAGCACTTGCATAGACGCCCTAGATACTCTATGCGCTAGGCTTGAGGCAGAACCTCCGTTTGACGGGCATGCAGGCATACAGTGCGCCAAAGGTGCGTAGCGGTTCGGACAACGACCCTCTGCCTCTCGAAACGGATTGCCGTGCAACCGAAGTTCACTGAATCACTCCGCCTAGTCCGCGACCGCTGACGATGGCCAACCAACGCATCAAAGGTAGCCGCCTTGGTGCCATCAGCTATGAAACCGAACGCAACACGGGCCCTACGCCGACTCATGTCGCGCGTTACCGCACTCCGGACGGCAAAGAGTTCGACGTTCCGTTCGCCACTGACGCCGAGATCCCCGGCGTTTGGGCATGCCGTAACGGGATGGAGGGGCTCCTGCTGGACGGTGAGGCACCCATGCCGAAGAAGGGCAAGCGGGTCCGCACCCATTGGGACATGGTGTTGGAACGTCGCACTGTCGAGGAACTCGAGACCCTGTTGAAAGAGCGGCTGGCAATCATCGAGTTACGCCGCCGGGGCAGCTAGCTTGATCGCCTCGACTGCGCGGCTGCCGGATGGGCCCGCGCTGCCGTGACAACGAGGAAGATCTGCTTGGAATGCTTCCGGAAGTTGTATCCCGACAAAGCGCTACGAAGGATCACGCTCGGCCGCGAATGTGCTGAGTGCCGCGCGGTGACAGAGCAAGCCGAACAGATGGTTCCCGTCGACTCGGGTAACTGAGATCAGGTGCGGCGGCGAAAACGACTGTGATGCTTGCGCTTTTCGTCGCCGCTGACCTCGGTCCAGAGGCCTGCTGCGTACGTGGTGGGCTGCGCGGCGCCGACGCGGATGATCTCCAGTGAGCCGTCACCGTGCTTGGCAAAGCGATCGCCGAATCTGGCGAACTCGTCGGTGCCGCCGTCGCTGCGCGTCACTTGTACTGTCATTGCCTATTTCCTCTGTGGACAAGCCTTTTGGGCGCAGCTGAGGCCGCGCGGTCCGACAGGTGGTCGGACCGCGGTACCAGGGTGACGGCTAGTGCTTCTTGGCGTGTAGAACATCCTCGGATCACGGCTGGCCGGCTTGGCCTGCGCGCTTGTCGGCGCGCTTCTCTTTGAGCGACTTGCCGGATTTCTTGGTCATGCTCTGGCGAGGTGACTTGTCGGCCATGGCGGCCCCTTCGATGTGGGAACCTGAGCGGTCCCTATGCCACGACCATACACGCCCGCAGCTCCTAACCTCCGTCGTTGAATGATCCCGGCGTGGTTCGGTGAAATTTCTTGGAGTTCACCGGTTTTAGCGAGGATTCGGCTGGTAGGCGCGAATTCATGTGCAGCAGTTCAGATCCAAGGCGGCGCACGACACCTGCAGGGCCTCGGGGCGGATGCGGTGATGGACGTTCACGCTGCGCCGCTCGGATTCCACCAGGCCAGGCCTTGCGTAACTGTCCGAGGTGGTTCTCGTGGAGAACCCAGACCAAGGTGGGCGCTTCAACCACCTCGGCGTGGAAGTGGAATCCAGTAAAACGGTCCACTCCGAGGTTGCCCGACCCGCCGAGGCGGGCATGTTCACCGAGCAGTGGGGGTGTACACGGTCTTGGCCAGCTCCGAAAACTGCGGTGCCACCCCGGCGCGTCGGGGATCCTGCTGCTGAGGTGAACACCACGTGGCTACGGCGTCACGGTTCGGCCTACCACCCGGCGATTCGCCGCCCATAGATAGGGCGGTCACGATAGGAATCTGGGGGTGAGCACCCACCACGTGAACTTGACCCCGCAGGAGTCCGCGTTGATTGCCGAGAGTCATCCCGACGCTCTGGCACGCATGGACGAGAAGCTGTTGAAAGATCTGCAGACCCGCCTGCGCCAGGCCCGGGAGAAGAACTTCAGCCTGCTGCGCCGCCAGGGTGCGGCGCGGGTGGAGGCCGAAGGCGCCCGTGGCTCGGCTGCGCCGGCCAATGAGAAACGCGGCGAGAAGGTGGAGATCTTCGACGAAGCTCTGGCGCGGGTAGATCAGCGACTAAACGAGGTGAGCGCCGACTCCGAACGCACGTAGGCTGCCAGCGACTCCCCGGCGTCGGCCGGGGTGAAGCCGGTGGCGCTGATCTTCGCCAGGTCGAGCGTGCTGCTGGCGGGACGCGGCGCCACCGGAGTTGTGGTCGTGGCGAAGTACTGCGCTGTCGACACCCCGCGTACGCGCTGCGGGTCGTGGCCGGCCAGCGCAAACGTCTGGCGCGCGATGTCGGCCCAGGAGTTCGTTGGACCAGATCCGGTGACGTTGTAAGTCCCATACGGCGCCTGTGTGTCGGTCAGGTGTCGAATGGCCCGCGCAAGCTCGGAGGTGAACGTCAACCGTCCGAACTGGTCGTCGACGACGGCGGGGTCGATGCCGCGGTCGGCCAGCGTCAGCATGGTCCGTACGAAGTTGCGGCCCGCACCCACCACCCAGGACGTGCGCAGGACGTAGTGGCGCGCCACGGTGGCGACGATCTGATCGCCCGCCGCCTTGGTCTGTCCGTACACGCCGAGTGGTGATACGGGATCGCTTTCGAGGTACGGCCGTGCCGCGGTGCCGTCGAAAACGTAGTCGGAGGACACATGCACCAGTGTGATCCCGTTGGCGGCGGCGATGCGCGCCAGTGCGGCCACGCCGGTGACATTGACCGCCCAGGCAGCGGTGCGTCCGTCGGGTGTCTCGGCGGCATCCACGGCAGTGTAGGCCGAGGCGTTGATGATGGTGTCGTAGTCGCGCCACGGTCGAGACGACTCCACCGATCCCGACGTCAGGTCCAGATCGTCGCGACTGGCGAATTCGACATGGGCCGCATCGGCATACGTAGTGCGCAGCGCCTGCCCCAACTGGCCAGAAGCGCCTATCACCAGCGTCTTTCGTGGCGGGACTGGCGTGACGTCGGCCAACATCGGTTGGGCACGGTCCTTGGCGGAAAGCTCCGCGCGCTCCAGTGGGATCGGCCAGGAAATGCCCAGTGTCTGATCTCCCGGATGCACCGACGGATAGTCGACGTCGGAGCAGTAGTGATCATTGACCAGGTAGGTGAAGACGGTGCCGGGTTCCAGCGTCTGGAAAGAGTTGCCCACCCCGCGAGGCACGAACACCGCACGCGAGGGATCGAGTTCGGCAGTGACGACGGTGCCGAACGTCGGTCCGGCCCGCAGGTCCACCCAAGCGCCGAAGATCCTTCCGGTGGCCACCGAGACGAACTTGTCCCACGGCTCGGCATGAACGCCGCGGGTGGTGCCCACCGAATCGTTGAAGGAGACGTTGTTCTGCACCGGTCCGAAGTCGGGCATGCCGGCAGCCACCATCTTGGCACGCTGCCAGTTCTCCTTGAACCACCCGCGGCTGTCACCATGCACCGGCAGTTCCCACACCGTCAACCCTGGAATGGGCGTGCTGGTGGCGCCCAGGGCGTTACCGTACTTCGTCAACGTTGTTCCGTCACTCCACTATTGGCCGAGCTGCGCGTAGAACGCCTCGGTGGTGTCTTTAGCAGGCGCCCACCACTGCTCATGGGTGCGATACCAGTCGATGGTCGCGGCGAGACCATGCTCGAAGTCACCATAGCGCGGCGTCCAGCCCAACTCGGTATGCAGTTTGGTCGAGTCGATGGCATACCGCAGGTCGTGCCCGGTGCGGTCGGCCACGTGGTCGTAGGCGCACACATCCTGGCCCATCAACGCGAGGATCAGCTCCACCACGGTCTTGTTGTCCTTCTCCCCATTGGCGCCGATGAGGTAGGTCTCGCCGATGCGTCCCTGCTCGAGGATCAACAGCACTGCCGATGAATGGTCGTCGGCGTGGATCCAGTCACGCACGTTGCGACCCTCGCCGTAGAGCTTGGGGCGCATACCCCGCAGCACGTTGGTGATCTGACGGGGGATGAACTTCTCGACATGCTGGTAGGGGCCATAGTTGTTGGAGCAGTTCGAGATCGTCGCCTTCACCCCGAAAGACCTGGTCCACGCTCGTACCAGCAGATCGCTGCCGGCCTTGGTCGACGAGTACGGCGATGACGGGTTGTAGGGGCTGGACTCGGTGAACCTGGTGGGATCGTCCAGTGCCAGGTCGCCGTAGACCTCATCGGTGGAGACGTGGTGAAACCGCTTGTCGTGACGGCGAACTGCTTCCAGCAGGGTGAACGTCCCGACGACGTTGGAATGCAGGAACGGGTCGGGAAAGGCCAATGAATTGTCGTTGTGCGATTCGGCTGCGTAGTGCACTACCGCGTCGGCTTCGTCCACCAGGACGTCGACCAGGCCGGCGTCGGCGATGTCGCCGTGGACGAAGGTCACGCGATCTTCGGGCAGGCCGGCCAGGGATGCGCGGTTGCCGGCATAGGTCAGCCGATCCAGCACGGTGACCTGATGGTCGGTATGGGCGGTGACATGGTGGACAAAGTTGGAACCGATGAATCCTGCGCCACCGGTGACGAGCAGCCGGCCCACTAGCGCCCCATCTCCAGCAGGTCCAGCAGATAGTTGCCGTAGCCCGACTTCACCAGCTGGGTCGCGCGGTCACACAGTTCGTCGTCGGTGAGAAACCCCTGTCGCCAACCGATTTCCTCGGGTACCCCGATCTTCAAACCGGTACGGCGCTCCATGGTGCGGACGAAGTCGGCGGCGTCAGTCATGTGGTCGAATGTCCCGGTGTCCAACCAGGCGGTGCCGCGGGGCAGCACCTCGACCCGCAGACGGCCCTGCTCCAGATAGGCTCTGTTGATGTCGGTGATCTCATACTCACCTCGCGAACTGGGCTTCAGATCCCGCGCAATGGACACCACGTCGTTGTCGTAGAAATACAGTCCGGGGACGGCGTAGTTGCTCTTGGGCTGCTTCGGCTTCTCCTCCAACGACACCACCATGCCGGTGGAGTCGAACTCCACCACACCGTAGGCAGACGGTTCGGCCACCCAGTAGGCGAAGATCGCGCCACCGTCGACATCGGTGAAACGGCTGAGCTGAGTGCCCAGACCGGGCCCGTACAGCAGGTTGTCACCCAACACCAGTGCCACCTTGTCGGCTCCGATGAACTCGGCGCCGATTGTGAACGCCTGGGCCAGTCCGTCCGGTGACGCTTGTTGGGCGAACGTGATGCAGACTCCGAACCGCGATCCGTCACCGAGCAGACGTTCAAAACCCTCGGCGTCATGGGGAGTGGTGATCACCAGGATGTCGCGGATGCCGGCCAGCATCAGCGTTGACAGCGGGTAATAGATCATCGGTTTGTCGTAGACCGGGATCAACTGCTTGGACACGCCGAGCGTGATCGGATGCAGCCGGGTTCCCGATCCACCCGCGAGGATGATTCCCCTCACGGCACTGTCGTTCACTGCGGACTGTCCTGTGTGTCTTGGCTTTCGGATGTGGCGGACGATGTGTCCTTGCCGTTGTCGCCCGTGTCATCACCGGAGTCCTCGGTGCTGGTCTGCGTGACGTCGGATGGTGACTCGGTCGGAGATTCGGTGTCGTCTTCGGCTGGTTCAACGTCGGTGTCTGTGTCGGCGTCGACATCGGTGGTCTCGTCGTCCGCCGGCTCGGTGTCGGTGACCGGTTCGGGGTCGCTGTCGTCGGGGTCCGTGCTGTCGGAGGTTGTGGTGTCGGAGGATGTGGTGAGGCTCAGCGGCGTCGACGGCGTCGTGTCCTCGGTGTCGGTTGTCGCCGTGGTGGTGGACTCGGCCTCGACGGGTGTGTCGTCGCCGACCAGCTCGGTGCTCTCCGGTGTGGCAGCTGTGGTGGTGAGGGCGGCGACCGCGTTCTTGATGGCCTCCGGGATGGTCAGTAACCCAGGCCAGGGATTGGCGGGGCCGTCCGGGCCATCCGGATCGTGACCGTAGAGAAAGGCATTGACCACTTCGCCGGGTGTCCGTGCCAATGCGTTGAGGGTCGCCTGGAGATCGCCTGCCGCCGCGGACGATGACGCGGTACCCAACGACCGTGAGGCCGCCTGCGCTGCGCTGCTCACCGGAGAGAAGATGATCCCGAGTGCGATGCCGGGTCCCGACTGCAGTACGGTCGCGCCGTTCTGTAGGAACGACAGCGCTATGGCCAGCGGTCCGGTGGCGGTCACCGTGTTGTTGCTGCCGAAGAGGTTGAAAGCTGCTGACAACAATGAAGTTCCGGCTTCGACAATGACCTGGTTGCCGCTGCCCAGGAAGTTCGCTGCTGTGGCGAGGATGCCCGCCACCTCAACCACGCTGTCGCTGAGGTAGTTGACGGCGCCCCCGAAGAAGTTCTGCACCAACACCGTGCCGTTGCCGAGCAGGTTGAGAGCCAGCGCGCCCAGAAGGCCCGCTGTGGTTGATTGCTGTCCAGTGCCTCCGGGTGAGACGCCGAGCGCGAGATTGAGCAGTCCGATCGCCGAGGCGATCCCCGGACCCAGCTGCACCACGAGGTTTGCCACACCACTGGTACCGCTGGGCTCGGGGTACTGGCTACCGGTGCCGTTGCCGACGCCGAGAACCAGGTTCAGGCCACCGAGTGCCGCAGAACCTCCCGGACCCAACTGCAGCGCAAGGTTTCCGGCCCCGATGACACTGGTGGTTTGTGGACCGGTGCCGTTGATGCCCAAAGCGAGGCTGAGAGTCCCGATCATGGAAGCAGTGCCTTGACCGAGCTGGCTGGCCAGGCTGAAGAAGGAGGTCAGCGCATTGGCTGCCGCACTGTTGCCAACAGCCGAGGTGAAGGTGAACAGGCTGGCGGACACGGCAGCGCTGGCGCTGTTGCCCAGGGCGAGCGCACCGCTGAAGTAGCCGGTGGTCGCATCAGCCTGCGCCCCTTCGCCTATCGCGATGGCATAGCTGGTCAGGTTGCTGGTGCAGCCGTTCCCGTTGCCGATCCCGAAGATCGAGAAGCACGTGGCGCTGGCAGTGGGCGCCACGTGTAACGGCGCTGCCACAAGTGCACTTGTGACCATTACTGCTGCGATAGATCTTCTAGCCCGAACTGGATTCATCGACATCCTTGTTCCCCCGCGGGTGATACCGAATGCCGGATGCTACGCGGTGAGGCATCGTCGCCGGGTGGTTTTCCGAAACGCTTCTCGCACGGTCGAGTTCGACGAGGATGCCGGCAAAGTCCGCCCGACGCCGCCGGGGCTTCAGTGAGTGGATGCTGAATAAAGCTGATCCAGAACGGTACTGGGGGTGCTGTCGCAGGCCACGATGATCCGGCAGATTCGTGGGTCTCGAGATCTGGGCGCTCGCGTCCTCGAGCTGGCCTCGCGTCCCCGAAACCAGCGCCGCGGCGCCGCGGCGCCGGGGCCTGCGAGGGCTGCTGCGCGGCCGGAGGCGACTGCGCCTCGGGCATGAGCCGCCCGAGGTGATGCAGTGCATGGGGGCGTGTAGCTAAGTCAATGGTGGAAATCCTCACGACCTGATGTGCAAGCGACGCTGCGCGCAGCAGGGCTGCGCGAGTGCTGAGCGGTAGAACAGCATCTTGAGTGAGTTTGCCAGAAACGTATCCTAACGATGTCACACCATGAAGCTAGCAAATAATGCCATCCCATGGCAGTTGCCCGATTTCGGTTGACTCGCACAAAACCGACCTCAGCGTAAATTTTGCGGTTAGAGTGCCGATCGTGCGGGGAGCTCTGACGGTGTCTGATTATGTAAACGACGCTTCAGCGGCATTGCTCAATCGGACGGACGTCTTGGAGGCGCTCGGGGCGATTCGCAGGCCGGTGGCAGTGGTCGGTTCGGTCCATGGGCCGCGGGCTGTCCTATTGGACGAAGCCGGGGTACTCACGCCTGAGATCATGCGCCAGGACCTGCTGGCGGTACTGCCTCCGGTGTATCCCGAATGGCTGGGTGAGCGCGGCTTCACCGCGACCCACCGCGTGCGCTTCCCCTATGTGATCGGGGAGATGGCGCGCGGCATCGCTACCGCCCAGATGACGGTCGAAGGTGTGCGCGCCGGCGTGATGGCCTTCTTCGGCAGTGCCGGGCTGGACCTCGGTTCCATCGAGGCGGGAGTGCGCGAGATTCAGGGGGCACTCGGCCGTGACGCCGGGGGCTGGGGCGCCAACCTGATCCACAATGTCCACAACCAGCGTCTCGAACTCGCCACAGTTGACCTCTTCCACCGCCTGGGCGTTCGCTATGTCTCGGCGTCGGCTTTCATGCGATTGACTCCGGCGATCGTGCTCTATGCCGTGAAAGGCCTGCGCTGCAATGTAAGCGGTCAGATAGTGCGTTCCGGGCGCATCTTCGCGAAGGTGTCTCGTGATGAGGTTGCCCGACATTTCCTCTCGCCCGCTCCGCAAGCGATGTTGCGGGCACTGGTCGCCGAAGGCCGCATCACCGAAGACGAAGCCCGGCTGGCTGCCGGCATCCCGATCGCCGAAGACATCACCGCCGAGGCGGATTCCGGTGGACACACGGACAATCGAGCGCTGACAGTGCTTCTGCCGCGGCTCATCGGCCTGCGTGACTCGATCGCCGCCGAATACCGATACTCGGTTCTGCCGAGAGTGGGTGCGGCGGGTGGAATCGGTACGCCAGCCGCTGTCGCGGCCGCGTTTGCCGCGGGTGCCGCCTACGTCCTCACCGGGTCGGTGAACCAGTCGGCGGTGGAGAGCGGGCTGTCGGCCGACGCTCGCAGCCTGTTGGCCCTCGCCGAATCAACCGACGTGGCAATGGCTCCCGCCTCGGACATGTTCGAGATGGGGGTTACGGTGCAGGTTCTCAAGCGTGGCACCATGTTCGCTCAGCGAGGCCAGCGACTGGGCGATTTCTACCGGCGCTATTCGTCGTTCGACGAAGCCCCCGCCGACGAACTGAAGAATCTCGAGAAGTCGGTGCTGGGTCGTGGCGTGGACGAGATCTGGTCCGAGACCGAATCTTTCTTCTCCGAGTCCGACCCGGAGCAGGTCGAACGCGCATACGCCGATCCGAAGCATCGTATGGCGCTGGTGTTCCGCTGGTATCTGTTCATGGGCTCCCAGTGGGCGCGCGACGGCCACGCCGAACGGCGCGCCGACTACCAGATCTGGTGTGGGCCGGCCATGGGTGCTTTCAACGAATGGGTGCGGGGAACGTTCCTCGAACCGGTGGAAGCACGCACGGTGCGCCAGATCGCGCTCAACCTGCTAGAGGGTGCCGCAGCAGTGACACGCGCCGGGCAGCTGCGTGCCGCCGGTGTCGCCACACCGGCCTCCGCCTTCGACTTCCGTCCACGTCCCCTCGGATGATCTCGTCTTCGTCCGGCCGATGAGAGGTGCCATGACCGACTCGAAACAGCACTCGCTCACCACTCCGATCGCCGTGATAGGAATGACGGCCATCTATCCGGGAGAGCCTGGGCTCGAAGGCTATTGGCGTACCGTCACCGGTGGTCGCGACGCGATCGGCGAGGTGCCACCTTCGCATTGGCTGATCGAGGATTACTTCGACCCAGATCCCAAGGCGCCGGACCGGACCTACTGCAAACGCGGCGGCTTCATCGAGCCGGTGCTGTTCGACCCCGTCCGATTCGGTCTCCCACCGAAGGCGTTGCCGTCCACGGATTCGGCTCAGATACTGGCCCTGATAGCCGCCAGGAAAGTCCTCGACGAGGCGATGCGCGGGGGAGCCGCGGTAGACCTCGACAGGGTTGACGTGGTGCTCGGCGTCGCGTCCACCACCGAACTGGTGGTTCAGATGGGCTCACGCATGCAGCGCCCGGTGTGGCGTAAGGCACTGTTGGAGAACGGTTTGACCGAAGACGAGGCCGACGAGATCTGCCAAGACATCGCCGATCAGTATCCGACGTGGCAGGAGAGCACCTTCCCCGGGTTGCTCGGCAATGTCGTGGCCGGACGGGTGGCCAACCGGCTGGACCTGGGTGGTAGCAACTTCGTGGTGGACGCCGCGTGCGCGAGCTCGTTGTCAGCGCTGCAGACGGCACTGCACCGGCTCTACCTACACGAGTCGGATCTAGTGTTGACCGGCGGAGTCGACGCCCTCAACGACGTCATGATGTTCATGTGCTTCTCCAAAACCCCGGCGTTCTCTGCCTCGGGTGACTGTAGGCCGTTCTCCGATGCTGCCGACGGCACCATCATCGGTGAGGGGGTCGGCATGCTCGCCCTCAAACGGCTCGACGACGCCGAGCGTGACGGTGATCCGATCCACGCTGTCATCCGGGGCCTTGGCTCGTCGTCCGATGGCCGGGCCTCCAGCGTGTACGCCCCCCGCTCGGAGGGCCAGGCCAAAGCGCTCCGGCGCGCCTACGAACGCGCCGGCTATGGGCCCTCCGCCGTTGAACTCGTCGAAGCGCACGGCACCGCCACCAAGGCGGGTGACGTCGCCGAATTCGCGGGTCTGAAAAGTGTGTTCACCGATGAGTCGGCGCGCTGCGCCCTCGGCTCGGTCAAGTCCCAGATCGGCCACACCAAAGCGGCGGCTGGTGCCGCTGGCCTCATCAAGGCCGTTCTGGCACTGCAACATTCGACGCTGCCAGGCACCCTGAAAGTCGATCGTCCCAATCCCGCGCTCGGGTTGGACGGCACCCCGTTTTATGTCAACGCGCAGACCCGCCCGTGGGTACGCACCGGTGATCAGCCCCGGCGCGCAGCGGTCAGCTCCTTTGGTTTCGGTGGCAGTAACTTCCACGTGACGGTGGAGGAGTACCGCGGCGCGCAGCGGGCCAAACGATTGCGGACACTGCCCTCGGAACTCGTGGCGTTGAGCGCGGTGTCCGGGGCGCAGCTGGAGCAGAAGGTTGCGGCTGTGGCCGCCGCGGCGCGCAGCGGCGAGAGCCTGGCCCGGATCGCCCACGACTGCGCCCACGAGTTCGACGCCTCGCAGATAGCCCGAGCCGGCCTGGTCGCCACAGATGTCGCACAGCTGGGTACTCTTGCCGATCGCCTGGGGACCGCGCTGGCGCAGGGTACCGCCGCCCAGCTCAAGGATCCCAACATCGCTGTCGGTGTAGGGCCGGTCCGGGACGGAAAGACAGCCTTTCTGTTCCCCGGTCAGGGCAGCCAGTATGTCGGTATGGGCGCCGACCTCGCGCTGGCATTCCCCGAGGCGCTGCGCGCCTGGGATGCGCTCGACGGCGACCTCGCCGATCTTCACCGGGTGGTGTTTCCCGAGCCGGCTTTCGACACGGCCGAAGCGGACGCACAGAAGGCCACTCTCACAGCGATGGAGAATGCCCAACCCGCCATTGCCACAGCAAGTCTGTCTCAACTGGCACTGCTGGCCTCACTTGGTGTCACCGCGGATGCCGCCGCCGGCCACAGTTTCGGTGAGGTGACCGCGCTGGCCGCCGCAGGTGTTCTACCTGTCGAGCGGCTGGTCGAGACGGCCCGCACCCGCGGTGTGCTGATGGCCGAGGCCGGCCGCGGACAGGACGGCGCCATGCTGGCCGTCACCGCCGGCGCCGAAGCTGTTCGGGCGCTGCTCGATTCGAAGCCACAAGACGTCGGCACCCTGGTCATCGCCAATGACAATGCGCCCACTCAGGTGGTGGTCGCGGGATACCAGTCCGATATCGGCTGGGTGGAGGCCGCGGCCAAAGCGGCGGGACTGACCACCGTCCGGCTCCCAGTGGCATCGGCGTTCCACTCGCCGATAGTGGCGGCCAGCTCGGCGCCGTTGACCGCGTACCTCAACACTCTCGACCTGGGTCAGGCCCGCTTCCCGGTCTATTCGAACGCCACCGCCCAAATCTACGGCGACTCGGTGGCAGGCCAACTCGGCGACCAGGTCCGACAGTCCGTTCGGTTCCGCGAGATGATCGAGACGATGGCCCACGACGGCGTCACCCGCTTCATCGAAGTCGGCCCGGGTCGGGTGCTGACCCGGCTGGTGGGACAGATCCTCGCCGGCACACCACATACGGCTGTGGCCCTGGACGATCCGAAGGCCCACGGACTGCTGGGCTGGCATCGCGGCCTGGCTGCCCTGGTTGCCGACGGCGTGGCACTGGACCTCGTCGCCCTCTTCCAGTCTTATGACACCCCCGACAAGTACGAACCGCCTGCGGCACATGCCGTCAGGGTGGGAGGAGCAAACCTTGGCAAGCCCTATCCGCCGGTGGACGGCAAAGTCGTGATCACACCCAAACGCGCCCGGGTGAAGGAGCGCGCAACGCCGCCGCCGGCTGTGACTTCGCCCCCGGTTGCCCAGGTACCCCAACCGGTTGCGGTGCTCCAGCGGATGGACGCTCCGCCGTTGGTCGAAACCGCCGAGCCCACAACCGCCGTGCAGCCGGCGGTCACCGTCGCCGCGCAGGCACCGCTGTCCACGGACGCATGGAGCGTGATCGACCGCATCCAGAAGGAAACCGCTGATCAGCATCAACGCTATCTGGACGTGGTGACCCAGAGTCATCAGGCGTTCCTGGGTATGGCCGCACAGATGATGGCCGAGATAGTCGGGGACCGCACACCCGGCGCCGTCTCGACCACCGCCGTGTCACTGCCACCGACACCGGCGAAAACTGGTGTTCCCGAAGCTGTCCCAGCGCCGACTGCAAGTGCTCCTGTCGTGCCGGTGGTGCCGCCGCTAGCCCCGGAGCCCGTGACTGCGCCGGTGGTGGCTGAGTCGGTTGGTGATGTGGTGTTGTCCATCGTGTCTGAGAAGACGGGGTATCCGGTGCAGATGTTGGGGCTGGATATGGAGATGGAGGCTGAGCTGGGGATCGATTCGATCAAGCAGGTGGAGATCTTGGCGGCGTTGCAGGGGCGGTTCCCGGGGGCGCCGGAGGTTGCGGCGTCGGAGTTGGCGCGGTTGCGCACGTTGCAGGATGTGGTCGATTCGTTGGCGGAGTTCGGTTCTGGTGGCGTGGTTGGTGTGACTGCGCCGGTGGTGGCTGAGTCGGTTGGTGATGTGGTGTTGTCCATCGTGTCTGAGAAGACGGGGTATCCGGTGCAGATGTTGGGGCTGGATATGGAGATGGAGGCTGAGCTGGGGATCGATTCGATCAAGCAGGTGGAGATCTTGGCGGCGTTGCAGGGGCGGTTCCCGGGGCGCCGGAGGTTGCGGCGTCGGAGTTGGCGCGGTTGCGCACGTTGCAGGATGTGGTCGATTCGTTGGCGGAGTTCGGTTCTGGTGGCGTGGTTGGTGTGACTGCGCCGGTGGTGGCTGAGTCGGTTGGTGATGTGGTGTTGTCCATCGTGTCTGAGAAGACGGGGTATCCGGTGCAGATGTTGGGGCTGGATATGGAGATGGAGGCTGAGCTGGGGATCGATTCGATCAAGCAGGTGGAGATCTTGGCGGCGTTGCAGGGGCGGTTCCCGGGGGCGCCGGAGGTTGCGGCGTCGGAGTTGGCGCGGTTGCGCACGTTGCAGGATGTGGTCGATTCGTTGGCGGAGTTCGGTTCTGGTGGCGTGGTTGGTGTGACTGCGCCGGTGGTGGCTGAGTCGGTTGGTGATGTGGTGTTGTCCATCGTGTCTGAGAAGACGGGGTATCCGGTGCAGATGTTGGGGCTGGATATGGAGATGGAGGCTGAGCTGGGGATCGATTCGATCAAGCAGGTGGAGATCTTGGCGGCGTTGCAGGGGCGGTTCCCGGGGCGCCGGAGGTTGCGGCGTCGGAGTTGGCGCGGTTGCGCACGCTGCAGGACGTGGTCGACACCGTCGGTGGCCTCGGGTCGGTCGAGGAGTCGGAAACCTTTGCCTCAGAGCAGGAGTTGGGGGACTCGCCCCCACCCGGCGGGCTGCGCAGTACCCAGGTCGAATTCCGCAGCGTTCCGCCGAGCGGATTCGCCATGGCCGGACTACGCGACGGTGAGGTGTTCATCACCCGCGAGGACCCCGCGTTCGCCGCGTCGCTGGAACAGGTGATGGCCTCCCACGAGATCAAGGCCCGCGTCGTCGATACGGTGCCCGAGCATGCGAGTGCCGTCATCAGCCTCGCCGCGCTGGGCCCGGTGGCCTCGGCCCAAGACGGTGTGGACATGCATCTGCGTGCCTTCCACGCGGCCCGCAGCGTCGCCAGGAGCACCGCACATTCACGGTTGTTCGTCACCGTGCAGTCCACCGGCGGCCGGTTCGCCGAATCCGATGTGCCGGTGGGTGTCGCCGCCCTGGCCAAAACCGCCGCGTGGGAATGGCCCAACGGTTCGGTCCGGGCGATCGACATGGAAACCCCGGACGCTCACCGGCTGGCAGCCGAGTTGCTCGCGGGGGGCAGCGGTGTCGAGGTCGCGCTGCGTGACGACGGCACCCGGTTGGTCGCGGTTGACGACACCGACATGTCATCCATGGGGGAGACCATCAGTGTCGCCGAGGGCGGCGTTGTCGTGGTGACCGGCGGCGCACGTGGTGTCACGGCTCATTCGGCACTCGCGTTGGCCAAACGCCACGGCCTGCGGCTGGCCCTGCTGGGCCGCACCCCGCTTCGTGAACAGACAGCCCAGGACTCAACGGGGAACACCGTCACCGAGATCGCCACCACACTGGCCGCATCAGCTCGATCCAGGGGAGAGAACCTCACGCTGCCCGAGGCGCGGGCGCAGGCGGCACAACTGCTGGCGGAGAGAGAAGTTCGACGCACTCTGGCCGCGGCCCAACACCAGGGGACCTCCGCGAGCTACTTTGCCGCCGATATCGCCGACCGGGCGGAACTGGGACGCGTACTGGACCGGGTGCGCCACACCATGGGCCCCATCGTCGGCGTGGTGCACGGTGCGGGCGTGCTTGCCGACAAGCGTCTTGAAGACCTCGACGATCACCAATTCACCACCGTGTTCAGCACCAAGGTGATCGGCGCTGAAGCACTACTGGACGAAACCGCCTCGGACAACCTGCGCTTCATCTCGTTGTTCTCGTCCATCGCGGCCCGGGCAGGCAATCCGGGCCAGTGCGCCTACGCCGCGGCCAACGCAGCACTGGAAGCCATCGCCGCTCGCGAAGCCGTCAAGCGCGGCAACGAGTGTGTGGTCCGTGCCTTCGGGTGGGGCCCCTGGGACGGTGGCATGGTCGATGCCACTCTCAAGAGTCGCTTCCTGGACTCCGGGGTCGGGGTCATCCCACTCGACGACGGTGCTCAGTTCTTCGCCGACCACGCTCTGCGTCGCTCACCGGTCACCGCCGTGGTGGTGGCGGCGCCGGCGCAACCCCGGCTGCGAACGGCACGCCTGGATTGGGACGTCTCCACCGAGATTCTGCCCATTCTCGCCGATCACCAGGTTCGTGGCCGCGTGGTGGTGCCCGTGGTCATTGTCCTGGACGCCATGTTGCGGGCCGCCGAGGGCCTGCTCGCCGGAGAACGGTGTGTGGTGCAGGACTTCCAGGTGCTGTCCGGCGTCACCTTCGCTGAACGTGAGAAGCAGGAACTCACACTCGATTTCGAACCCACGGGCGCGTCCTATGCCGTCAGCGTCCTCGACGGTGAGGGGCGCAGACGCTACCGCGCCGTGCTGTCACCCGACAGCGGACCGGCCACGTCCCCGCGCCTGTTCGTGCCGGAGGTTACGGGTGCCCCCTGGCCGATGAGCGTGGCCGACGCCTACTCCGGTCCGCTCTTCCACGGGCCCCGGTTCGCCGCCATCAAGGATCTCGGTGCGGTGGGCGACGGCGGTGGCACCGCAACCGTCCGCAGTCTCGGTGAACTCGGTTGGCCACAGGACAATTGGGCCATCGATCCGGCCGGCGTGGATGGTGGGCTCCAGCTGGGCATTCTCTGGGCAAGCACGCACGGTCACCCCCTGGTGCTCCCGGTGCGCATCCGACGTGCGGTGCTGCACCGCCCGGCCGGAGCGGGCAGCCTGCGCTGCCGACTGGCCGCTCATCGAGTCAGCGACAAACAGGTCGACTTCGACATCGTGCTGGACACCACCGACGGCGAGTTGGTGGCCGAACTCGCCGGCGTCGAGTTCTATGTCGCCGGCGCTGGTGCGGACACCCCGGCGTGAGTGATTTCGAGCCCGTCGCCATCGTCGGGCGCAGCTGCATCCTGCCCGGTGCCAGCACACCGGACGAGTTGTTCCATGCGACGTTGAACAGGCGCAGCCTGCTGACGCCCACGCCACGCGAACACTGGCGAGGCGTTGACCCCGCAACGTTGCAGGCCAGCCGCAAGACCGGCCTTCGTGTCGCGTCTGCCACCGGCGGCTACGTCGACCCGGCGTTCGATCTGTCCCAAACAGTGCTACCCATACCGGGTTTCGCGGATCTGGACCCCATTGTCCACTGGCTCGCCCACTGCGCCCAGCGGGCGCTCGACGGCACTGCTGCCGATCCGCGGACCGGGCTGATCGTCGGCAACCTCTCCTACCCCAGCACGTCGAACACCGAGTTCGTGGAAGGCGTGTGGAACAACCGGAGTGACGTCGACCCCCGCAACCGGTTCAACTCCGGCCTTCCGATTCAACTGGTGGCCTCGGCCATGCGGATGACCGGGCCGGCTTTCGCGCTGGATGCCGCCTGCGCGTCGTCGCTGTACGCCATCAAGCTCGCCTGCGATGCCCTGCACGACGGTGAGGCCGACGTGATGCTGGCCGGCGGCGTGAACGGCGCCGACGACCTGTTCCTGCATCTGGGCTTCACCTCACTGCAGGCACTGAGCCCAACGGGGCGTTCGCGCCCGTTCCACGTCGAAGCCGACGGTCTGGTGCCCTCTGCCGGCGCTGCACTGGTGGCGTTGCGCCGACTCGAGGACGCCCAGCGACGCGGTGACCACATCCTCGGGGTGATCACCGGTATCGGGCTGTCCAACGACGGCAGGCAGAGTGGCTTTCTGGCACCCGCCGTCTCGGGTCAGACCAGGGCGATGTCGGCGGCACTGGCGCAGGCCGGGCTCAACCCGTCCGACATCGACTATGTGGACTGTCACGCCACCGGCACGCCGCTTGGCGATGCGACCGAACTGGAGAGCATCCTGTCCGCCTACGGCGACGTGCCGCTGAAACTGGGCGCGTTGAAAGGCAATCTCGGACACACCATCACCGTCTCCGGCGCGGCCAGCCTGATCAATGTCCTGTCCGCCATGCAGGCCGGTGGGATACCACCAGCACTGTGCGACAGGCCGATCGACGCACTCGGCGACACCCCGTTTTCGTTGGTCACCGAGTCCTCGTCCTGGGACAGCACGCTCAAACGCGCGGCAGTCAGCAACTTCGGGTTCGGTGGCAACAACGCTCACCTCATCGTGGAGAGCTACGTCCCGACGCGACAGCCGGCCCGGACGCCGTCTCGTCCCGCCGGTGACATCGTGATCTGCGGTCTGGGGGTCCTCACCGGTGAGACCGATGATGCCAGCGCATTCCGGCGTCGCGCGCTCGGCCCACCCAACCCGGTGACGCCGATGCACACCGTGGCACTCGAGCTCGCCGGGCTGGGCTTCCCACCCAACGAGTTGAAAGCCAGTCTCAGCCAACAGACCGCGATGCTCGCGGCTGCGGGGCAGGCCCTCGAGCATGTCGTGACTGACCCGGATCGCACCGGGGTGATAGTCGGTATGGGCTGTGACGCCACCATCGCCCGACAGCGGCTGCGGGTGCTGCACTCCGATGATGATCAGTGGCTGTCCGTCAACGCCGAGTCGGCCCCGCAGTTGACCGCCGACGGGGTGGTGGGCACGATGCCGAACATCCCGGCCAACCGGATCCACGCCCAACGCGACTTCCGTGGGTTCGGCTTCACCGTCTCCAGTGAGGAGTTGTCCGCACTCACCGCCTTGCGTCTCGCCGCGCGAGCCCTGCGCAGCGGAGAGCTCGACGCAGTGGTGGCCGGTGCGGTCGACATGTGTTGCGAGCCGGCGCATCAGCACGCCGCAGAAGCGCTCGACATCGGGTCTGTTCCTGGTGACGCTGCGGTGGCGTTTGTCCTCAAACGCCGCCGCGACGCCGAAGCCGCCGGTGAGCCGATCATCGCGGTGTTGGACACCGACCACAGCGCTGCGGAACCCAACATCGCGGCGCAGCGTTTCGGTCACACTCATGCGGCGAGTGCGGCAGTGGAAGTGGCGGTCAGGGCTCTGGCAGTGCAATCGCGCGTCCGAGTGGACCGCGGCGGTGCGCAACCAGCGCCGGGCGGCACCCGTTCGGGTGTGGTGATGGAGTCGATCAGCGGACACACCGACGGCATCGCGGTATCCGCTGTGGCCGGACCTCCCGAACCACTGGCCGCCGGCGTGATACCGGTGTCCGAACGCTACGCCGGTGACAGTCGCGAAGACCTGCGCCACCGGATGGAACGCGGTGAAACAGGCGGAAACGGCCCCGTCCGTTGCGCTTTGGTGGCCGACAACCCGTCGGCCCTGGACACGGTTCGACGTGCGTCAGTGCAGCGACTGAATGCGGGCCAGGTCCCTGCGGGCCCCGGGGTGGCGTTCGCTGACGGTCCTGTCCCCGGTGAGCTGGCGTTCACGTTCACCGGTGCCGCCGCGGCCTACCCGGGTGCAGGACGAGACCTCCTGCTGGCCTGGCCGGAAATCGGTGACGCGCTGGCCGCGCGCCTGTCCGGAGTCGGTGATCTGGCGCGTGCGATGTACGGCGCCGATGTGACGACGCTGGATCCGCGCGCCCAGCTGACCGGGTGCGCGGTGGTGTGTCAGTCGCACGCCGAGTTCTCCCGCACCGTGCTGGGGCTGTCTCCGACGGCCGCCATCGGATTGTCGTCGGGGGAGACCAACGCCATGCTGGCCTTCGGGGTCTGGCGTGACCTCGAGGACATGCTGACCGAGATCGAGGCGTCGGGCATGTACGGCGACCAGCTCACCGGCGGCTGCCGGGTGGCGGCGGCGGACTGGGGCCTGGGCGATCGACCGGCGCCGTGGGAGTGCTGGCGGATCACCGCTCCCAGGGCGGTGGTGGAGGCTGCGCTGGCCGCCGAGCCTCGTGCCTACATGACCATCGTGCAGGCGCCCGACGACTGTGTGATCGGTGGTGACCCGGCGGCGTGCCGCCGGGTGATCAACACGATCGACGGTGCGATGGCGATCCCACTCGGACTGGACATGGTGATCCACTGCAGTGCGATGGCTCCCTTCGCCGACACGTGGCGGCGGATCCACTGGCGTGAGACCCACGACGTCCCCGGAGTCCGCTTCTACAGCAACGCCCACAACCGCGCGTACACGCCGACCAGAGACGCTGCAGCGGAGGCGATCACGAGGCAGGCACTCGAGCCCATCGATTTTCCCGCCACCATCCTGCAGGCGTGGCAGGACGGTGTGCGGGTGTTCGTCGAGCACGGCCCGCGCGGCATCCTGACCGGAGCCGTGCCCAAGATTCTCGGTGACCGGCCCCACGTCGCGGTGGCCCTGGACGCCCAGGAACGACGCGGGCTTCGGGCACTCACCGAATCCGTGTCCAAATTGTGGGTGCACGGGGTGACGGTGGACGCCGAGGCTGTGGAGACGCGGCTGCGTGAGCTCGCCGAGCCGGCAGCAGCGACGAGCACCCATGCCATCACCTTGCCTGCACACTGGCCGGACATCGTGTCAGTTCATGAGGCGTCCAGGAAGGAAGAGGCACCGATGCCGGCGTCAGACCCTGAAGCAGTTCAGACGATGCCGCCTGCACCGGGTCACCCCATGCCCTTGGTACTACCTGCACCCGAGGTCGTACTCCCCAGCGCCACAGTGGTTCCCGAAGATCTTCGGGTGCCTGTGACGGTCAGCGACACGATGACCGCCGCGTTGAGCCTGGTGGCCTCGGCAGGTGAGGCCCACGCGGCGTACGTAGAGCGGCAGGCGCAGGCACACGCGGCCTTCTTGAGCATGCGGGCCGAGATGGTGGCGCTGGCGACCGGCCGCCGGACCACGGCGCCCGCTGCTGTGTCCAGCTTAGCGCCGGTTGTGCAGCAGCCAGTCGCGCCGCCACCGCCGCCTGCGATGCCACCGGTCCAACAGGAGACACCGCAGCCGTTGTGGTCGCGGGCTCAGCTGGAAATCCTGGCGGGCGGCAACATCTCGGATGTCTTCGGGCCGGTGTTCGCCGAACTCGATCGTTACCCGCGGCTGGTTCGTATGCCTCAACCGCCGTTGCTGCTGGCAGACCGGGTGATGAGCATCGAGGGCGAACCCGCCACGATGGGCACCGGCCGCATCGTCACCGAGACCGACGTGGACCCGGACGCCTGGTACATGCACAACGGTCGGATGGCGCCGGGGGTGGTGATCGAGTCCGGCCAGGCCGATCTGCTGTTGGCGTCCTGGCTGGGTGCTGACTTCACCAATCGCAGCGAGCGGGTGTACCGCCTGCTCGGCTGCGACCTGACGTTCATGGGTGAGCTCCCGCGTGCCGGTGACACGCTGCGCTACGACATCCACATCGACGGGCACGCCAAAACCGGTGACACGCGGTTGTTCTTCTTCCACTACGACTGCTATATCGGTGACCGGTTGATGATTTCGGTGCGCAACGGTCAGGCCGGGTTCTTCTCCGATGACGAACTCGCCCAGTCCGATGGTGTGCTGTGGGAGGCTGCGGCCGACGCCCCCATGGAGGGCGCGCGGCGGGACGAGCCACCCTGTGTGACGACGAAGACATCATTTGACCGCGCCGATCTCGACGCGTTCGTCGATGGCCATGCATACGCCTGTTTCGGTGCCGGGTTCGAACGGGCGGCGGCGCACACACGCACGCCGGCGACTGCAGGTGGCCGGTTACGGCTGTTCGACGAGGTCGCCGAATTCGATCCAGTGGGCGGACCGTGGGGGCGTGGGTATCTGCGCGCCACTTCGGAAGTCCCGACCGACGCCTGGTTCTACGACGGGCACTTCAAGAACGACCCCTGCATGCCGGGCACCTTGATGGCTGATGCCGCCACGCAGGCCCTGTCGTTTGCGATGGCTGCCTACGGTTTCACCATCGAACGTGACGGCTGGCGCTTCGAGCCGGTACCGGACGAGTTGGCGCGCTTCGTGTGTCGCGGACAGGTGATCCCGGACTGGGACCACCACCTGGACTACGAGGTGTTCATCGAGGAGATCATCGACGGGCCGACGCCCACCGTGTACGCAGCGCTGCTGTGTCGCAGCGACGGTTTCAAGGTCTTCCACTGCCGCCGATTCGGGATGCGCCTGGTGCCGGACTGGCCGATGCCGGAAGCGCCCGGCCCGGCGCGGGCGCTGGCCAACGGCAAGGATGTCCGCGGTGACTACGGCGCGCTGCTGGCTTGCGCACGGGGCAAGCCGTCGGATGCCTTCGGCGCCCTGTATGCGCCGTTCGACGGCACGCGGCGGGCACCGCGGCTACCCGATGAGCCGTACCACTTCGTCTCCCGGATCCTCAGTATCGACTGCCCGCCCGGGGTTCCCACGCCCGGCGGCACGGTGGTCGCGGAATACGATGTCCCGGTTGGCGAATGGTACTTCGCCGACGGCAACAGCGGTGCTGTACCGCTGTCGGTGTTGATCGAGATCCTGCTACAACCGTGCGGGTGGCTGTCGTCGTACATGGGATTTGCCGCCAACCGCCCCGACGACGTGGTGTTCCGCAATCTCGACGGCAACGACGTGGTGCTGCACAAGCCCGCGGGTGTCGGCACGCTGAAGGTGACCTCCAGTCTGTCGCGCTTCGCCGAAGGCGGCGGGTCGACCATCGTGTTCTTCGACGTCGTGTGCACCCAGGGTGACGACGTTGTGATGACGATGAAGACGGCGTTCGGGTTCTTCAGCCCGGAGGCACTGAAGAACCAGGTGGGGTTGCGGGTCACACCGGATGCTCTGCAGGTTCTTTCAGATCCCGCGCCGGTGACGGTGGACTATGCCGACCTCGCTGGTGTCCCCGGGCTGGCCCAGGGACGCCTGCAGGTGATCGACCGCTTCGGATTCTGGCCAGGTGGGGGAGAGGCCGGGCTGGGACGGCTGGTGGCCGAATACGACGTCCATCCCGAAGCGTGGTTCTTCAAAGCGCATTTCTTCCAGGACCCGGTACAACCTGGTTCGCTCGGGCTGGAGGCCATGCAGCAGGCCGCACGCGCCACGGTGCGGCTGGCAGGACTTGCCGGTGACGGATCGGTGTTCGAACCGGTGGCCGCGGGCCAGTCGTTCAACTGGAGGTTCCGCGGTCAGGTGGTACCCACCAACAGGCGGACCCGCTCGGAGATCGAGATCCTTTCCACCACAAGCGATGACCGCGGCACGCTGATTCTGTTCAAGGGCGCGTTCTGGGTCGACGACCTGTGCATCTACGACACCACGGGAATGGGAGTTCGCGTCCTCGGGTGATCCGGGCTCAGGCCTTGGGGCCGACGAACTCGATGGTGTCGGGGTCGCGGGCGTCGCGCAGCAACAGCTCGCGCACCACCGGCCTCGGCCCCACCGGTCGCAGCATCTGGCTGGCGGGCCGCGGTCGAACCAGCTGCGGCCACCAGAACCACCTGCCCAGCAGCGCCGCAATGGACGGGGTGAGAAACGCCCGGACCACCAGGGTGTCGAACAGCAGCCCGATCCCGATGGTGGTACCCACCTGGCCGATGATCCGCAAATCACTGAACACCATGGCGGCCATGGTGAATGCGAACACCAGACCCGCGTTGGTCACCACCTTGCCGGTACCACCTATGGCCCGGATGATGCCGGTGTTGATGCCCGCTGCGACCTCCTCCTTCATGCGGGAGACCAGCAACAGGTTGTAGTCCGACCCCACACCCAGCAGGACGATCACCGCCATCGGCAACACCATCCAGTGCAGGTTGATACCGAGGATGTGCTGCCAGATCAGCACGGACAGACCGAACGACGAGCCCAATGAAAGTGCGACCGTGCCCACGATCACCAGAGCCGCGATGAAGCTCCTGGTGATGAACAGCATGATCAGGAAGATCAGGCACAGAGCACTGACGGCGGCAATCCACAGGTCCCACTTGGAACCGTCTTGCAGATCCTTGAACGTCGAAGCGCTGCCGGCGATGTAGACCTCGGCGTCGCGCAGCGGGGTGGTCTTCAGTGCCTCCTCGGCGGCCGTCTTGATCTCGTCGATCCGTGCCAGTGCCTCGGGAGAACCGGGATCCCCCTTGTGGGAGATGATGAATCGGGCAGCCTTGCCGTCGGGGGAGAGGAAGGAAGCCATGGCCTTCTGGAAATCCGGGTTCTGGAAGACTTCCGGCGGCAGGTAGAACGAATCGTCGTTCTTCGCCTCGTCGAAGGCCATGCCCATCGCGGTGGAATCCTGGGTGGAGTCGTTCATCACCTCGAAGATCCCGGCCATGGTGCTGTGCATGGTCAGCATCATCCGGTGCATCGATTCCATGTTGTCGATGAGCTTCGGCATCACGTCGAGCAGCTGCGGCAGCAGCTGGTCCATCTTGTCCAGTTCGACCACCAGTTCGTCCATCTTGGCCGTCAGGACGTCCACGCCGTCGATGGAGTCGAAGATGCTGCGCAGTGACCAGCAGATGGGGATGTTGAAACAGTGTGGTTCCCAGTAGAGGTAGTTGCGCAGTGGCCGAAAGAAGTCGTCGAAGGTGGCGACGTTGTCGCGCAGGTCCTTCAGAATCGCGGTCATGTCTTTGGTGCCGTTGATCGAGTTGTGGGTCAGTTCGGTGACCTCGCGCTGGATGTCGTACATCCGCTTCGTGATCGCAACCTGTCTGCCGATCAAGTCGGCTTGGGCGAGCAGGTCGTCGACCCGCTTGCGCATGTGCTCCATCATCTGTTGCTGACCGGCGTTCTGCATGCTGATCATGAACGGGATGGAGGTGTGTTCGATCGGTGTCCCCTCGGGCCGGGTGATGCCCTGTACCCGTGACACCCCGGGCACCCGGAAGATCGCCTTGGCGAGTTTGTGCAACACGATGAAGTCTTCGGGATTGCGCATGTCGTGCCCGGTCTCGATCATCAGGATGTCGGGCATCATCCGGGCCTGGGAGAAATGCCGGTCCGCCGCCGCATACCCCTGATTGGCCGGAACCTCGTCGGGGATGTAGCGTCGGTCGTCGAAACTGGTCCGGTAACCCGGCAGGGCCACCAGCCCCATCAAGGTCACCGCCAGCGTCGCAGCGAAAATCGGTCCGGGCCAACGGACTATGGCAGTGCCGATGCGTCGCCACCGGCGCATCCCGATTCGGCGGGTGGGGTCGAAGAGGCGGAATCGGCCGCCGAGGGTCAGCACCGCCGGTACCAGGCTGAGTGCCACCACAACCGCCACCAGCATGCCCACCGCGCATGGCACCCCGATGGTCTGAAAGATCGGCATCCGGGTGAAGCTCAAGCACAACAGTGCCCCGGCGATGGTGAGCCCGGAGCCCAGCACCACGGGGGCCACACTCCGGTAAGTGGTGTAGTACGCCGTCTCCGGGTCCTCACCGGACTGACGGGCTTCCTGGTATCTGCCGAAGAAGAAGATGCCGTAGTCGGTCCCGGCAGCCATGGCCAGCGCGACAAGAAGATTTACCGCGAACGTGGACAACAGGACGAGATCGTGGTGGCCGAGGAAGGCGACGAATCCGCGGGCGGCGAACAGCTCGATACCCACGGTCATCAACAGCACCACCACGGTGATCACCGAACGATAGACGATCATCAAGACGACGAAGATGATCACGGCGCCGATCAGGGTCATCTTCAGGATGGATCGTTCGCCGCTGTGCTGCATATCGCCGACGAGAGCGCCGGGACCGGTGACATAGGTCTTGACGCCCGGCGGTGGCGGAATGCGGTTCACGATGTCCCGCACCGCTTCTGCGGACTGTTGGCCGATGGTGGTGCCGTTGTCGCCGACGAGATTCAGCTGGACGTAGACGGCCTTGCCGTCCGGGCTCTGCGCGCCGGCGGCGGTCAGGCGGTCCCCCCACAGATCCTGGACATGCTCGACATGCCGGGAATCAGCCTTGAGGTCTCGAACCACCTGGTCGTAGTACGCACGATCGTCGTCACCGAGAGGTTGTTGCCCCTCGAGCACAATCATCGCCATGCTGTCGGAGCTGGATTCGCCGAAGACCGCACCCATCCGCGTCATGGCCTGGACCGACGGCGCATCTTTCGGGCTCATGGGCACCGACTGCTCGCGGCTCACCTGTTCGAGTGACGGAATCGCAAACGTCAACAACAGGGTCAGCGCCGCCCAGGCGACGATGATGAGGGGCGCCAACGCGCGGACAGTTCGCGCCACACGTGGGCGCTTGCCTGTCCTGGTCTCGACACTCACCACTCAGGGCCGTTGGCTCTGCAACAGCGCACGAACCAGTGGACGGGGGCCGGTAGGGCGCAGCAAGGCGCTGGCGGGCCGGGGCCGAACCTGTTGTGGCCACCAGAACCAGCGACCCAGCAGCGCGGCGATGGACGGCGTCATCAACGCGCGCACGATCAAGGTGTCGAACAGCAAGCCCAGGCCGATGGTGGTGCCCAACTGGCCGATGCTGGTGAGGTCGCTGACCATCATCGACGCCATGGTCGCGGCGAAGACCAGACCAGCGGTGGTGACCACCTTGCCGGTGCCACCCATGGCGCGGATGATCGCGGTGTTGATACCGGCACCCAGTTCGTCTTTGATCCGGGCGACCAGCAGCAGGTTGTAGTCGGAGCCGACGGCCAGCAGGATGATCACGGCCATCACCAGGACCGCCCAATGTATCTCGATGCCGAGAACGTACTGCCAGACGAACACCGAGACCCCGAAAGCCGCTCCAAGAGAAGCCAACACAGTTCCGACGATGATCAATGCGGCGACGAAGCTCCTCGTCATGATCAACATCACGATGAAGATCAGGCAGATGGCCGAGACCACGGCGATGAGCAGGTCGTACTTGGCGCCCACCACAATGTCTTCGGTGATGGCAGCGGTGCCGGTGAGCCAGATCTGCGAACCCTCCAGCGGAGTGCCTTTGAGTGCTTCTTCGGCGGCAATCTTGATGGCAGCAACGCGCGCGATGCCCTCGGCAGAGGCGGGGTCTCCCTTTTGCGAGATCAGCATGCGCATGGCGGTGCCGTCGGGGGACAGGAAGATGTTCATCACCCGTTTGAAGTCTTCGTTCTGGAAGACCTGCGGCGGAACGTAGAACGAGTCGTCGTTCTCGGCGGCGTCGAAGGCCTTGGCCATGGCGGTGGGGCTCTGGTTGTTGTCGTCCATCTGCCCGAAGATGCCCGTCATGGTGCTGTGCATCGTCAGCATCATGGTGCGCATGCTCTCCATGATCGCGATCATCTCCGGGAACTGAACCAGCAGTTGCGGCATGAGCACGTCCAGCCGGTCCAGGTTGTCGATCAGCTCATCGAGTTTGCCGCTGACCTGATCGATTCCGTCGATGGTGTCGAAGATGCTGCGCAGAGACCAACACAGCGGGATGTCGTAGCAGTGGGGCTCCCAGTAGAAGTAGTTGCGGATCGGGCGCCAGAAATCCTCGAAGTCCGCGACGTTGTCGCGCAACTCATTGGTGATCTCCTGCATCTCTTTGGCTTTGGCCACCATGTCATGGGTCGTGTCGATCAGTTGCTGCATGAGGCCGTACATGTGCTTCATGATCCCGATCATCTCGGTCATCATCTCGGCCTGTTGCTGCATGTCCTCCATGCGCTTCTTCTGGAACTGCGAATACTGCTGCAGCCCTGCCTGTTGCATGCTGAGCATGTACGGGATGGTGGACTGAGCGATGGGACTGCCCTCCGGCCGGGTGACAGCCTGCACATTGGAGATCCCCGGCACGGCCAGCACGGCTTTGGCCAGCTTGTTGAGTACCAGGAAGTCGGCCGGATTGCGCAGATCGTGGTTGGTTTCGATCAGCAGGATCTCCGGTGCCATCATCGCGGCTCTGGGGAAGTGCCGTGCCGCCGCTTCCATGCCTTGATTGGCGGGTATGTCGGTGGGGAGATACTGCTGGTCGTTGTAGCTCGGCTTGAAGCCAGGCAGGGCCAACAGTCCCAGAAGCGTGATGGCAACGGTGGCAGCCAAGATGGGTGCCGGCCAGCGAACGGTGGCCGTGCCCACCCGGCGCCAGCCGCGGGCCTTGACCTTGCGCTTCGGTTCGAACAGGCCGAACCGGCTGCCGACCGTCAGAACTGCGGGAAACATGGTGATCGCGACCGCGACGGACACCAGAACGCTGACCGCACAGGGTATTCCCAGTGTCTGCGACATGGGCAGTCGGGTGAAGCTCAGACAGGCGATGGCGCCGGCGATCGTCAGTCCGGAGGCCAGGACCACTTTGGCGACGCCGCCGAAGGTGGTGTAGAAGGCGCTCTCCCGGTCCTCGCCGGCTTCGCGGGCCTCCTGGTATCTGCCGAAGAAGAAGATGCCGTAGTCGGTTCCTGCTGCGATGCACAGGGACACCAACAGATTGACGGCGAACGTGGTGAGGCCGATGACATCGTGGTAGCCGAGCAGCGCGACGGCGCCACGGGCCGCTTGCAGCTGTATCCCGACGACGAGCAGCAGCACCATCACCGTGATCACCGAGCGGTAGACCAGGAGCAACATCACGAAGATGACCGCGATGCTCACGGCGGTCATCAGGATGACGGTCCGGTTGCCGCTGGCGGCGATGTCGGCCCCGATGGCCGAGGGGCCGGTGACGAACGCCTTGACGTCTGGCGGCGCCGGCGTCTGCTCGACGATGTCTCGTACGGCGGCGACCGATTCGTTGGCGGTTGCTTCGCCGGTGTCGGCGAGGCTGACCTGGACGTAGGCCGCCTTCCCATCAGCACTTTGTGCTGCGCCCCTGGTGAGTTCGTCACCCCAGAAATCCTGGACGTGTTGAACGTGTCTGGTGTCGTCGCGGAGCTGTTGAATCAGCTTGTCGTAGAACTCATGAGCATCCTGGCCGAGGGTTTGCTCTCCCTCCAGCACGATCATGACGGTGCCGCCCGCAGCTGATTCGTCGAAGTGTTGGGTGATCCGCGCGAAGGCTTCGAAAGACGGCGCGTCGGTGGGATTGAGCGGCACCGAGTGTTGTTGCTCCACCTGTTCGAGCGTCGGCACCAACACACTGAGGGCGGTGACGATGACCAACCAGCCCACAATGATGGGTACCGAGAAACGGCGGACCGCCTTCGCCACCATCGGCCGCCGCTGCGCCAGATGATGATCGGTCATGCGGCCTTCAGTAGACAGGATGTGAAGGCGCTGACCGCGTGTTCGATCTTCTCTGCCTTCACGGTCTCGTCAACGAGCAGGCGGCAGCCGATGCTGTCACTATCACCTTGCGCTGCAACGCTTCCAACTCCTGTCGCTGCCGTGATGGGGAAATCCAGGGACCAGGGAAGGACGACGTCCTCGAGGAACTGGGGATCGCCGTCGGCATCGAAGAAGCTGATGTCGGCGGTTGTGCCCGGCGGGCCGAAGACCTCGTAGCGCAGCTGTTTGGGCATCACGGGGTTGGCCTGGTCGGTCTTGGTGTCGCCGTAGGGCACGGAGTTGTCTGAGCCGAAGATGCCGTGCAGCTGCGACACCGTCCATCCCCCAGCGCCGATGACGGCCAGCGTGACCAACGGAATCCACAGCCTCCTCACAACTTTGAACATCGCAGATCCCGGAGAACGCCGTCGCCTGCGGGGCCTGGCCACTGCGGGCTGCTCGGGAGGTGTCTGGGATATCCGCCGTGAGCGGCGTGGGTTCTGGTGGTCCGCGCGGCCTGCGACGGCCACACCGGCATGGGTTGGCCCCGCCTCGGGCGGACTGCCGTCGACCACCGAACCCACCTTTCAGTTTCCGTGTCTGCGCCACGGCCGACCGGACGGACATTTCCTGCTCTGTCGGCCGTGGCCTCTCGCGTCGCAGCGAGCGTGGCGGGGGAGTAGGACACCCCCGGCCGACCTGACAGAGCCGCAGCGCAGCGGAGAGCGCGACCGCTGTTGACGCCAGAGTCAATCATGTTGGCGACCGCTACACCGGCTTTTTCGCAAACGTCATTCCATTTGGATACGTCTGTGACCCGATCGCCGCCACCGCGGGCGGATGTCGGGTCGTGGGTTCCGGTTGGGCTGTGGTGAAGTCTGGTCGTCTGAAGTGCGCAGACAGCACTGTCGGGGGACGTCTCTGGTTATCTCGTCGGTGGTGACAGGCGGATGCTTCGAGGTGGGCATTCGTCATATCCATCGCACCAGCGGGCAAAGCTGGCAATGCAAGGTTCTGCCAGGTGGCCTGGACTTGCGTTTACGGTGAACTCAGCAGTTGTAATGGTGTGGCAAGTGGGAAAGTCGGGTTACTCGGCCCACTCCTGCTGCTAGGGTGAGCGCCTACAGCGCCTACTGCCGTAGCGGATGCAGGCGTTGACTCAAGCGCCATTCACCCTTCCAACGCACGGAGACGAGCGACCCGATGCCGGCCGAACCGATCACGCTTTGCGGGTCGGACCGCCACTTTCCGGCCTGGCTGCGATCACGTGGATTCATCGGTCCAGTGCTCGCGATCGGTGTCGTACAGCTGGTGGCGGCGATGGATGGCCCCATCGTGGTGTTCGCGCTTCCGCGTATCCAGAGCGAGTTGGGTCTCTCAGATGCCGGCCGCGCCTGGGTGGTCAGCGCCTACATGCTGACATTCGGTGGCTTGATCCTGTTGGGTGGACGTCTCGGTGACACCATCGGCCGCAAACGCACGTTCATCATCGGGGTCGCACTGTTCACGGCCGCCTCGGCGCTGTGCAGTATCGCCTGGAACGGTCACGCGCTGGTGGCTGCCAGGCTACTGCACGGAGTGGCCGCCGCGATTGTCGCGCCGACGTGTACTGCGTTGCTGGCCACTGCATTTCCAAAAGGGCCGGCTCGCAACGCGGCGACCGCCGTGTTCGGCGCGATGGCCAGCATCGGTGCGGTTCTGGGACTGGTCCTGGGCGGTGTGCTCACCGAGGTGTCATGGCGCCTGGTATTCGTGCTGAATGTGCCCATCGGTCTGCTGGTGATCTACTTGGCGCACACCATGCTGGAGGAGACGCACAAGGAACGGATGCGGCTCGATGCTGCGGGCGCGGTGCTGGCCACCGTGACGTTCACCTCGGCCGTGTTCGGGTTCTCGATCGGCCCGGAAGCGGGCTGGCTGTCAGGTCCCACCGTCGGTCTCGGCACGTTGGCACTGGTCGGATTCGTTGCCTTCGTGGTGGTGGAGCGCCGGGCCGAGAACCCTATCGTGCCGTTCAATCTGTTTGTCGATCGAAATCGGGTGGCCACGTTCGCGGCGATGTTCCTGGTCAGTGGGGTGGCGTTCACCCTCACCGTGTTGATCGCGCTGTACTTGCAGAACATCATGGGCTACCCGCCCCTGCGTGCCGGTCTCGCCTTCATCCCGATTGCCATCGCCATGGCGGCGGGAACCGTGTTGTCGTCACGGCTGGTCACCCGGATGTCGCCGCGGGCGATCGTCATCACCGGTGCAGTGATGGTGTTGGGCGGAACCCTGTGCGGCGGGCTGAATCTCAGCAGTGACATCCCGTACTTTCCGAACCTGTTGCTGCCCATCATCGTCGGTGCTGTCGGCATCGGCCTGATCAACGTGCCGCTTGGGCTCTCGCTGATCGGCAGTGTCGGCGCAGATCGGATCGGACCCGCCTCGGCGATCGTGGTGATGCTGCAGAGCCTAGGCGGCCCCTTGGTGCTGGTGGTCGTCCAGGTGGTGATGACGCTGCACATCCAGAACCAGGGCGGCACTCACGGTCCGGTCGACAGCATGGACGCAGCTGCGCTGCGGGCACTCGATCTGGGCTACACCTACGGCGTGCTGTGGTTGGCGGCAGTCGCCGCTCTGCTGGCCGGCGTTGCGGTGTTCATCGGCTACACCGCACGCGACGTGGCCTTCGCGCAGCAATCGCGCAAGGACGCAGACTCTCTGTGATCGTCGATTACTCGATGGCCGCGGTGAGTCCGAACTCGGCGACGGTACGCGTCGCCAGCTCCCTGAGCTGAGCCCGTGAGGTCACCGAATCCGGGTGGTAGGCACAGACATAGATGCCCACTTGGTTGATCTCCATCGCGGTTCCGTAGTAGACGTGCAGTTGGCTGCCGATTCGTCGGAGCCAACGCTGGGTCAGATGCTGGCTCGCCCCGCGGGCGAACGCCGCATCGCACAGGGTCCCGTCGGGGCGAATGGCTGCCGGCCCGGTGTCGCCGAGGTTGGAACACACTGCAGGTTGTTCGGGATCGGTGAGCGCGTATTCGATGAGTTGTTGCCATCCCCGTTTCGGGGTGAACGGGGTCAGCGGAACAAGCTGCGCCGTCGCGTCTTCGGATTCCTTGAACCGAACCAGCGCGTCTTTGATCGCGCCGCGTGCCGCGCTCAGATCGGTCGTCAGTTCTGCCGGGTCGACACCAACCCGAGTAAAGGACACCGCCACCGCGCGGGCATCGTCGGCCGTGGTGCGATCGTTCACGGTGAGCAGTGTCGGGATGCCCTCGGCGTGGCCGTGTCGGCGTCCCATGTTCCGGTCCAGCTGCGCCGTGAATGCAGCGGCCAGCGTGCTACCCGTGCCGGAGAGGGTGGCCGCGCGGGTGTTCCACTGATCCAGTTCGATGCGGATCCACACACTCGGCGCGGTCACCGGGGTATCGACGTCGGCGACGTAGGTGACGTTCTGTCGAGGGGTTGCCGGACGGTCTTGATCGGTGCGCCTTCGACGGGCCTCTTTGACCGCGGCCACGAATGCGCGCGCCACCGCAGGTGCCTCTCTGAGGGTTTCGCGTGCGTCCTGCACGACCCCCCGGACACGGGTGCGGGCCCGTGGACGGGGATACCCGAGTTCCCGTGTCATGCCGAGAATGGCTTCGGTCACCGCGACTGCGCCGCCGATGCCGTCGATCACATAGTGGGACAGCACCAAACTTATCGCGGTGGCACCGTCGTTCAGTGGAACTACACTCAGCCGCCATGCCGGTCCCGATTCCGGATCGATGGGCAGTTGCGTGCGTTCGTCGAACCAGTCTCCGAGTTCGGCACGTGGGCGTGTCTCGGTGGTGATGTCGAGGGTGGACGGCTGCGCGTCCCAGACCCATCGGTGTCGTCCGAATGGCAGTGGTGATCGCTCGATCCGGCGGCCCAACAACCCGTTGGCGAGATTGGCGTGAAATCGCGTCAGCCCGTCGAGGTCCACGGGCCGCTCGTAGAGCCACCCGACTTGCATCACCTCCTTCTGGCCGACAGCTCGATGGCTTTCGTAAAAGGCCTGATCCAACAGGGCAAGCCTGTTGTCGCTGCGCGGAACTACGATGTCAGCACGAGCATTGAGAACTGGCAACCGTCAACCTCCTGTTGTGGAGCGGGTGTGCGGCCGAACCTCGGATGAAACAGGCCGCCAGAGGCGGCCGTTGGCCACATCACGGACGGGAACGGTGGACCGATGCATCGCGTCAGAGTATCCGACCGCGCCACGGGTACAGCCGTGTTTGCACACCTCGTTGCGGCTATCGGGACGGAACCCGGCACCGATCATGAATGTTACTGTCGCTGGGCCGAATAGCTGACAGTGAGGATGTCCGGAGGCCTGCGTTTCGTGAACGCCGCGGAATCGGTCGGTGTTCAGTTGGGTCCACGTTGCGGTGAGGACAAGAGTGGTGACGGCCTGTTGATGTTGCGGTTCTGTGCGGATGAATTGCGTCATTGTCGCTGTGGCCGGTATCGATCGCGACAATGAGCTAACGCACGATCAAGGCTAATGTTCTAATGACACGAGAGTACTTCGAAAGGCGTCCTAACAAATGGACCGAGGGCAACCTTGTGCGCAATCCGGGACCGGTACCCGCCCGGTTGTCCTGTTCGTCGTCGGCTTCGGCAGGTCCGGAACTTCAGCGCTGACCCGTGTCCTGTCGTTGTGCGGCGCTGACCTTCCGCCCGGTCTGTTGGGCGCCACAACGAGTAATCCGCGCGGCTACTGGGAGCCGCGAGCTGTCATTCATCTGAATGAGGCCATTCTTCGCCGATACGGCGGTTCCGGATACGATCTGTCGCTCTGCCGCGATCAGGGTCAACGAGATGCCGCCAGGGACAGCACAAGCATCGCCGACATCAGAGGATTCCTGTCCACCCTGCCCGCCGCACCATTGATGGTGATCAAGGAACCGAAGATGACCGCCGTGTGCGACCTGTGGTTCGAGGCCGCCCGAAATGCAGGGTTCGACGTCGCCTCCGTGATCGCGGTGCGCCATCCGGGCGAGTGTGTCGGATCGGTGGAAAAGCGTTCCCGCCGCCAGCTTTACGTTGGATCCTCACCGGAACTGGTGAGTGCATGGTGGTTGAAGTACTCGCTGCTGGCAGAGCGGCACACCCGTGGTGTGCCGCGGGTTTTCGTCGGATACTCCAATTTGATGGAGGACTGGCGTCGTGAGGTGAAGCGAATCGGATCCACTCTCGACATCGACCTCGACCGCCAGGACGTGGAAGCGGTTGACCGGTTCCTGAAGCCCGACCTGCGCCATCACCGACTCAGCGGCCCGGTCCAGGAGCCTTTCGGCACGGACTGGATGGGCGTCACCTATGAGGCGATGAGCGCGGCCGCGCGGGACGAACGGTGGGAAGAGTCGGTACTGGACCGCGTATACGATGCCTACCGCGCAAGTGAGTGCGGATTCCGGACCGCCATCGCCGACGCTCGGCGTTACCGCAATCTGAACAAGGTGCTTCATCCCACGGTGGTGAAGGTGGCTCTCGGAGTGCTTGCGGCGGCGAACAGACACAAGGGCACGTGGGCGTAGCCACCGCTGTGACGTCCGAAAGGCCGGAACCGGTATGAGATTCGTGTTGGCGTTCTATGGCACCCGGGGTGACGTGGAGCCGGGTATCGCGGTAGCCAGGGAACTGACCCGCCGCGGACACGACGTGTGTCTTGCGGTGCCCCCCGACCTGACGGCGTCGGCGGAAGCAGCGGGTGTGAGAGCCGTTGCATACGGACCGGATACGCAGGATTGGCTGGAGGACACCCGGGACTTCTGGGCCTATCTCTTCCGCAACTTCTGGAGAATCCGCGATGTCATGAGCTTTTTGAAGAAATCGCGTGAGCCGGGTATGCGAGCCTGGGCCCAGATGAGCGAATCACTGGTAGCGCTGACCGAAGGCGCTGATCTGTTGGTCACCGGCGTCAGCTACCAGGAACTGGTTGCCAACGTCGCCGAGTATCGAGATATCCCGCTGGCGACCGTGCTCTGGTTCCCCATCCGGGTCAACGGCCATCTCTTCTCGACCCCGCCGGCGTCGCTGATCCGTCTCGCGATGAAGGCCTACGAATGGCTGGTGTGGCGCGGGGTGCGCAGCGTCGAGAACATGCAGCGCCGGGACCTGGGTCTGGGGCCTGCTGCCGGACCTGCCCCCGGCCGGATCGCTGCGCGCGGCGCGCTGGAAGTCCAGGCGTACGACGAGGTGTGCTTCCCGGGGTTGGCGGCCGAATGGGCTGAGTTGAGCGGTGTCCGAAGGCCGTTCGTGGGCACGCTGACCCTCGAATCCGCCACCGAGGCCGACGCCGAGGTGGTGTCGTGGATAGCGCGGGGAACGCCGCCCATCTGCTTCGGATTCGGCAGTATCCCGGTGCAGTCGCCCGCGGACACGCTCACGATGATTGCGGCGGCCACGGCAAGTCTGGGAGAGCGGGCCCTGGTGTGCGCCGGCTGGACGGATTTCGGCGACGCTGCGGACTTCGACCACGTCAAGGTCGTCGGCGCCGTGAACTACGCGGAGATCTTCCCGGTGTGCCGCGCAGTGGTTCACCACGGTGGCGCGGGCACCACTGCGGCAAGCCTTCGCGCCGGTGTTCCCACGCTGATTCTGTGGATGGCAGATGTCCAGGTGGTGTGGGGGGCCGCAATCAAGCGGCTGGAAGTGGGAACCGCCCGGCGCTTTTCATCCACCACCGAGAAGACTCTGGTCGCGGACCTGGGTGTCATCCTGGATCCGCACTGCGGCGCCAGAGCACGCACCGTGGCAGCTCAGATGACCGACGCGGGCAGGAGTGTCGTCGCTGCAGCCGACGTCATCGAGGACTACGTACGGCCATCGCGTTGACGCCACAGAAGTTGATTGCACAGAGCTGCTTGGTCTTTGGAAGGCGGCATCGCAGCTACCTTTGGACGCCGGTGCTCGACGGGACTCGGGTGAGCAGTGCGAAGGCCACTCATCTGGTCTTGGCAAACTGCAAAAGCAGAGTGGAGCAGACACATTCGCGTGGCGAGGTTCGCTCGATCTTGCAAAACTCGCCAAACACCGTGAAATCGCTGTCTAGACTCAGCGCCGCTGGTGCCTGCGATGACGACAGCCGGCTCCCACAGTGAGACAGAGGTGATGGTGACCATAACCGACCACGACGTCAGATCCCTGTATCTGGATCTGCTCCGGCGCAATCTCACCCGCTACGGCATGCATGAGAAGATCCCTTCGGAGTGGCCACTGCGGCGCCGGCTCCTACTGAAGACGGTGAACAAGCTGACCCCGGTTCTTCGGGGCTCCGGCTCATCGGACCGTTCTGCCCGCGACCTCGGTTTGGACTGGCCTGCGGAGGCCGAGACCATGATCGGGATGCAGAGACTCACCAGCCTGCAACAGTGCGTCGAGACGGTGTTGGAGGACGACGTTCCCGGTGACCTGATCGAGTGCGGAGTGTGGCGCGGTGGCGCCTGCATCCTGATGCGCGCGGTACTGGCGGCCTACGGGGATCACAACCGAAATGTCTGGGTGGCGGATTCATTCCAGGGTGTGCCCCGTTCCGATCCGGCGAATTACAAGGCGGACAAAGGAATCAGGGCGGACTTCGCCGCCGGCATCCTGGGTGTCTCGCAGGAACAGGTCAAAGCCAACTTCGAACGCTACGGGCTGCTCGATGACCGGGTGCGTTTCTTGCCGGGGTGGTTCAAGGACACGCTGCAGGACGCCCCCATCGACCGCATCTCGGTGCTGCGGCTCGACGGGGACCTCTACGAGTCGACCATTCAGGCCCTCGACGCCCTCTATCCCAGGCTGTCTCCTGGTGGATTCTGTATCGTCGACGACTTCCTGGCCGTGAAAGCCTGCGAGAAGGCCGTTCTCGACTACCGGGCCGAACACGGCATCACCGCGGAGATCGTCGACATCGACGGAACCGGCGTGCTGTGGCGCAAGTAGGTTCCCGAAGATGCCGGGAGATCATGCCGAGGTGCGGGTCGGTGTGCTGGGGGCCGCACGAACAACGCCGACGGCGTTGATCAAACCGGCCCGCGAGAGTTCCGGGATCGTGGTGGCCGCGGTAGCGGCACGCGATGCATCGAGGGCTGCGGAGTTCGCTGCTCGCCACGGTATCCCGAGGGTGCACAACAGCTACCAGGCGCTGATCGAGGATCCAACCATCGATGCCGTCTACAACCCGCTGCCGAATGGGTTGCACGGCAAATGGAGCCGTGCCGCACTCGAGGCGGGCAAACATGTGCTCTGTGAAAAGCCCTTCACTGCCAACGCCACCGAAGCCCGCGAGGTCGCCGCCGTGGCATCGGTGTCGGAGCGTGTGGTCATGGAGGCGTTCCACTATCGATATCACCCGCTGATGCTGCGCATGGAACAGATCGTCGACTCCGGCGAGCTGGGCACGCTCCGGCACGTGGAGGCATCGATGTGCTTTCCGCTACCGTCGTTCTCCGATATTCGCTACAACTACGAGCTCGCGGGTGGGGCGATGATGGATGCCGGCTGCTACGCAGTGCACATGGTGCGCACCCTCGGTGGCTCGAGTCCGGAGGTGGTTTCGGCCACGGCGAAACTCCACGACGCTCGGGTGGACCGGGCCATGAGTGCAGAACTCGGTTTCGCCGGGGGGCATACCGGCCGAGTGCGGTGTTCGATGTGGTCGTCGAGCTTGTTACGGCTGACGGCGAAAGTGGTGGGTGACCGTGGCGAGCTGAAGGTGCTCAATCCGGTGACTCCTCAGCTATTTCACCGGCTCTCGGTTCGTTCGGCCGACGGTAGGCGGGTGGAGCGGTTTTCGCGGCGCTCCAGCTACGCCTACCAGCTGGATGCGTTCGGCGCGGCGGTGGCGACCGGGGCGCCGGTGTTGACCGCACCCGAGGATGCAATCGAGAACATGGCCGTCATCGACGCGATCTATCGCGCCGCCGGCCTTCCGACACGGGTTCCCGCTTAGTTCGGGTACATCCTCCCACGTCAGAACGTTGGAGCAAGGTGCCTTTCATGGAAAAGGCAAACATTTGCTAGAAATTCACCCTCGCGGATGCTAATAACGTTACGGACAGTTGTGGAATCTGAGTAGAGGCACCCCGCACCGGGCGGGAATGCAGAAGGCTGTCCATGAAAGGCACGGTTCATGGTCATCGGTGCAGCACCGGCAGGGGAGTCACCTGTTTTGACTCGGCTCATCGTCGCGACCGGCCTGTCGGGGGCCGCGTTGGGTGCCGGCGTGCTCTTCGCCTCGGCGGCATTTGCCGCACCACCCTCGTCGGCCGACTGTTCCGGGTTGGTCGACTCTGATTGTGGTGCTGACCAATCGTCGTATGGCAACGGCGGACCTTCGAACTCGTTGGCTCTGATCAGTGGAGGCCAGGCGGGCCCCTTTCTCGGTCTGTTCGGAGACGGCGTGGACGCCGCTGCGGATTGCGTGGGCAGGGCCTGCAACGGCGGCAATGGCGGGCTGTTGTGGGGCAATGGTGGAGACGGCGCCAACGGCGGCCGAGGAGGCAACGCAGGGCTTTTCGGCAACGGTGGAAATGGCAGTGACGCCATTGCATTGGGGCAGGCGGGTGGAAACGGTGGTAACGGCGGACTAATCTTCGGCAACGGTGGCAACGGTGGCAACGGCCAGACCGGGGTCACCGGTGCCAACGGCGTCAACCCGATACCTCCCAACACCACCCGGGCTCAGACGGGCTCCAATGGCACCTCGATTGCCGACTATGGCGACCGGTCCGGTGATCCCGGTGGCACCGGTCAGGCCGGCGGCGCTTACCCATTCGGAACCATCTGCTGTATCAACATTCCCGGCGGTGGCGCCGGGGGTTCCGGTGCATGGGTCACCAGCTTCGACGGGAACGCCACAGGAGGTGACGGTGGCGACGGTGGAGCGGGTGGTCTCGGCGGTCCCGGTGGCAACGGCGGCGCAGGCGGTGCCGCCTTCACCTTCTCGAGGACAACCGGCGTGGCCACGGGCGGTGACGGCGGCGACGGCGGAACCGGGAGTACCGGGGCGGCCGGAGGCCGTGGCGGAAACGGTGGAATCGGCTGGGGCACCAATTCGGTTGGCGGAAGCGGGGGTTCCGGCGGTGATGGGGGCGCCGGTGCAGACGGCGATGCCGGTGGTACCGGTGGCGCGGGCGGCAGTGGAGGCCGGTCCGGGCTGTTCGGTGGTAAGGGCGGCAATGGCGGTAGTGGCGGCACCGGAGGCAACGGCGGGTCCGGCGCCACCGGCGGCACGGGCGGGTCCGGCGGCACCGGCGGCACGAGCACCAGCAAGGCGACTCCTGCTGCATCCGGGGGCGATGGCGGCGCGGGTGGCGCCGGCGGTAACGGCGGTGACGGCGGTAACGGAGGCAAGGCCGGTGCAGCAGGCAGCGGTGGGCTGTTCGGCTCCTCGGGTTCTGCAGGGACCGCAGGAGGCAGTGGGCAGGGCGGCAATGGCGGCACAGGTGGTGCGGGTGGCACCGGTGGTAGCAACAGCGCCGGCACCGCGGGTGGCGCCGGACAGTCGGGGAACGCCGGCGAGTCGTCCTCCGGTCAGCAGGGCGGGGCCGGAGGTGCAGGGGGAGACGGCGGCGACGGTGCGTGACGACCGGCGCACCGGTGGACTCACCGGGCGAAATGCTCCTCGTTGAGGTGAGTGGCCACACGTAATGCGTTGGCCGCGACAGTCAGGCTCGGATTGAGCCCCGCGCTGGAGGGGAAGAACGAGGAATCCACCACATAGAGGTTGTGTACTTCGTGAGAGCGGTTGAACGCATTCAGCACGCTGGTCTTCGGGTCGGTGCCGAACCGGCACGTGCCGCAGACGTGCCCGAGGTTCGAGTTGTCCTTGCCGCTTCCCAGGGTGAGGGTGCGGAGCGGCTGCAAGATCTCCTTGAACTGCCTGATGAACGCCCGATGCCGTTCGATCTCGTTGGTGTGCAGCCGATATCGCATGCGTAACCGTTGACGGCCGTCGGTGGAAGGTCGAGTCGACGGCAAGACCCGGTTGTCGAGATAGGGCAGGTCTTCCATCATGGCCGCCAACACCAGGCCGCCGGTGAGAACCCTCTGATAGACACGGCGTACCGCGGGGTCGAGCGAACGTAGCACTCGACCCCGCCAGTCAGGGCGATTGGTCAACCATTCCATGGGCGGCAGAGCCCCGAAAGACTGTACGGTGCCGAACTTCTGGCCCTCGGTGAAGTAGAAGTCGTTCAATCCTATCTCTTTGTTGGCGGCGGTGATCGACACGCCGGATTGTGGCCACACCTGGATGGGGTCGAGTAGATGACGCATCAGGTTGCGCCCCACCCAATCCGATCCGTTGGCCACCCCGTTGGGCCAGTCACCCGATCGGGAGTTCAGCAGCAATATCGGCGTCGCCAGGGCTCCCGCGGCAAGCACCACCACCTTGGCGGTGAGAACCAGCCTGCCGGAGAGGCTTTCGCAGATCACCCGCCGTATGCGGCTGTGGTCGGCTTCGAGATGGACAACCCGGCACTGTGTGAGAACCTCCGCACCGTGGTTGCTGACGGCGGGTGCCAGGCAGTTCCGGCCTGCCTCGTTCTTGCAGGCCCGGTCGCACAGATAGGTCTGGCAGGTGGCGCAGTCGTCGGTGTACTTACAGGCCATCGGCAGGTGATATGGATGTAATCCGCGGCCGGTCAGATGATCCACCAGCAGTTGGTTGTCCGCGGAAAAAGGTGGGGCTGAGGGTAAGTCGGCGTCGTTCGGTTCCGGCCGAAGCGGATCCCGTTGTCCGCGCACCCCGAGGATCTTCTCCGCAGCGCAGTACCAGCGCCGCATCTCGTCGTAGCTGACCGGCCACGCCTCAGGCACGGTGGAGCTACCGGGATCTCGGAAATTCTGTCGAGGTGTGAAGTCATGAGCGAAGAACCGCTCGCACACCATCCCGTAGAGCGCTGCCGAGCCTCCGGTGCCGCTGCCGATGAACGGGACGAACTTCCTGTGCAAACGCCTACTGACGTCCTCGACTTCGTCGGTGGACCTTCCGCCGCGGGCCAACGCGTCGAAGTAGTCTGCTGCTGACCGTGCGGCGGCGGGCTCGGCGAGTTCGGGAATCTGCGCGCGGATGGTGCCCGCCGTGCCCGGCAATGTGGATCGGCCTTTTTCGACGAACAACACATGTCGGCCGCTACGGGCGAGCTGATATCCGAGCATGGAGCCGCCCATCCCGGTACCGACGACGATGACGTCCCACTCGATACGCTCGGCATCACGTTCGCGCAATTCGCCGTCAGCCACAATCGAGCTCCTCAGCGGATCAATACCCAAAGCTCGACCTGGCCTTGGACGATTCGGGATCGTATCAAACGCCGGCTCCGATTTGCCGCGGGTATTCGAAGTCAGACGCCGATATCTGAACTCCGGTGGGCGGTTTCGCCATTCCACGGCAATAGGCCGTGCGATCCTGATGTGGGTGCCACGCACCACTGACGGGAAGGTCTGAATTTCGCGATGCGAATCGTCCTGGCAAGTTATGGCAGTCGCGGCGACGTGGAACCTGCCGTGGTGGTGGGTCGTGAGCTGAAGCGACGTGGTCACGATGTGCTGATGGCAGTACCGCCCAACCTCGTCGGCTTCACCGAGGACGCCGGTCTGGCGGTAGTTGCGTGCGGGCTCGATTCACACGAGAGTATGGCCGCTCAACGCAGATACTGGACGCTGTACTTCCGCACGCCGTGGAAGCTCAAGGAACTGTCGCGGATGGCCCGTGAGACCGAGGAGTTCGCCACCGAGTGCTGGGCGCACATGACCACGACATTGAAGGAGGTCACCGCCGGTGCGGATCTGTTGATCACCGGTCTCATTTTCGAGCAGCCCGCTGCCAATGTCGCCGAGCTCTATGACATTCCGCTGGTGACACTGCACTACTTCCCGGCGCGGGCACATGGCCGCCTCCTGCCGCCGGTTCCTGCGCCACTGAGCCGTCTTGCGATGACTGTGAACGACCGCGCGGTGTGGCGGGGAACGCGGAAAGCCGAGGACGCCCAGCGACGAGACATCGGCCTCGCTGCCGCCACCGGCCCCGTCCCTCGGAGAATCGCTGAGCGCGGCTCACTGGAGATTCAGGCCTATGACGACCTGTGTTTCCCCGGTCTGGCGCAGGAATGGGCGGCGTGGAACGTGTGTCGCACCCCGCGGAGGCCCTTTGTCGGAGCCCTGGCGATGGCGTCTCCCACCGAGTCCGACGAGCCGCTGGCAGCGTGGATCGCGCAGGGTGGTGCGCCGATCTTCTTCGGATTCGGCAGCATTCCGCTGGAATCTCCCACCGAGACCATAGCGATGATCACGCGGGTGTGCGCCCGGCTGGGCCGCCGGGCGGTCGTGGGGGCGGGCGGCACCGACTTCGGGAATGCCGCGCCCGCAGCGCACGTGAAACTCGTCGGCGCAGTGAACTACGCAACCATTTTCCCGTCCTGCTGCGCAGTGGTGCATCACGGCGGTGCGGGCACACTCGCAGCGTGTCTGCGAGCGGGGGTGCCCCAGGTGATCCTATGGACACTGCCTGATCAGCCGTCATTTGCCGCTCACCTGAGAAGACTGAAGGTCGGTGTGGGACGGCGCTTTTCGGTGACCACGGAAAAGACGCTGGCAAAGGACCTGCGTACGGTCCTCGAGCCGCGGTACGTCGCACGCGCCGGGGAGATCGCCAGGCTGATGTCGACAGCCGCAGACAGTGCGGTGGCGGCCGCGGACTGTGTCGAGGACTTCGTTCGCGGCCGCTGTGTGGTTTGACCAGGACCAGACGCGGCGCCGGTGGGCGCTAGTTGCGAATCAGGAAACCATTGGGCGCGAATGTGAAACCGAACTTCTCCTCGCGGCCCACATCGTGTGAGTAGTCGCCGGGAAACTCGTCTTCGTAGGCTTCGATGGCCTCGTAGGGACCAGGTCCCCAGCCGGGGAGAATCGGATGGCCGTTGACGCACGAGTCCTCGACCAGTAGATAGTCGCCGCTGGAAAGGAGGGGGCGAAGCATCGTCATCTCGGCCAGAACGTGGTCCTTGCTGTGATCGCTGTCCAGGATGGCGAAAATCCTGCCGGGGAACTCGCGCTTGAGGCGTTCGATGTGTTCGACCACCGCGGGCGCCACCGACGACGATTCGACGAAGACGATATCGGGATCATCGAGCACCGCCGGATCGAGCGCCTTGTGGTTGATGTCGACAGAAAGGACTTTGAAAGGCCGGCCCATTCTCTGCATGACATGAGCGAAGAACAACGCCGAGCCGCCTCTGTTCGAGCCGAATTCGATGATCAGGGAAGGCTGCAATTTCCAGAGGATTTCCTGATAATTCCACATGTCGGCAACTGATTTCCAGCAGTCGACACCGAGCCAGCTGGTCTTGTTCCAGACGAATGTGTTGTAGTACCACTTGTGGTATTCCTCGGCCTCGTTGCCGGTCGGCTGGTAGAGAAATATAGCGAGTCCCGAATTCACCAGCCGTTTCATCGACATGAAAGTAGTGGACGCAATCCGCCGAGCCGTTCTGGCATCCATTCTGCCGGTACCGACCGCGGGTCCCTCGCGTCGCAGTGCCAAGGGTGTCCGGCCTGAGTCGCGCGCAGTGTGTTTCTCACGTTGCCATAGCACCGCCGCAGGCTAGCAGCGGACGTCGCCGCACCGGACAGGGTTGGTGATATCGGCGAGAAACAGCGCAGCCGAACGACATCCGAACCAGCCTTGTTGGGATCGCAAGCAAGCTGACGTCGGCTCATTCATCGTCATCCCGTGGAAATGCCGGAGTCCGGGCAACTTCCGCATTCCGAGTCGGCCGTCGCCCGAAGTGTTTTAGACTCCCGACGGGCCAGGTCGGGGGACCCGGGGCTCGGGTGTGTGAACGGTGAAGGGCTGGTCCGTGATGTCTGGTGGTGTGTTCGGGCGGAGTGACGCCGAGATCGATCTGCTCGTCCGAGGTATGCGGTCGGGGATTGCTGTCGTCGGATTCGGCTACATCGGCACGGTGATCGGTGCGGTGCTCGCCGAACGTGGCTGGCCCGTCACCGGCATCGATGTGCGCCGACACGTGGTCGACGAGATCAACGAGGGCAGGACCTCGGTGCCCGAGCCGGGGCTCGGCGATCTGGTTGCCGACAACGTTCGAGTCGGACGATTGAGCGCCACAACTGATTTCGGTGTCATCGCAGACAATGACTTCGTGATCGTCACCGTCGGTACGCCACTTGGACCCGACTACGAGCCCATTGTCGACGACATCACCGCGGCGGCGCACGCGGTGGCACAACATGTGCGGTCCGGCCACCTCATCATTCTCAAGAGCACTGTGCCTCCCGACACCACCGAAAAGCTGTTCCTGCCTATCCTCGAGGAGGTCTCGGGACTGACGGCCGGGGTCGACTTCGGGCTGGCTTTCTGCCCGGAACGGCTGGCCGAAGGTCAAGCCATACATGAACTCACGTCGATCCCGGTGGTGGTCGGCGCGGTCGATGAGCGCAGCGCCCGGGCCTGTGCCACGCTGTGGCGGCACGCATTGGGAGTGGATTCGGTCCTTGTCGACGATCCACGAACCGCCGAGATGGTCAAGCTCGCTGACAATCTGTGGGTGGATCTCAACGTCGCACTGGCCAACGAACTGGCCAAAGTGTGCGACCGGCTGGGAATGGATGCCTTGCAGGTGATCGAGGCGGCCAACACCATGCCCAAAGGTGGCCGCGACGCCAATATCCTGCGGCCCAGCATGGGCGTGGGCGGCTATTGCCTGACCAAGGATCCGTGGTTCGTCAACCACCTGGGCCGGTCCGTCGGTTTGGATCTGGCGATCCCGCGTACGTCGAGGACCGTCAACGACACCATGCCGGCATACACCTACGGGCTGCTCACCGAGTTACTGGCCGCCAAGGGAAAAGTGATCGAGGAAAGCAAGATCGCGGTGTTGGGCATCGCTTTCAAGAACAACACCGGCGACTGCCGACTGACTCCCACCAAGTACGTCCTTCAGTTGCTCGAGGACTCGGGTTGCCAGCTCGCCGTCCACGATCCGTGGGTGCCCGACGAAGAGGCCCACACCGTCACGGCAGTTCCGCTGACACCGGACATCGAGTCGGCGGTCAAGGATGCCGACGCAGTGGTGGTGTTGGCAGGGCACCGGCAGTTCCATCAGATACCGCTGGTGCGGCTTGCCGATCTGGCAGCGCCGGGCAGTGTGTTCCTGGATGGCCGCAACAGTTTCGACCCGGCCGCCGTGCGCGCGGCCGGTTTCGTGTACAAGGGGATCGGCCGCTAGTCGGGCGAAAACCGTTACGCACTAGTGGAAGAGATCACATGGCTAATGTCGTCGTGACCGGTGGTTACGGCTTCGTGGGATCGCATCTGGTCACCGCGTTGCTCGGCCGCGGAGACGCTGTGACCGTCTTCGATTTCGCGAAGAACACCCGCGACAGCAGTATCAACTTCGACCAGCACCCGAATTTCCGCTTCGTCGTAGGCGACGTCACTGATCGCGGCGCACTCGAAGCGGCGATCACCACGGGCGTGGACAAGGTCTTCCACCTCGCATCCGTGGTGGGGGTCAACAAGTACGTCGAGGATCCGTTGCGAGTGGTCGACGTGAGCGTCACAGGTACCCGCAACGTCCTCGAACTGGCGCACCGACACGGCGCCAGGGTGGTGTTCACCAGCACCTCGGAGGTCTACGGCAAGAACCCCGCCACTCCGTGGGCCGAAGACGACGACCGGGTGCTCGGATCGACCAGGACCGCGCGCTGGAGTTACAGCACCAGCAAGGCGATGGCCGAACACATGGTGTTCGCGATGCACGACACCTACGGCCTGCCGGTCACGGTGGTGCGCTTCTTCAACGTCTACGGCCCGCGACAGAACCCGATCTTCGTCATCTCCAAGAGCATTCACCGAATCCTCAACGGCAGGCAGCCGCTGCTGTACGACTCGGGCGATCAAACGCGGTGCTTCACCTACGTCGACGATGCTGTCGCGGGCACCTTGATGGCCGCTGACAGCGACGCCGGAATCGGCCAGGTGTTCAACATCGGGAGCATGGTCGAGACCACCATGCGGGAGGCCGTCGATCTGGCGATCAAAATCGCCAACGTGGACACGGTGTCCAGCACCGTCGCCTTCGACACCGCAGAACGGTATGGCGCTCGCTACGAGGACATTCCGCGTAGGGTGCCCGATTCGGCCAAGGCGCAGCGTGAGCTTGGGTGGCGACTGCAGGTGGATCTCGAGGAAGGTTTGCGGCGCACCATTGAGTGGGCTCGGCAGAATCCGTGGTACCTCGAAGGCGGAGACACGTCCTAGCCCCGCCGTCGCCGCCTCGGCGACCGGGCTTGGTGTTTGTGGCCCGGCCCGCCTTCCCCGGCTGTGTTCTTGGTTGGCTTGGGGAATCCCCTCGCCGTCGCCGCCTCGGCGACCGGGCTTGGTTTCTGTGGCCCGGCCCGCCTTCCCCGGCTGTGTTCTTGGTTGGCTTGGGGAATCCCCTCACTGTCGCCGCCTCGGCGACCGGGCTAGGGACGTTCGTCGATCCAGCGGAGCAGCGCGGCCAGCCCCTCGTCCAGCGCCCACTTGGGGCACCAGTCGAGTTGGTCCATGGCCGGTCTGATGTCACAACGCGCGGCCCGCACGTCTCCGTCGCGGAACTTGCCCACCACCACAGGTTCTGGCGCGCCGCACAGGGTGGCGATCATCCGTGCCACCTCGTGGATGGTGGTGGACACACCAGATCCGATGTCCAGGCAGCGATTGGGCCCTGAGGGCGGACAACACACGGCAGAGAACAGCGCTTCGGCGACGTCGTCGATGTAGACGAAATCCCGGATGATTCGGCCGTCCTCGTACACCTCCAGTGCCTGCTGAGCGCGGGCCAACCGGGCGAACAGCGCAATGATCCCGGTGTATGAGTTGGTCAGTGACTGTCCGGGCCCGTAGACGTTCTGCAGCCGCAATACGCTGAGCCGGGTGTCATGTGCGGCGGCCCAGGCGCCCAGGATGTGCTCCTGGGCGAGCTTTGTCGCGGCGTAGATGTTGGTGGGCTTCGGTTGGGTGAGCTCTGCGCTGCTCTCGAGCGGGGTCGCGGTGTTTCCGCTGGGACTCAACGGATCCCAGATGCCCTCCACCAACTGGGCGTGGCTACGTGGCTGCGGGTGAAAGACCTCACTGCCGGATCTCCATGCGCCCTCGCCGTAGACCGCGCGAGACGAGGCCAGCACCAGTTGCTCGGGGACGTGGGCGCTCCGGCTCAGCGCGTCGAGCAACTGGGTGGTGCCTACCACGTTCACCGATCCGTGGCGTGTGGCCTCGGACAGCGACTGTGCGGTGCCCGTTTCGGCCGCCAGGTGAATCACCTGGTTGGGCTTGACCAGACGGAGCAGGGCATCCAGGTCTGGTGCGTGTGTGACGTCACCGGTGAACAGTTGCACCGATGGTGGCAAGGTCAGTGTCACGGGGGTGCTGTGGACCTGTGGATGCAGGACGTCCAACACGGCCACTTCGTGACCGGCCTGTACCAGGCGGTTCGCGAGGGCGGAACCGATGAATCCTGCTCCACCGGTGATGAGTACGGATGCCGACATCAGCCGACCCCTCCTTGAGTATGCGCGAGTGCGCGATCGGCCAGGGCCCCGATTGCGGGTGCCAACAACCGGGCGTACTCGGTGGTCAGGTGGTTTCTGTCGAGGTAGACGAGGGTGTTGCCGATGATGACGGGGCAGGTGTCGTTTGTGCAGAAGAGGTTGGTGAGGTCGGCGTAGTGTCCGCCGGCTGCGGTGGTGGCGGTGTTTTCTGCGGTGATGCCGGTGTGGTTGACGGCGGTGGATCTGGTTGGGGCGCAGGCTGTTGCGTTGTCGAGGTGGCCGGACAGGCAGATGGGGACGATGGATTGGGGGTCGGGGACGGGGCCGAGGACGAGGACTTGTGCGCCGGTGGTGCGGAGTTGGTGGACCAGTTCGGTGAGCCCGGCCAACCACGCCCGGTCATACGCGGTGAAACCGGCAGGGTAGCCGTCGTATCCGTACTGCCGCCACATGCCCACCACCACCAGTTCGGGGGGCTCGGCCCGAAGGCGGGTGAGAACTTCGGTACGCCACTGCGAGCACTCGGTGTATTCACGGTGCAGCTGCGGGCTGCGGGTCGGTAGGTCCATCAGTGGACAGCCGGCCTTTCCCATCATCTGCAGTCGCCAGCCCCGTAGTTCGGCAAGGGCGCGAAAGGCTGGGTTCCACATGGCCGAATTGGAGTCACCGACCACGGTCACGGTAGTCGAGGAATCCAGGTCCCCGCTGGCGCAATCGGGTTGTTCGATCTGCCAGGCACTGCGCAGACAGCCGTTGAGGTACACATCGTTGAGTTCTGCTGATGCGTCGGCCAGTGGCGGTTGAAGGTTGGACGGAACGGCCCCCAGGTCGGCGGAGGCTTCGACGGCGGAATGCACCTGGGCGAAAGCCCACTCGACGGCGGCGTCGTAGGCCGCTGTGCCGGCGCCTGCCGGCACGGGTGCGGCGGCCAGCGTCACTGGGGTTCTGGGAGTCCCGCGACCCACCGGAGCGGGGACGGCGACGAGCAGCACCACACCGACCGCCACCGCCCCGGCAGTGGCCAGCGCACCGAGCTCCAGGCTGCGCCGGGCGGAGGTGCGGATTGTGGGTGCGAATCGTAGGGGGTTCTCGACGTGGTGCAGGGTCAGGGCTGCCAGGGCGAGGGATAGTACTGCGGCTGCGCAGCGGCTCGGCAGGTTGAGTGGGTGTCCTACCAGTAGTGGGGTGAGGATCAGGATTGGCCAGTGCCAGAGGTACCAGGAGTAGGAGAGTCGGCCGAGGGTGCGCATTGGTGAGAGTCCGAGCAGTTGGCCGCAACCGTGGGTTGGTAGTGCGCAGCCGGCGCCGATCACGAGTGCGGTTCCGAGGGTGGGTAGTAGGGCGGCGATTCCCGGGTACAGGGTGGTCTCGTTGAGTTGGGTGCAGGCCAGCGCGATTACGGTCAGGCCGGTCCAGCCGAGTGTGATGGCTGTGTGCCGGGGGAGGCGGTGCCATTGGGTGGCGGTGAGTGCGATCAGTCCGCCGATGGCCAGTTGCCATGCCCTGGTGGGCAGCGAGAAGAAAGCCACGAACGGCGCCCAGTAGGACGCCAGGAGCGACAAGCTGAACGAGGTGACGGCCACCAGGGTGAGCACCACAAGATACGGGCGCGGTGAGTGGCTGCCTTGGTCGTTCGGTTGCCGGCGGCGCCTCCGGATCCACCACGCCGTCACGATCATCAACACCGGCCAGACAAAGTAGAACTGTTCCTCGACGCCCAGTGACCAGTAGTGCTGAAACGGCGACGGCGTGATGGTAGGAGCGGAGTAGTCCACCCCTTGGAGGATGAACCGGTAGTTGCTCACATAGAGGGCGCTGGCGATCCCGTCGCCCACCGCGCTGCGTGCCTGTAACGGCGGCAGCAGGATGGCTGAGGTGATGAGGGTGATGATGCCGACGAGTGCTGCTGCGGGTAGGAGGCGGCGTGCTCGTGCGCCGTAGAAGTTGCGGAGTCGGACGGTGCCGGTGGTGGAGGTTTCGCGCCAGAGTAGGCCGGTGATCAGGAAGCCGGAGATGACGAAGAAGATGTCGACGCCGACGAATCCGCCGTCGAGGCCGGGTATTTGGGCGTGGAAGAGGACAACGGCGAGGACGGCGACAGCACGCAGGCCTTCGATGTCCGGACGATACCGCGCTGGTTCGGAGTGGCGCGGGACGTCAGTCATCGGCCAGCGCACGGTCGGACAACGCACCCACTGCGGGAGCCATCAGACGGGCGAACTCCAACGTGAGATGACTCCAGTCGAGGTAGACGAGGGTGTTGCCGATGATGACGGGGCAGGTGTCGTTTGTGCAGAAGAGGTTGGTGAGGTCGGCGTAGTGTCCGCCGGCTGCGGTGGTGGCGGTGTTTTCTGCGGTGATGCCGGTGTGGTTGACGGCGGTGGATCTGGTTGGGGCGCAGGCTGTTGCGTTGTCGAGGTGGCCGGACAGGCAGATGGGGACGATGGATTGGGGGTCGGGGACGGGGCCGAGGACGAGGACTTGTGCGCCGGTGTTGCGGAGTTGGTGGACCAGTCCGGTGAGCCCGGCCAACCACGCCGGGTCGTAGGGCAGGAAGCCGGGTGTCCAGTTGCTGGCGCTGCCGGTGCTGTACTGGCGCCACAGGCTCACCACCACCAGTTCGGGTTGCTCCTCCTGAATCCGATCGAGTGCCTGCCTGCGCCACTGCTGACAGCCTTGGAGTTGTTCGGCCAGACGGGCGAAGAAGTTGGTGATCGGCACATCGATTGGAGGGCATCCCGCTTTGGACAGGGTCTCCAGACGCCAGTTACGTTGTTCGGTGATCTGCTGGAATGTCGGCACCAACATCGCCGCGTGGGAATCACCGAGCAGGGCTACGGTGGTGGAGGAGCCGGCGTCGCCCGTGGCGCATTCCGGCAGTCTGTTCTCGAAGAAGCTCGCCACGCACCCGTTGAACGCCATGACGCTCTTCTGCTCTGGAGCATCCTCCAGTGTGGGCTGCAGATTCGACGGGACTGTTTGTAGGCCGGCCGACGTGGCCACCGCGGCCTGCATCTCGGCGAAGGCCTGTTGCACCGCAGCGTCGTAGGCGGCGAGGTCCGAACCCGACTGCACCGGCGCCGCGGTGAGCGTGACGGGTGTGATTGGCGCACCGCGGCCGACTGGTGTAGGCGTGACCACCAGCAGAGCCGCGCCCACCCCAACCGCGGCTGCGGTGGATACCGCTCCCAATCCCAGGCTGCACCAACCCGAATCACGGATTGTGGGTGCGAATCGTAGGGGGTTCTCGACGTAGTGCAGGGTCAGGGCTGCCAGGGCGAGGGATAGTACTGCGGCTGCGCAGCGGCTCGGCAGGTTGAGTGGGTGTCCTACCAGTAGTGGGGTGAGGATCAGGATTGGCCAGTGCCAGAGGTACCAGGAGTAGGAGAGTCGGCCGAGGGTGCGCATTGGTGAGAGTCCGAGCAGTTGGCCGCAACCGTGGGTTGGTAGTGCGCAGCCGGCGCCGATCACGAGTGCGGTTCCGAGGGTGGGTAGTAGGGCGGCGATTCCCGGGTACAGGGTGGTCTCGTTGAGTTGGGTGCAGGCCAGCGCGATTACGGTCAGGCCGGTCCAGCCGAGTGTGATGGCTGTGTGCCGGGGGAGGCGGTGCCATTGGGTGGCGGTGAGTGCGATCAGTCCGCCGATGGCCAGTTGCCATGCCCTGGTGGGCAGCGAGAAGAAAGCCACCGCAGGCATCACATAGGTGATCACCACCGACAGGGCAAACGACACCGCCGCGATCACCGCCAGCACGATGAGATAGGGCCGCCGCGAGGGGTTTCGGGCCTCCGATGGTGGCTGCTTGCGCTGTCTTCTCCGGATCAGCCATGCGGTGCACAGGAACACCGGCGCCCACACCAGGTAGAACTGTTCCTCGACGCCCAGTGACCAGTAGTGCTGAAACGGTGACGGAGGCAGATGGCCGGCGGCGTCGAAATAGCTGACGTCGGCGAGGATGAACCAGACATTGCTGAGATAGAGGGCGCTGGCGATCCCGTCGCCCATCACCGCCCTTGCTTCACCCAGCGGCAGCAGGATGGCTGAGGTGATGAGGGTGATGATGCCGACGAGTGCTGCTGCGGGTAGGAGGCGGCGTGCTCGTGCGCCGTAGAAGTTGCGGAGTCGGACGGTGCCGGTGGTGGAGGTTTCGCGCCAGAGTAGGCCGGTGATCAGGAAGCCGGAGATGACGAAGAAGATGTCGACGCCGACGAATCCGCCGTCGAGGCCGGGTATTTGGGCGTGGAAGAGGACAACGGCGAGGACGGCGACAGCACGCAGGCCTTCGATGTCCGGACGGAAACGGGTGCCGTCTGAGCGTGTCTCCCGCCTCACCACGGTGCGGTTGACGCTATCGGCCTGGGACAAGATCACCTTCTCGATCAACGGCACTAATTGACGCATACTGCAAATCGACGAATATCACATTCAGCACCGAGGAGGTGCTGGTTTCGAGATAGGGCGATCATTCGGCACATCTGATCACGGGTGCGCCAGAGCACGGTCGGCGAGTGCCCCGATGGCAGGCGCCAACAATCGTGAGTACTCGAGTGTCTGATGGCTCACGTCCAGGTACACCAGCGTGTTACCCACAATGGCCGGGCACCGGTCGGTTGTGCAGAACAGATCGGAGAGATCTGCGTAGCGGCCGCCGCCTGCCTCGGCTGCGGCGGCCTCGGCGGCGATGCCGTCCTGATTCACCGCGGCCGACCGCGACAGCACACACGCCGTCGCGTCATCGAGGTTGCCGGACAGACAGATCGGGACCGATTTGTGTGGACTCGGGATGGGTCCGAGCACCAGCACCCGGGCACCGTCGCCCTGTAACTGCTGCACCAGCCGTGTCAGACTGTGGAGCCACGCGGGGTCGAAAGCGGTGAAACCCGTCATTGTTTCGTCGATTCCGTAGCCCCGCCACGCACCCACCACCACCAGCGCTGGGCGCTCGACCCGCAGCCTGGCCAGGATGTCGGCACGCCATTGCTCGCAGTGCTGGAATTCTTCGATCACCCGCCGGAACGGACTGTCGATGCGGACATCCATCAGCGGACAGGCCATCTTGGCCATCAACTCCAGACGCCAGCCACGTTGCTTGGCGACCTCTTCTAGGGCCGGGGCCCACATGGCGGCGTTGGAGTCGCCCACCAATGCCACGGTGGTGGCGGACCCCGTGTCACCCAGCGCGCACTCGGGCTGTCCTCCTTCGTAGGGGGTTCTCAAACAGCCGTCGAAGGAGAACTCCCTTTGCTCGTCCGCAACCTTGGTGAGTGGCGGAGAAAGGTTGGACGGCACGGCCTGTAGTCCGACTGACGCCGCAACCATGTCCTGCACCTGGGTCGTGATGTCCCGTACCGCAGCGTCATAGGCGTCGATGTCGGAGCCGACAGGCAACTGAATAGCGGTCACCGCCAGTGTCGGCACCGGCGCGCCGCGACCGGCGGGGACGGATGCCACCATCAGCAACACGACACACACACCGACCGCCACCGCCGTCGCGGCGCCGCCGAGCACAAGACTGGCAGCACCTGAGTCGCGCACGCGCGGTGCGAAGCGCAGGGGGTTCTCGACCCATCGCAACGTGAGCACCGCGAGCACCGCGGACAGCGCCACCGCAGTCAGCCTGCCGGCCAGTCCCAACGGATGACCCACCATCGCCGGAGCGAGTACCAGCACCGGCCAGTGCCACAGGTACCAGGAGTAGGACATCCGGCCTATCGCTCGCATCGGGGCGATGGCCAGAATGCGACCGCATCCCTGCGTAGGTGATGCACAGCCGGCGCCGATGACCAATGCGGTGCCGACGGTGGGCAGCAGCGCGGCGGTCCCCGGGTACAGGGTGGTCTCACTCAGTGTGGTGCAGGCCAACACGATCAGAATCGCTCCGGTCCACCCCAGTACGGCGGCAGGCAGCGGCTTGAGCAAGCGCCAGTACCCGGTGGACAGCGCCACCAGCCCACCGAGCGCCAGCTCCCAGGCCCGGGTGGGCAGCGAGAAGAATGCCACTACCGGCACCACGTAGGTCACCACCAGCGACAGCGTGAAGGACACCACCGCGACCAGAGCCAGGACCACGAAGTAGGGACGCTGTGAAACCGTTTGGTGCCCATGTGATCTGCGTGCGCGACGAACAAGCCACGCAGTGCCTATGATCAACGGCGGCCACAGCAGGTAGAACTGTTCCTCGACACCGAGTGACCAGTAGTGCTGGAAGGGCGAGGGTGACAGCAGGTCGCTGAAGTAGTTGACGTCGGCGAGGATGAACCAGTAATTGCCGACGTACAGCGCACTTGCCATACCGTCGTAGAGCACCGTGGGCACCCGCAGCGGAGGAAGCAGCGCAACCGCCGCGATCGCGGTGATGACACCAACCGCCGCAGAGGCCGGTAGCAGTCTACGGGCGCGTGCGCCGTAGAAATTGCGCAGCCGCACGGTGCCGGTGGTGGAGGTCTCACGCCACAGCAGGCCCGTGATCAAGAACCCCGAGATGACAAAAAACACATCCACGCCGACAAACCCGCCGTCGAGTCCCGGCACCGCGGCATGGAACAGCACCACCGCCAGCACCGCGACCGCACGAAGCCCCTCGATGTCCGGCCGGAAACCCCACTGTGCCGACGGTCTGTCCTGGGGTGTCTGGGTGGGGCTGACACTGCCGGTTTGATGCACTGTCACCTGTCTTCGAGTGGGTCGGCCAAAGTTGCTGGGCTGCTTGTCCTCAACTGCTCGGTGATCCACGTCGTGGTGAAATCGACGACGCCGGGGATACTCTCGGCCAGGTTGGTGCCGAAAGCTCTCTCGAGGTTCCCACCAACCAGTGGGATCTTGACGTCGACTTTGCCGGTGAAGCTCAATCGTGAACCACCGGGGGTTGTCTCGAGTTTGGCTCTGGCCCGGCAGGATCCCAACCCACCGGATACCGTCGCACTGATCTGACCGTGTACGTGGTCGTCACTTGCCGATGTCCAGGTCTCGATGTGCACCACGACCACCTCACCGGAGACGAACTTGGCGACCAGGCCGGGCAACATGACGCGGCCGATGCGTTGGGTGAGCTGGACCGAGACCGTGCCTTCGGCGCCGACGATCAACGAATCCAGCGTGGTGGCGTCGTTGCCCGCCAGTCGGGCGGCCCAGTAATCTTGCCGGCCGAAGGCTGTGTGGATCTGCTCGACGCTCGCCGATGATTCGGTGAGGCCGTCGAAAGAACGGGACATAGCAGAACTTCCTACCAAGTGCGGGGGCGCCGCGTGCCCAAGTCGCCGGTTTCTGTTGGGTCATTCACGGCAAAGGTGCAGTGGTGGTGGTTTAAGGTCCAGTTCTGGTGTGTTCGGAATCATGTTCACAATCAGGCAAGTGAACCCGGCTCACCAGCAAGCCTGGGCGAAAGCCCGCACCGATGGAGAGGATGCGCGTGGGCATCAACAACGGCCTGGTGACGCTGGCGGATGCTTTGCCAGGTGTCAACAGGATCAGGGCGGTTCAGCGGGCCCTCGAAAGGCGTTCCGCGCCGGTCTATCTGGAGATCGGTGTCTCCAGGGGCCAGGCGTTCCAGCGGATCGGCGCAGATATCAAGATTGCTGTGGACCCCGCCTTCAGGTTGTCGCAACGTGCCCGTGAACTCGCGGATGCAAAGGCTCGCGTCACTCACTACTTCGAGACCACCAGTGACGAATTCTTCGAGGAGGCCGCCGAACTGCTGCGTGAGCACCCCGTCGACGTCGCCTTGATCGACGGCCTGCACACCTACGAACAGGTGGTGCGCGACGTCGAGAACACCGTTCGTCACCTGAGCGAGGGCGGCGTCATCTTCCTTCACGACTGCAACCCGCCGTTCGAGTTGGCAGGCCGGCGCGCAGAGTCGTGGGAGGACTTCATCGCCCAGCAGAAGGGCCCGCTGGTCATCGGGATCTGGAACGGTGACGTGTGGAAGGCGATCGTGCACCTACGAAGCACCAGACCTGACCTTGTGGTCGGTGTGCTCAAGTGCGACCAGGGTGTGGGGTTTGTCCGCAGGGGCACACCGGATTCCACGCTGACCTACTCGCGCGAACAGGTGGAGGCCATGACCTATGCCGATCTCAAGGCGGACAGGGCGCGGCTGCTGAACCTCAAACCGCCCCGGTACCTGGAGGAATTCCTGGCCGCGGACACTCCTAGGCGTTGATCTGGCGAGGGGAAGCTATCGATGAAATTCGTGGTCGCCACGTGGGGTAGCCGCGGTGATGTGGAGCCCAGCCTCGCGGCAGCGCGTGAATTGGTGCGACGGGGGCATGACGTGGTGATGGCGGTCCCGCCGGACCTCGTCGCCTTCACCGAGGCGGCAGGGCCCACGGCGGTGCCGTTCGGGCCTGACTCGCAAGCGATTCTTGATGCCCACCGCAACTTCTGGACCTGCTTCTTCCGAACCCCCTGGCGGCTGGCGACGTTGCTGCGATCACGGATCGAGATCGCCGGACCGCTGCTGCGGGGTTGGCAGGAGATGAGCGCCACCCTGATGTCGTTGGCAGACGGAGCGGACCTTCTGTTCACCGGTATCAACTTCGAAGATGCTGCCGCCAATGTTGCCGAGTACTACGGACTTCCGCTGGCCACCTTGCATTACTTCCCGTTGCGGCCCAATGGTCAGGTGCTGCCGGGGTTGCCCGCGACAGTGGGCCGTCGAGCCGTGGCCGCGTTCTGGTGGCTGTCGTGGCGCGGGACCAAGAAGGTGGAGGACGCCCAGCGCCGCGAGCTGGGACTGCCGAAGTCGGTGGGTTCGGCGCCGCGCCGAATCACTGATCGTGGTTCGCTGGAGATCCAGGCCTACGACGCTGCGTGTTTTCCTGGCTTGGTCGAGGAGTGGACGACCGCAAAACGGCCACTGCGAAGGCCGTTTGTCGGCACGCTGACACTGGAGCTGGCGACAGCGGCCGACGGTGAGATCGAATCGTGGATTGCCTCGGGAACGCCCCCGATCTTCTTCGGCTTCGGCAGCATCCCGGTGGAGTCCCCTGCTGACACGATCGCCATGATCAGCGCAGCGTGCGCTCGGTTGGGTGAACGCGCGTTGATTGGCGCAGCTGGAACCGATTTCAGTGCATCGCCGCGACCCGGGCATGTCAAGGTCGTCGGAACCATGAACTACGCGACTGTGTTTCCGTTGTGCCGTGCGGTGGTCCACCACGGAGGGTCGGGGACCACGCCGATCGGAATGCGGGCCGGTGTACCTCAATTGATCCTCTACTGGGACATGGTGCACGCGATCTACGGAGCGGCGGTGAAGCGACTGAGGGTGGGTACAGCCAGGCGCTTCTCGACGGCAGACGAACAGTCGCTGGTCGACGATCTGCGCACCATTCTGGGTGCGGACTACCAGCGCCGAGCGCGAGAACTGGCCGATCGCATCACCGAACCGGCGAAGAGCGCTGCGGCCGCGGCCGATCTCCTCGAGGACTTCGCACGACTAGGACGTACCAGCTGAGCTGGGTCGAGACCGTCCGAGTGTGCCGTCGACGCAGGTGGGCGCCGCCGCATTCAGATGTTGCTGAAGATGCACGCTAGCGGTGGAAAGAGTCAAATGTGATGCGCGTCACACCCAACTTCGGGACACGCGTCCCGTCGCCGAAGTACGGTTCTAGAACGTGTTTCAGTAGCAAGGAACAGGCCGTCTGGAGAAACTGGTGACTACCAATCCGTTCGATGATGACACCGGTCGGTTTTTCGTCCTGATCAACGACGAGGAGCAACACAGTTTGTGGCCGACATTTGCTGAAGTTCCGGCGGGGTGGCGGGTTGTGCATGGGGCAACCGATCGCGCCGACTGTCTGGAGTTCATCGAAGCGAACTGGTCCGACATCCGGCCCAAGAGTCTGCGCGACAGGCTGGCAGCCAGCGGAACCAACGACAGGTGAGACGACTGGGTCGGGGGATCCATGGAACTTGGTGAGAACGCACATCCACTGACGCGGGCGCAGTTGGACATCTGGCTCGCGCAGGAGACCGGACATTCCGGTACCGACTGGCAGATCGGGCTGTTGGTACGGATCGAGGGTTCTCTGGAACTCGAGGCCCTGGAGTGGGCGATCCAACGTGTGATGCAGGAGGCGGAGCCTGTCCGGGTTTCGATCTTCGAGGTGGACGGCAAGGTGGTTCAACAGGCCGTCGAGTACCCGAGTATCGAGATCGATGTACAAGACCTGACATCGTCGCCGGACCCCACACGCGACGCACACGAGATGGCGTTGGCGATCCAGCGCACACCGATGCCGTTGTCGGGGCCGCTGTTTCGATTCGCGCTCTACCAGACTGGGCAACTGGAGTTCCAACTGTTCGGGTGTTTCCATCACATCGTCGTGGACGCCGCCGGCATCGGTCTGATCGGCAACAGGGTTGCTGCCGTCTACTCGGCGTTGGTCACCGGGGAACCCATTCCCCCCGCATTCTTCGGGTCGCTGCAGGACCTGGTGGACGTCGAGTCCGAGTACCAGGAGTCCGACGACTATCGCGCGGACGAGGCTTACTGGACGGCGAACCTTCCCGCCGACAGCCAGATTGCCAGCGCGCCGCAACTCGTTGCGGCTGAGCGCGATCCGAACTGGCGATCGGAACCGGTCCGGCTGGATCCTGCCCTGATCCGGCGGGTCGACGACCTGGCCCACATCTGGAACGTCCCCCGGTCGTCGATCCTCACTGCGGCTTGCGCAATCATGGCGCGGGCGCAGTGTGCACAGGGCGCAGACCTGGTGGTCGATTTCCCGGTCAGCCGGCGAACTGGACCGAGATGGAAGACGCTGCCGGCTATGACCGCCGGTGTGGTGCCGTTGGTCATCAAGGCCCGGCCCTCAGCAACGGTCAAGGCGTTCTGTGAACACGTCGACGCCAGGATTCGTGAAACGCTGCAGCATCAGCGTTTTCCCGTACATGCGCTCGAACGCCGCGCCCATGCCCATGATCCTGGCTGGTCGGCGCAGCGGGTGGTGGTCGATTTCTTTCCGCTGGCGTTCTCGCTGGACTTCGCCGGAGCATCCGCCTCGGCATCCATGACTAACTCGGGCTTCGTCGGCGGTTTCGGCGTGATCTTCTACGGAGTCGGCGACGAGCTGTATCTCAGCACCCTCGGTGCAGGGCAGTTGTTCTCAGGCTCCGACGTTGCGGATCTGGCATCGCGTCTGCAGCGGATTCTGGTGGCAATGGCTGCCGATCCGGCACGTCGGGTGCCCTCGATCGACGTGATCGACGAGCAGGAGAGCGCCCAGCTGGACAGGTGGGGTAATCGTTCGGCACTGCTGGACCAGCCCCGTGATGGTGACACGATCGTGTCGAGGTTCGCGGCACAGGTGCATCGAAGTCCCGATGCGGTGGCGGTCACCTTCGGCAATAGTTCGCTGACCTATCGCGAACTCGACGTGATGTCGGATCGTCTGGCGCGCAGACTATCCGGACTGGGCGTGGGCGGTGGGGATCGCGTGGCGCTGCTGCTGCCGCGTTCCGCCGATGCGGTGATGGCGATGCTGGCCGTGGCCAAAACCGGCGGCACTTACGTTCCCATCGATCCGTCGGTACCCGCCGCACGCCGGGACTTCGTACTGGGCGATGCGGCACCGGTGGTGGTGGTGACCACCGCCGAGCTACGTCCCACGCTGACCGGAATCGTCGCCGAGGTCGTCGATGTTGATGACGTTGACGACGCCAGTGGTGTCGTGGTGTGTGGTCCGTGTCCGGAGGACACCGCCTACGTCATTTACACCTCGGGCACCACGGGCACGCCCAAGGGCGTGGCGGTTCCGCATCGCAACGTGATCCAGCTGCTGAACACCCTGGACGTCGAAATGGGTTTGGCCCACCAGGTGTGGTCACAATGTCATTCTCTGGCTTTCGACTTTTCGGTGTGGGAGATCTGGGGAGCGCTACTGTACGGTGGCCGCGTCGTCGTCGTGTCGGATACGGTTGTTCGCTCGCCGGCCCATCTTCAAGCGTTGCTCCGATCTGAACGGGTGACGGTGCTGAGCCAGACGCCGTCGGCGTTCTACGCACTGCAGACCGCCGACGATGCGCAGGACGGTCCCGTCGGCAGCCTTTCGCTGGAGGCTGTTGTCTTCGGCGGTGAAGCCCTTGAGCCGCAACGGCTCTCGCCATGGCTGACTGCGCACCCCGAGTCGCCGCGGCTGATCAACATGTACGGGATCACGGAGACGACGGTGCATGCGTCGTTCCGTGAGATCTCTGTCGCAGACACCGAGCAGGTGGTCAGTCCCGTCGGGGTTCCTCTGGCGCATCTTGGCTTCTTCGTGCTGGATGACTGGCTGCGTCCGGTACCGGTAGGGGTTGCGGGGGAGTTGTATGTTGCGGGCTCGGGGTTGGCCGACGGCTATGTGGGTCGGTCGGGTTTGACCTCGGGCCGGTTCGTGGCATGTCCGTTCGGACCGCCCGGTGCGCGGATGTATCGCACCGGCGATGTGATGTGCTGGGGTGCTGATGGGCAGTTGCGGTACCTGGGGCGCTCCGACGAGCAGGTCAAGATCCGGGGGTACCGCATCGAACTCGGCGAGATCGAGGCCGCTTTGTCCGCGTTGGACGGCGTGCGGCAGGCTGTCGTGATGGTCCGCGAGGACCGTCCCGGCGACAAGAGGCTGGTCGGATATGTCACCGGCACAACGGATCCGGCCCGACTCCGGACAGCTCTCGGTGAACGGCTTCCTGCCTACATGGTTCCCGCCGCAGTCGTGGTGGTCGAGATGATGCCGTTGACGGTGAACGGAAAGTTGGACAGGAAGGCATTACCTGCGCCGGTGTACCAGGATGCGCAGTCCTACCGGGCGCCGGGTGACGCGGTGGAGGAGATCCTGGCGGGAATCTTTGCGCAGGTATTGGGCTTGGAGCGGGTCGGGGTCGACGAGTCGTTCTTCGAGCTCGGCGGTGACAGCATTCTGTCGATGCAGGTGGTGGCCCGGGCGCGTGCCGCCGGGGTGCGGTGCCGACCGCGGGACGTGTTCGTGGAGCAGACTGTCGCCAGGTTGGCCCGGGTGGCCGTGGTCTCCGATGCCAGCACCGAGGTGCGGGATCAAGGGATCGGGCCCGTGCTCGCCACTCCGATCATCCACTGGCTCAACGGCGTGGCACGCACCGGAGCATCCATCGACCAGGTGAACCAGACTGTCGTGATCGGCGCCCCTCCGGGGGCCGGTGAATCCGACGTCGTGCAACTCTTGCAGGCGCTGCTGGATCGTCACCCGATGTTGCGCCTGCAGGTCGACAGCATCGACGGCACTTGGGTACTGCAGGTACCGCAGCCGGGCACCGTCGATGCCCGGTCGTGTCTGCGAACCGTCGAAACGCTGTCCGACGGGGCAGTGGCACAAGCTCGGTCGCGACTGAACCCGGCTGCCGGGATGATGCTGAGCGCGTTGTGGGTGCCGTCGCTAGGACAGCTGGTGGTCATCGCACATCACCTGGTGGTCGACGGCGTGTCGTGGCGAATCCTGTTGGAGGACCTCAATCTTGCCTGGGAGCAGCTACAGAGCGGGACGACGATCGCACTCCCGGAGCCAGGTACCTCATTTGCCGGGTGGGCCACCGTGCTCGCTGAACACGCCCACCACCCAGTGGTGGTGCAACAGGCCGAGCACTGGCGTCAGCTCAATTCGATGCGACCCGTGCTGCCGGATGTCCGGCCGAAGGTAGACACCTATGCCAACGCGGGAAACCTGTCGGTCGAGCTGGATGTCGACACCACCCGGCTGCTGCTCGGTGAAGTGCCCACCGCGTTCCATGCCGGCGTGAACGACATCCTGTTGATCGCCTTCGGGATGGCACTTGCCGAATTCCTGGGGACCGCAGAGGCTCCCGTCGTCATCGACGCCGAAGGTCATGGCCGCCACGAGGAACTTTGGCCCGGCGACGCCGCCACGACCGATCACACGATCGACCTGTCGCGCACCGTCGGCTGGTTCACCACCAAATACCCGGTGGCGGTACATGTCAGCGGCCTGGACTGGACACAGGTGCTGGCAGGCGACCCCGGACTGGGTGCGGTGATCAAGGACGCCAAGGAACGGTTGCGAATCCAGCCGGACGGCATCACTTACGGGCTGCTGCGCTACCTCAATGACGCCGTGGACCTGGACGGGTCGGACCCGGCTGTCGGATTCAACTACCTGGGCAGGCTGGGTGGGACCCCGACATCCGGCGATGTCTGGGAGATCCGCCAAGACTGCTGGTCTGTCACCGACAGCGCCGCGGCAATTCCGGTGCCGCTGATGCACACACTCGAACTGAACGCAGGCACGGTGGACACCGACGCCGGCCCCCGACTGCGGGCAGGTTGGACCTGGGCAACCTCAGCGCTGAACCACGTTCAGGTCAAGCGGCTCAGCCAACTGTGGTTCGATGCCCTGGCCGGAATCTGTGCGCACGTTCGCGGCGGTGGTGGGGGACTGACCCCCTCCGATATTGCGGCGGGGCTGAGCCAACAACAGATCGACGAGCTTCAGCGGCAATATGCGGATAGCTGATGTCCTGCCCCTGACTCCGCTGCAGCAGGGGCTGCTGTTCCACGCCAGCACCGCCCAGGGTGACGACGACGTGTACGCGGTCCAGTTGAATGTGGGGCTTTGCGGGCCCCTGGACCACGACCGGCTGCGAAATGCCGTGCAGGCGGCGGTGACCCGGCATCCACACCTGGCAGCGCGGTTCTCCGGAAAGTTCGCCGAGCCCGTGCAGATCATCCCCGGTGATCCCACGGTGCCGTGGCAGTATCTGGACACCGACGGTGCCGGGGCCGAGGAGCGGATCGCCGAGCTCAGCGCGGCCGAGCGGGCTGCGGTGTGCGATCTGGCCGATCAATCGCCCATTCGCGCGGCATTGATCCGCACAGGGGTTGACCAATACCGGCTGTTGATGACCAACCACCACATCGTTCTCGACGGGTGGTCCATCCCGATCCTGCTCGGTGAGATCTTCGCAGGCTATTACGGGCAGCGGCTGCCCCCGGCACCGCCGTACCGCAGGTTCGTCAGTTGGCTCGCCGGGCGCGACCTGGCCGCGGCTCGCACGGCATGGGGCGAGGTACTTGCCGGCTTCGACACGCCGACACTTCTGGGTGCGGCCCGCCAGGGCGGGCAAGGGCGGCGAGACGTCGCCCGATTCGAGGTGCAGGAACACACCACCTGCGCCGTAGGCGAACTGGCCCGCTCGTGTCACACGACCGTCAGCACCGTGCTTCAGGGCGCTTTCATCCAACTGCTGATATCGCTGACCGGAAACACCGATGTCGCGTTCGGCACCACAGTCTCAGGTCGTCCGGATGAGATCGTCGGCGCGGATTCGATGGTGGGTCTGCTGATCAACACCGTGCCGGTGCGCGCGACCGTGACCTCGTCCGCCACCACCGAGGACCTGCTCAACCAGCTTCAGGAGTCCTACAACCGCACGCTTGACCACCAGCACCTGGCGCTTAGCGAGATTCACCGAATCACCGGCCACGAACTCCTTTTCGACGCATTCTTCGTCTACGAGAACTATCCGATGGATACCGCGAACCTGTCGGGTGCCGACGGTCTGGTGGTCACCGAGTACACCCACCGTGAGTACAACCACTATCCACTGGCTGTCCAGGCGTTACCCGGAGATCACCTCACCCTGCGTGTGGAGTTCGACACCGATGTGTTCAACTCCGCCGAGATCACCGCGCTGATCGGCCGCTATACGCGGTTGCTGGAGGCGATGGTCGAGAACCCGTCGCGGGCACTGTCCACCGTCACCGTGCTGGCGGAAACCGAACGTGACGATATCGACCGCTGGGCCAACGTGGCGGCGCTGGCCGGACCACACACTCCGCCGGTATCCATCCCGGCGCGATTTGCTGCGCAGGTATCACGTCAGCCCGAGGCGTTGGCACTGACCGGTGCCGACGGTTCCTGGACCTACCACCAACTCGACGATTCCTCGAATCGTCTGGCACAGGTGCTGATCGGACACGGAATCGGCCGGGGCCAGCGGGTTGCGTTGCTGCTGCCGCGGTCGGCTGAAGCCATCATCGCCATACTCGCCGTGCTGAAGGCCGGTGCGGCCTACGTGCCGATCGACCCCGCGGTACCGGCAGCCCGCAGAGAATTCGTGCTCGGCGATGCCGCTCCGAGCGCCGCCATCACCACCTCGGCGCTCGCCGCGCGACTCGACACGGACGATCTGCTGACGATCGACATCAGCGTGCTGCAGGATGCCGAACACCACTCGGATGTCCCACTGCCAGAGCCCACGCCCGATGACGCCGCCTACCTGATCTACACCTCCGGTACCACCGGCACCCCCAAGGGGGTGGCGATCACCCACCAGAACGTCACCCGACTGCTGGAGGCCATGGACGCCAGAATGTCTCTGGCGCAGCAGGTGTGGTCGCAATGGCATTCGTTGGCCTTCGATGTCTCGGTGTGCGAGATCTGGGGTGCCCTGCTCTACGGCGGACGCCTGGTGGTGGTGCCCGAGTCCGTGGCCCGGGCGCCGGAGGATTTCCATGCGCTGTTGGTCAAAGAACAGGTCACAGTGCTGAGTCAGACGCCCTCCGCTTTCTACGCTCTGCAGACCGCGAACAACATGGACCCGGAGACGGGCCGGGGTCTTGCGTTGCACGCGGTGGTGTTCGCCGGGGAAGCGTTGGAGCCGCAACGTCTGCGGACCTTTCGGGGCAATCATCCGGCGCTGCCGCGGCTGTTCAATCTCTACGGGACCACCGAAACCACGGTGCACGCCTCGTTCCGGGAGATCGTCGACACCGACATCGCCGCCGACGGCGACGTCAGCCCGGTGGGCGTACCTCTGCCCAGCTATGCGTTCTTCGTCCTGGACCAGTGGTTGCGGCCGGTGCCCGCAGGCGTGGTCGGTGATCTGTATGTCGCGGGAACCGGGGCGGGACTCGGCTATTGGCGACGACCCGGCCTCACATCCTCACGATTTGTTGCCTCCCCGTTCGGGTCTGCACCCGGCCAACGCATGTACCGTACCGGTGACCTGGTGTGGTGGGGTGCCGACGGCGAGCTGCGGTACGTCGGGCGGGTGGACGAGCAGGTCAAGATCCGCGGATACCGCATCGAACTGGGCGAAGTCCGTGCGGCGCTGGACGCCCAGGACGGTGTCGAGCAAGCAGTCGTGATCGTCCGAGAGGACCGCCCCGGCGACAAACGCCTGGTGGGCTACGTCACCGGTTCGGCTGACCCGGCTGCACTGCGCACCGCCCTGGCCCAGAGGCTGCCCGAATACATGGTGCCCTCGGCGGTGATGGTGATCGAAAGACTGCCGCTGACAGTCAACGGCAAACTCGACCGACGTGCGCTTCCCGCACCGGAATTCGGTGACGCCGCGGGGTACCGTGCGCCGGTCACCGCGGTCGAGGAGATCTTGGCCGGGATCTATGCCCGAGTCCTTGGCGTCGACCGCGTGAGCGCCGAGGAGTCGTTCTTCGATCTCGGTGGCGATTCACTGTCGGCGATGCGACTGGTGGCTGCCGTCAACGAAGCCCTCGATGCCGGGGTCTCGGTGCGGACACTGTTCGACGCCCCCGCCGTGGCACAATTGGCCACCCGAATCGGCGGCGGCTCGCAGCGACTGGCACCCCTGGTCACCATGGAGCGGCCCGCGATCATCCCGCTGTCGTTCTCCCAGAATCGGCTCTGGTTCCTCCACCAGCTGCAGGGGCCGTCACCCATGTACAACATGCCGGTGGGCCTGCGGCTCAAGGGAACTCTCAATGCCCAGGCGCTGGGCGCCGCGATGAATGACGTGGTGGGTCGCCACGAGAGTCTGCGCACCATGTTCTCCGCACCCGATGGGGTGCCGCGCCAAATCGTGGTCGAGCGTGAGCACGCCGACATCGGCTGGGAGATCGTCGATGCCGGCGGTTGGTCGCAGGTTCAGCTGGACCGGGCCATCGAGGAGGTGGCGCGGCACCCATTCGATCTGGCAACCGAGATTCCTTTGCGCGCCAAGCTGTTCCGCATCGCTGCCGACGATCACGTGGTGGTGAGCGTGGCGCACCACATCGCCGCGGACGGGCTGTCCGCCGCCCCGATGGTCCGTGATCTCGGCATCGCCTACCTGTGCCGTTGTATGGGCATCGCGCCGGCATGGACGGAACTGCCGGTTCAGTATGTCGACTACACGCTCTGGCAGCGCGCACAGTTCGGGGACTTGGACGACTCCACAAGCCTGATCGCGCAGCAGTTAAACTACTGGGAGGGCGCGCTGGCCGGGATGCCCGACCGGCTGGACCTCCCGACGGACCGTCCCTACCCGCCGGTGGCCGATCAGCGTGGATCCAGCATTGCCGTGCACTGGCCCGTCGAACTGCAGGAACGGATCGCCGAGGTGGCCCACCGGCACCACGCCACCAGCTTCATGTTGGTGCAGGCGGCGCTGACCGTACTTCTCGGCAAGCTGAGTTCCAGTACCGATGTCGCGGTGGGCTTTCCGATCGGCGGGCGCCGTGATTCCGCGCTCGACGAGCTGATCGGGTTCTTCGTCAACACCCTGGTGCTGCGCGTCGACGTGAGTGGCGATCCGACCGTCGCGGAGTTGTTGGCGCAGGTTCGCGCCCGCAGCCTGGCCGCGTACGAGAACCAGGACGTGCCGTTCGAAGTCGTGGTTGATCGGCTCAATCCCACCCGCTCGTTGACCCACCACCCCCTGGTGCAGGTGATGCTGGGTTGGCGAAACCTTCCTGGCGAGACCAGCGACGAGATCGCCATGGCGCTCGGCGACCTCCAGATCACCCAGCTTCCGCTCGAGACCGGCACGGCACGGGTGGACCTGGCGATCACCTTCAACGAACGCCGAACCCAGGACGGTAAGGCCACCGGAATCGCCGGGATGGTGGAGTACCGCACCGACGTCTTCGATGCAGTCGGCATCGAAACGCTGATGGAGCGGCTGCGACTGGTGCTCGACGCGATGACGGCCGACCCGAGCAGGCGCCTGTCGACGGTGGATGTGCTGACCGAGGCCGAGCACATCTACCTCGACCACGTCGGCAACCGCGCGATACTGAGCGCGAACGCCACCGCGGCGGTGTCGGTTCCGGCTCTGTTCGCCGCGCAGGTGTCACGCAGCCCGTCGGCGACAGCGCTCACCGACGGTGACCTGTCGATGACCTACCGGGAACTGGATCAGGCCTCGAACCGGTTTGCGCACACGCTCGCCGACGCCGGGGTGCAGCCGGGTGACCGCGTGGCACTGTTGGTGCGGCGCTCGGCCCGAGCTGTGGTGGCGATGTTGGCCGTCTTGAAGACCGGAGCAGCCTACCTCGCCATCGATCCTGCCCTGCCGGACTCCCGTGTCGATTTCCTGCTGGCTGATGCCGCACCCAGTGCCGTTGTCAGTAGTGCGGACCTGCGGTCCCGGCTGGCCGGATGTAGCCGACCGGTGATCGACATCGACCACACCGGAGCACAATTCAGCCCTCCACTGCCCATGCCGTCCCCCGACGACATCGCGTACCTGATCTACACCTCGGGGACCACCGGCACACCCAAGGGGGTGGCCGTCAGCCACCGCAATCTGGCCCATCTGGCGGACTCGCCGCCGGCGGGACTGCCAGACGAACAGGTGTGGACACAATGCCACTCCTATGCGTTCGACTTCTCGGTCTGGGAGATCTGGGCTGCGTTGCTGGGCGGCGGACGGTTGGTGGTCGTGCCGGACCAGGTGGTGCGATCACCGCAGGAGTTCCACGCACTGCTGGTGGACCAACACGTCACCGTACTGACTCAGACGCCGTCGGCGGTGAACGCTCTGTCCGCCGTGGGTTTGGAGTCGGTGGCGGTGTTGCTCGGCGGCGAGGCATGCCCGGCCGAAGTGGTGGACCGGTGGGCACCGGGTCGCGTGGTGATCAACGCCTACGGACCCACCGAGGCCACCGTGTACGCGTCGATGAGCACGCCGCTGCAGCTCGGCTCGGCGGGCTCAGGTGTCGCTCCCATCGGGGCGCCCGTCGCGACAGCGGCGCTGTTCGTCCTCGACGAACGCTTGCGCCCCGTCCCGCGTGGTGTGGTGGGGGAGCTCTACGTGGCGGGCCGGGGAGTCGCGGTGGGCTATGTGGGCCGCGCTGGCTTGACCGGATCACGTTTCGTGGCATCGCCTTTCGGTGAGCCCGGCGCACGCATGTACCGCACCGGCGATCTGGTTCGCTGGCGGTCCGACGGCCAGCTCGACTACCTCGGCCGCGCCGACGAACAGATCAAGATCCGCGGCTACCGCGTCGAGCCCGGTGAGATTCAGGCACTCCTGGCTGCGGTGGAGGGCGTCGAGCAGGCGGTGGTGATTGCCCGCGAGGACCGGCCGGGTGACCAGCGGCTGGTCGGCTACATCACCGGAACGGCCGATCCGGCCGTGGCGCGGGCTGCGCTCGCCGGGCGACTTCCGGCGTACATGGTCCCTGCGGCGGTGATGTCCCTGCCTGCAGTGCCGTTGACCGTCGGAGGCAAGCTCGACAAGAGGGCGCTGCCGGCGCCCGACTACCGCACCGCAGAGCACTACCGCGCCCCGTCCAACGCAGGCGAGGAAATCCTGGCAGGCATCTTCGCGCAGGTGCTCGGTATCGAGCGGGTGGGCGTCGACGATTCGTTCTTCGAGCTGGGCGGGGATTCGTTGTCCGCCATGCGATTGGTCGCGGCCGTGAACACCAGCATGGACGCCGCGATCGCGGTGCGCGCCGTGTTCGAGGCGCCGAGTGTGGCCCAGCTGGCCCTGCGCATCGGCAGTGACCACAGCGCGCACGCACCGTTGGTCGCAAGCACCCGTCCCGACGTGGTCCCGCTGTCCTTCGCGCAGAGCCGGCTGTGGTTCATCGACCAGTTCCATGGTCCGTCGGCGACGTACAACATCGCGGTGGCCTTGCGTCTACACGGGAATCTGGACGCCGCTGCGTTGGGTGCCGCGCTGGGTGATGTCGTGCGCCGCCACGAGAGCCTGCGCACCCTGTTTCCCGTCGGCAACGGTGTCCCCGAGCAGGTGGTGGTGGCCCACCACCAAGTTGGCTTCGGCTGGGACGTCGTGGACGCCTGCGGCTGGCCGGAGGTCCGACTGAGCCACGCGATCGACGACGTGGCCCGCCACGAGTTCGACCTCGGCACAGAGACACCCATGCAGGCACGGCTCTTCCGGCTTGCCGATGACGAGCACGTGTTGGTGGCCGTGGTCCATCACATCGCTGCTGACGGCTGGTCGGTGACCCCGCTGGTCCACGATCTGGGTGTGGCCTATGCCCGCCGCAGCGCCGGTGAGGAGCCGGGTTGGGCCGAGTTGCCCGTACAGTACGCCGACTACGCGCTGTGGCAGCGGGAACAGCTGGGGGAACTGTCCGATCCGGGAAGTCGCATCTCCCAGCAAGTCGGCTACTGGGTGGAGGCGCTGTCGGGCATGCCCGAGCGGCTGGTGCTGCCCACCGATCGCCCCTACCCGGCAGTGTCTGACCACAGTGGCGCCCGAGTTGAGGTGGAGTGGCCGGCGGAGCTGCAACGAGCGGTCGCGGCGGCGGCTCGCACCTACAACGCCACCAGCTTTATGGTGGTGCAGGCGGCGCTGGCGGTACTGCTGTCGCACCTGAGTGCGAGCACCGATGTGGCAGTGGGGTTCCCGATCGCCGGGCGCGGTGACGCCGCTCTCGACGAACTGGTGGGATTCTTTGTCAACACCTTGGTGCTGCGGGTGGACCTGTCGGGAGATCCCAGCGTTGCCGAGCTGTTCGACCAGGTCCGCCGCGGCAGTCTGGCTGCCTACGAGCATCAGGACGTGCCGTTCGAGGTACTGGTGGAGCGCCTCAAACCGACCAGGAGCCTGACACATCACCCGCTGGTGCAGGTGCTGTTGGCCTGGCAGAACTTCGCGTGGCAGGACAGCGAGACAGCGGGGTTGACCCTGGGCGATCTGCAGGTCACCCCGATGCCGGTGGACACCCGCACCGCACGGATGGATCTGACCTTCACCATGGCCGAACGCTGGACCGACGGTGAACCCGCAGGGATCGCCGGCGCGGTCGAGTTCCGCACCGACGTCTTCGACGAGGCCACGATCATCTCCCTGGTGGAGCGGTTGCGGCGGGTGCTCACGGCGATGCTGGCTGATCCCGCCCGGCGCTTGTCGGCACTGGAACTGCTCGACGACCGTGAGCGCGCCCAGCTCGACACGTGGGGCAATCGTGCGGCGCTGGCTGCCGTGGACGTCGACGGTGAGTCGATCGCGTCGATGTTCACGGCGCAGGTGTTGTGTCGTCCCGAGGCGCCTGCGGTGACGTTCGAGGGTCGCTCGTTGACCTACCGCGAGCTGGATGCCGCAGCGGAACGGCTGGCGCACAAGCTGTCCGGCCTCGGAGTGGGTCGAGGGGACAGGGTGGCGTTGCTGCTGCCGCGCTCGGCCGACGCCGTGATCGCGACACTGGCAGTGGTGAAATCGGGTGCCACCTACGTCCCGATCGATCCGTCGGTACCCGCAGCGCGCCGGGATTTTGTGTTGTGCGACGCCGCGCCTGCCGTGGTGCTCACCACCGCGGCACTGCAAGCGCTGTTGGGTGAATCGGAGCTCACCGTGGTCGACATCGATGACCTGAGTTCGATTCCCGATGGGGCCACCGCAATGGTTCCACCGGGTTCATACGACACGGCGTATGTCATCTACACCTCGGGCACCACGGGCACCCCGAAGGGGGTGGCGATTCCACATCACAACGTGATCGGCCTGTTGCGGACGCTGAACGCGCAGATGAATCTCGCCGGGCAGACGTGGACCCAATGCCACTCGCTGGCATTCGACTACTCGGTGTGGGAGATCTGGGGCCCGCTGCTCTACGGCGGCCGGCTGGTGGTGGTGCCCGACGAGGTGGTGCGCTCCCCGGAAGACCTGCATGCGCTATTGGTCACCGAAGGGATCACCGTCCTGAGTCAGACACCATCGGCGTTCTACGCTCTACAGGCCGCCGATGCCCTTGCGCCGGAACTGAGTTCCGAGCTCGGCCTCGACGCCGTGGTGTTCGGCGGCGAAGCACTCGACCCGCGGCGCCTGTCGTCCTGGCTCACAGCGCACCCCGAATCGCCACGACTGATCAACATGTACGGGATCACGGAGACGACGGTGCACGCGTCGTTCAGGGAGATCTTCGCCAGGGACGCCGAGCAGGTGGCCAGCCCCATCGGTGTGCCCCTGGCGCATCTTGGCTTCTTCGTCCTGGACACCGCCTTGCGCCGGGTCCCGGCGGGGTTGCCGGGGAGTTGTATGTTGCGGGCTCGGGGTTGGCCGACGGGTATGTGGGCCGTCCGGCGTTGACCTCGAATCGTTTTGTGGCATGTCCGTTCGGGCCGCCAGGCAGCCGCATGTATCGCACCGGCGATGTGATGTGCTGGGGTGCTGACGGGCAGTTGCGGTACCTGGGGCGCTCCGACGAGCAGGTCAAGATCCGCGGCTACCGCATCGAACTCGGCGAGATCCAGGCCGCACTTGCCGCAGTCGACGGTGTGACGCAGGCCGAGGTGATCGCTCGCGAGGACCGCCCCGGCGACAAGCGACTGGTCGGATATGTCACCGGCACAGCGGATCCCGTGGCAGTGCGCTCCGCAGTGGCCGCCCGCCTGCCCGACTACATGGTGCCGGCCGCGATTGTGGTGGTCGAGGAGATGCCGTTGACCGTGAACGGCAAATTGGACAAGCGGGCACTGCCTGCGCCGGCATATCAGGACGTGATATCCCATCGGGCACCAGGCGATGTGGTGGAGGAGATCCTGGCGGGAATCTTTGCGCAGGTATTGGGCTTGGAGCGGGTCGGGGTGGACGAGTCGTTCTTCGAACTCGGTGGTGACAGCATTCTGTCGATGCAGGTGGTTGCGCGGGCACGTGCAGCCGGGCTGCGGTGTCGACCGCGAGATCTGTTCGTGGAGCAGACCGTTGAGGGATTGGCCCGATTGGCGCGCGTCGCCGGAGCGGGAGACGGAGATACCGACGACGGCATCGGTCCGCTGATCGCCACCCCCATCATCAGCTGGCTGCAGGGCGTGCAGGGCCCGGTCGACCAGTTCAACCAGACGGTCGTGATCCAGGCGCCGATCGGTGTCACCGAAGCCGATGTCGTGACGTTGGTGCAGGCAGTGCTGGACCTGCATCCGATGCTGCGGTTGCGCGCCGATGGCTGGAGGTTGCAGATCCCGGAGGCGGGCGTGGTCGATGCCCGGTTGTGCGTGCAAACCGTCCCGGAGTTGTCCACGGACGCGGTGATCGCGGCCAGGTCGCGACTGGATCCGGCTGCCGGGAGGATGCTGAGTGCGTTGTGGGTGCCGCCGCTGGGACAGCTGGTGGTCATCGCGCATCACCTGGTGGTCGACGGTGTGTCGTGGCGGATCCTGTTGGAGGACATAAATCTTGCCTGGGCACAGCTGCGTGGTGGGCAATCAGTCACGCTGCCCCGCGCAGGGACGTCGTTTGCGCGGTGGGCTGCCGTGCTGGCCGAACACGCCCACCACCCGGTGGTGGTGGAGCAGGCGAGCCGCTGGCGCCAGATCGAGGCCCTACCCGCCGCATTCCCCGCAATCCAGCCCGATGTCGACACCTACGCCGCCGCAGGCAGCCTCTCGGCGGAACTGGACGTCGAGAGCACCCGGTTGCTGCTCGGCGAGGTGCCCGCGGCGTTCCACGCCGGCATCAACGACATCCTGTTGATCGCGTTCGCAATGGCACTGACGGAACTCCTCGGCAGAGCCACGCCCGTCGTCATCGATGCCGAGGGCCACGGACGCCAAGAGGAGCTCGTGGATGACGACGGCCTCGACCTGTCGCGCACGGTTGGGTGGTTCACCACCAAATACCCGGTGGCACTTGATATCGGCGAACTGAGCTGGGCGCAGGTGTTGGCAGGTGACGCCAGACTGGGCGCAGTCATCAAAGAGGCCAAAGAACAGCTGCGTGCGCAGCCGGACGGACTCACCTACGGCTTGTTGCGCTACCTCAATGCCGATGCCGGAGTGTCCGGACCCGACCCGACGATCGGGTTCAACTACCTGGGGCGCCTGGGTGCTGCCCGGGCCGAGGTCTCCGGCGACATCTGGGAGATCCGCCAGGACGGGTGGGCCGTCACCGGCGCTGCGGCTGCCATCTCCATGCCACTGATGCACAGTGTGGAACTGAACGCGGGCACCGTCGACACCGACGCCGGACCCAGGCTACGGGCCGGCTGGACCTGGGCGCCGACCGTACTGGACCAGGAGCAGGTCGGCCGACTCAGCGAGCTCTGGTTCGACGCGCTGGCCGGGATCTGTGCACACGTCCGCGGTGGCGGCGGCGGGCTGACCCCCTCGGACATCCTGCCCGCCAAGCTCACTCAACGTCAGATCGACGAACTGTGCAAAGTCGACGAGGTGGCCGACATCCTGCCGCTGACACCTCTGCAGCAGGGCTTGCTGTTCCACGCCGAGGTGGCCCGCGCCTCTGGAGACGATGTGTACGCAGTGCAGATCGAGGTCGCGCTGACAGGTCACGTCGAGCAGCACCGCATGCGTGAGGCGATCCAGCTCGCGGTGCAACGGCATCCCAATCTGGCAGCCTGGTTCTGCACGAAGTTCGACGAACCGGTGCAGGTGATCCCGGCGCATCCCGAGGTGCCGTGGCAGTACATCGACCTCACCGGCCACGAATTCGACCTCGACGAGCAGATCGCCAAACTGTGTGCTGCCGAACGTAATGCGGTATGTGATGTGGTGGACGGAATGCTGGCGCGGGCGGCGCTGCTGCGCGTCGCGCCTGACCGACACCGGTTCGTCCTGACCAATCATCACATTCTGCTGGACGGCTGGTCGCTGCCGGTGCTGATGGCCGAGGTGCTCGCCGGTTACCACCAGCAGCGGCTACCCGCCGCGGTGCCTTACCGCCGGTTCCTGGACTGGTTGGCCCACCGCGACGTCGAGGCCGCCCGCACCGCGTGGGCGCAGGCCCTCAGCGGATTCGGTGCGCCCACCCTGGTGGGCTCACCGGACCATCTCGGAGTGGGTCCGCGCCAGGTCACCTCGGTGCTGGTGTCCGAGCAGACCACCCGCGCCCTGGGTGAACTCGCCCGCGCCAACCACACCACCGTCAGCACGGTGCTGCAGGGAGCGTTTGCGCTCCTGCTGAGGTCGTCGACCGGTCACGATGACGTCGCCTTCGGCATCGTGGTGTCCGGCAGGCCCGACGACGTGCCCGGAGCGGACGCCATCGTGGGGCTGCTGATCAACACGGTGCCTGCGCGGGCCACCTTCACACCGACCACCACCACCGTGGAGCTGCTGGCTCAACTGCATCACCGACGCAATCTCACTCTCGACCACGAACACCTGGGACTCAGTGAGATTCACCGTGTGGCCGGCCAGTCGCGGCTGTTCGACACTGCCTTTGTCTACGAGAACTATCCCGCCGACGCGGCCCACAGCAGCGATGGGCTGAACATCACCGACATCACAGCGCGCGACACTTACCACTACCCGCTGACCATCCAGGCTGTGCCGGGCCGGCAGCTCCATTTTCGCGTGCAGTACCGCACCGACGTGTTCGACGCCGCCGAGATGGAGACACTGCTCGATGAGCTGATCCGGGTACTGGAGACCATGATTGCCGACCCCGCAGCGCCGTTGTCCTCGGCGATACCGCCAGCGACGGTGCGGACGCCCCCCGCCGTCGCGGTGAAGGCGGCGCCGCGGTGGTACCGCGGTCCGTCGAACCCACGTGAGCAACACCTCGTCGACATCTTCACGCGGTTGCTCAACGTGCAGCGTGTCGGTGTTGATGACACCTTCTTCGATCTGGGCGGTGACTCACTGTCGGCGCTGAGGGCGGTGGCCATGATCAACGCGGTGCTGGACACCGACCTGACCGTGGCAGCCTTGATCGAGACTCCGACGGTGCGGGGATTGAGTGAGCGGTTGGCCGGTACGGGCGCCGGTGATCCGTGACCGACCTATTGGTGCGGAAGATACGGTTCGGGTTCTCCGAACCCGACGTTCCTTTTGTGTGGAACGAGGACAATCCGGCCTTCTCCAGTGCTGCGAATGCGTTGTCCTTCCTGGCAATCGGATTCGAGAAGATGATCGTCGCCGCCATCGGCGAGGCACTGAACCTGATCTCCGATCCTGAGATCGCCGAGGAGGCCAGGGCTTTCGTACGTCAGGAAGCCCAGCACAGTCTGGCGCACCGACAGCACGTCAAGGCGCTGATCAAAGGTCACCCGGCGCTGCAGGACACCTTCGACCAGGTGGTCGCCTCCTATGACCGCCTCACCGCCACCAAGCCCTTGAAGTACCGGTTGGCCTACACCGCCGACGTGGAGGCGACGTTCACGCCGTCGTTCAAGTTGATGCTCGACAATGCGGACACCCTGTTCGCCGGTGGTGACGACCGCGTGGCCTCGTTGTTCTTGTGGCATTTTGTCGAAGAGATCGAGCACCGTAGCTCCGCCTTGCTCATCTACGACGCTGTGGTCGCCGACCGGTGGTACCGCATGCGTGTCGCACCGTCGGTGTTCACCCATGCGGGTTCGGTGATGATGAAGGCAGCTGAGGGTTTCAACCGGCACGTTCCACTGGCTCAGCGGAAAGTCGACGCCACCTCGATGTCCGGGGGACCAGGGTGGAAAAGGGCCGTGGTGGCGAGGTTTCCGCGTCTGGCACGATTTCGGGCGTTCGACATCCCTGACTTCGGGCCACTGGAGAAGATCTATCCCCACGTGCGCTTGCGCGAGAAGCTGACGGCCACGTATGGGGTGCTGCGCAGCCAGATCCCCGGTCACAACCCGGCGTGTCAGGAATTGCCCGCACTGGCCGCTGAGTGGTTCGCCCGCTACGACGCCGGTCATGACGTGACTCGGTGGTACACCAACACGCGTCAGGGAGAACCGTGAAATCCGTTGTCAAGGTCGCGGTTGCGGGGCTGGTGCAGTTTCTCGCCATCGCTGTGCTGCTCTTCGTCCCGGCCTGGACGTTCGGCTACTGGCAGGCGTGGATGCTGCTGGCGGTGTTCGCGGTCGCGGCGTGGCTGCCCAGCATCTATGTGCAACTGACCAATCCTGCTGCGCTGCAACGGCGGATGCGCGGCGGCCCGGCGGCCGAAGGACGAAACGTGCAGAAGGTCGCGATGGCCGTGCTGTACGGATCCCTGGCGGCGATGTGTGTGGTCGCTGCGCTGGACCATCGGTTCGGGTGGTCCAAGGTGCCTGTGGCGCTCTGTGTGGCCGGGGCGGTGGTGGTGGCGGTGGGGTTGGCGGTGGTGGTGCTGGTGGCGGTGCAGAACAGCTACGCGTCCACCACAGTGCGGGTGGAGCAGGGGCAACAGGTGGTGTCCACCGGGCTGTACGCGGTGGTACGCCACCCGATGTACACCGGCAACGTGCTGATGTTGGCAGGGACTCCGCTGGCCCTCGGTTCCTTCGCCGCGCTGGCGTTCGTGGTACCCGGCGTGCTGGTGCTGGCCTCGCGTATCCGCGACGAGGAGACGTTGCTGCGTGACGAACTGGCCGGTTACCGGCAGTACACCCAGAAGGTGCGCTACCGGCTGGTGCCGTGCATGTGGTGATCAGGCAACGTCTACCGGCGCCAGCCTCTCACACAGCAGTTCTGCCAACCCGCGGACAGTGCCCACGGCAAGATCGCTGGAGGCCAGTCGAATTCCCGTTTCGGCTTCGATGCGGGTGCGCAGTTCGAGGGCGCCCAGCGAGTCCACTCCGTACTCGGAGAGCGGGCGGTCGGGATCGACACTGCGACGCAGGATCAGGCTGATCTGCTCTGAGATCAGGCGTCGGACCCTGGTGGGCCATTCCTCCGCCGGTAACTCGGCGAGCTCGGCACGCAGTCTGTTGGTGCCCACGGCGCCCTGAACTCCGGAGCGGAAGGCCTCGGCGAACGGGCTGCGTGCAGCGAACGCGGTCAGCCAGGTGCTGCCGATCATCGGCGAGTACCCCGTGTGGGCACGACCCCGGCGCAGCAGCGCGTCGAAAGCGTACGCACCGTCGTCGGGGCTGATGGCGGCGCCGGCGTTCGCGGCGAACTCGGTGGCCCGTCCGATCTGGGCCCAGGCTCCCCAGGCAATGGACGTGGCGGGCAGACCCTGGGCCCTGCGCCACCGGGTGAACGCATCGAGCCAGCTGTTGGCAGCGGCGTAGGCACCCTGCCCGGGTGAACCCACCAGCGCCGCTGCCGAAGAGAACGAGCAGAACCAGTCCAACGGTTGACCCGCGGTCTCGGTGTGCAGATTCCACGCGCCGTGGACCTTGGGGGCCCAGTCGCGTTGCAGGAGATCGTCGGTGATGTTGCTCAGCATGGCGTCCTCGACCACCGCGGCCGCGTGCAGAACACCCCGTACCGGGAGCCCGGTGGCGGTTGCGACGGCCACCATGTCCCGCACGGTGCCGGGGTCGGTGATATCGCCGCAGTGCACCTGGATGTCGCCGCCCATCTCGCGGATCATCTCGATGGTCTCCAGCGCCTTGACCGTCGGCTGCGAGCGGGACGTGAGCACGATGCGGCCGCAACCGGCAGCGGCCAACTTCTCGGCGAAGAACAGGCCAAGCCCGCCTAGTCCGCCGGTGATCAGGTAGGCCCCGTCGGCACGGAATACCGGTGCGTCATGCGGATCCACCACCACTGACGTGTGTCCGGTGCGCCGGACCTCGAGTAGCAGTTTGCCGGTGTGCTGCGCGGCACCCATGGTCCGAATGGCGTCGGCGGCGTCGGCCAGTGGGAGCGTGGTGTACTCGACGGCGGGCAGCGTACCCTCGGCGGTGAGCCGAAACACGGTGCCCAGCAACTCCGCAACCCGCTGTGGGTGGCTGAGCGACATCAGGGCCAGATCCAGGTAGTAGAACGTGAGGTTGCGCCGGAAGGGGAACAACCCGAGTCGGGTGTTGCCGTAGACGTCGCGTTTGCCGATTTCGACGAATCGTCCGCCGACGGCCAGCAACTCGAATCCGGCGCGCTGCGCCGCCCCCGTGAGCGAGTTGAGCACGACGTCCACACCGTAGCCGTCGGTGTCCCGGCGGATCTGATCGGCGAAGTCGATGCTGCGGGAGTCGTAGACATGCTCGATCCCCATGTCACGCAACAGCTGTCGCCGATCCTCACTGCCGGCAGTGGCGAAGATCTGTGCTCCGGCGGCGCGGGCGATCGCGATGGCTGCCTGCCCGACGCCTCCGGTGGCCGAGTGGATCAGTACGCGATCGTCGGAAGTGATCGCGGCCTGGGTGTGCAGGCCGTACCAGGCGGTGGCGGTGGCGGTGGCGACCGCGGCGGCCTGATGATCGCTCAGCCCGGCCGGAAGGGGCACTGCCAGGCGGGCGTCACAGAGTACGAACGTGCCCCAGCATCCGTTGGGGGAGAATCCGCCCACCCGGTCGCCGACACGATGGTCGTCGACTCCCGGGCCGACAGCGGTGACCACTCCGGCATAATCCATCCCCAACTCGGGAAGGTCCCCGTCGATACGGGGAAACAGGCCCATGGCCACCAACACGTCAGCGAAGTTGATGCTCGAAACGGTGACCGCGATCTCGACCTGTCCCGGTCCCGGCTTGCGGCGTTGGTGGGAAACGGGTTCCAGGGTCTGCAGATCGCCGGGGGTGCGGATCTGCAGACGCATCCCGTCTTGTTGATGGTTGGCGACCGAGACGTGGCGTTCCTCGGGGCGCAGAGGGGAATGCTGCAGTCGCGCGGTGTACCAGGCGCCGTCACGCCAGGCGGTCTCGTCTTCGGCTGTGCCGCTGAGCAATTGTCTGGCTACCAGTGCGGGGTCGGTGGCTTCGTCGAGATCGGTCTGGGCGATCCGCAAATGGGGATTCTCGGCTCCGATCACCCGGATCAGCCCGCGCAGTCCACCCTGGGAGAGCTCGACGGCGTCGTCGGGCAGAACAGCCTGTGCGCCACGGGTGATCACCACCAGCGGTGGTAGTTGCCCGGGCAGCTCGGTCAGCGCCCGGGCCATCCGCAGCAGGTGGGCAACGTTGTCTCGGCCCGATACGGGAAAGGTCCCCGCTGCGTCCCCGGGTTTGGGCGCCATGACCACCGCCACCCCGGTGAAGCCACCGCCGCTCAGGTGCTCGCGCAGGAGTTCGGCTGTGACGGCATGCTCGCTGTGGTGGGGCCAGTTCAGTACCGCGCCGGCTGCGCCGTGCTCTCGCAGAGCATCAGCCACCGTGGCGGCGAGGGGATCGGGGGTGTCGGCCGCGGACACCAGCAGCCAGTTCTGGGTACCGCTTTCAGCGACGTCAAGCGTTTGGCGCGGCTGCCATTCCACAGTCAGAAGCCGCTCGGCCAGCAGACGGTCCTGGTGTTCGTCCCCGGCGACTCCGGTGCCGCACCATAATCCCTGTACCCGCAGCAACACGGCGCCGCTGTGATCGAGCAGATCGAGATCGGCCTCCACTCCGCAGGTGTCGACAGCCGTGACCCGGGTGTAGCAGTAGTGCGCGTTGCGGGCGGAGCCGTAGGACCGCAGTCGGCGGACCGCCAGTGGCAACCCGAGTACGCCCTCGCCGAGGGCACGCACGTGCGGGCTGGCTCCGACGGACTGGAAGCAGGCGTCCAGAAGGGCCGGGTGAACTCCGTATGCGGCCAGCTGCGAACGTAGATGGCCGGGCAGCGCGATCTCGGCCAGCACCGAACCCACGTCGTCACCGATGTGGACGACACCGAGGCCGGTGAAGGCCGGGCCGTAGTGCACGCCACGCAGATCCATGCCGGCACGTACGGCGGCGCCCTCGAGTTGGTCGGGGTGGGCCGCCAAGAGCGCTGAGATGTCGTACGCGGGTGGGGGATCGTCGGTGGCGGAGCGCAGTAGCGCACCGGCATGTCGGCCCTGCTGGGTCTGGACAGAGAACTCGGCCACGCCCGGCGCCTGTTCGGAAGTCGACGCGTCGGCCTCGGTCTGGTCGTCCAGCAGCAGTGCCTGGTCGAAGTGCAGATCAGTCACCTCGGCGTCGCCTTCGACGGCCAACTGTGCCGCACCCAGTGCCATCTCGCAGTACGCCGCCGCGGGCAGTACGGCGACATCGCGGACCCGGTGTTCAGCGAGCCAGGGTGACGCGTTGGTGCCGACTTCGGCTTGCCATACGTGGCGTTGCGGCTCCTCTCGCAGGCGCACGTGTGGGCCCAGGAGTGGGTGCACGGCCATGGTGCGACCGCCCTGGGTGGGGGAGTCCTGGTCGCCGGAGGTCAACCACAGTCGGCGGTGCGACCACGGTGGCAGCGGCGAATCCACCAATTGGCCAATGGGATACGGAATGGCGAAATCAATCGCAGCTCCTGCGCTGTGCAGGTCGGCGATGACCCCGAGCAAGCCGTGCGGCATAGCCTGCTGCCGGCGCATGGCCGCCAACATCGCGAGCGGTACATCGATACTGTCGGCGGTCTGCTCGACGGCGTGGGTGAGCAGCGGGTGGGGTGCGATTTCGGTGAACACCCGGAACCCGTCCTCCAGCGCGGCGCGGACGGCCGCTGCGAACCTGACCGTGTTACGCAGATTGCGAACCCAGTACTTGTTGTCGCACAAGGGTTGTTCGCGCGGATCGAACCCGGTGGCCGAGTAGTAGGGGATCTCGGGTGTCCTCGGGACGACGCCGGCGAGTACGTCGGTGAGCTCGGCGAGGATCGGGTCGACCTGGGGTGAGTGGGAGGCGACATCGACGGCCACCTGGCGGGCCAGCACATCGCGAAGCTCCCATGCCTCCACCAGTTGGCGCACCGTGTCGGCGGCACCGCCGATCACGGTGGACTGCGGGGAGGCGACCACCGCCACCACCACGTCCTTGATGCCGTTGATGGTGAGCTCTGAAAGCACTTGCTTGGCAGGTAGTTCCACCGCCGCCATGGCACCTGAGCCGGAAATCCGCGCCATCAGCCGCGAGCGCCGGCAGATCACCCGCACGCCGTCCTCGAGCGACAGTGCACCGGACACCACGGCGGCGGCTGTCTCACCCATCGAGTGTCCGATCACCGCGCCGGGGCGCGCACCGTGGGACCTCAATGTCGCCGCGATCGCGACCTGCATGGCAAACAAGGTGGGCTGAACCCGGTCGATTCCGGTCACCACCTCTGGGGCAGACATGGCCTCGGTCACCGAGAACGCGGACTCGCTCCAGATCAGGGGTTCCAGTCGGGCGACGGTGGCGGCGAAGACGGGCTCGGCTGACAGGAGGTCAGCGCCCATGCTCTCCCATTGTGAACCCTGCCCGGAGAACACCCAGACGGGCCCTTGATCATCGAGGCCGACGGCGGCCGGGTGCACTGTGTCGGCGTCGGCGATCTCGCGCAACGCCATTTCCAACTCGATGCGGTCGGTCGCGGCGACCGCAGTGCGCACCGGGCGGTGAGCCCGTCTGCGGGCCAAGGTGTAACCCAGATCGGCCAGCGGCGCGTCGTCGTGTGTGCCCACCCAGTCGGCCAACCGGCCTGCGGTGCGGCGCAGGCCGTCGGCCGAATTGGCCGACAACACGAACAACAGCGGTTCTGCCGCTGCCGCTGTGACCGAGGTGGTGGTGTCGGGCGCCTGCTCGACGATGACGTGGACATTGGTTCCCGACACACCGTAGGAGGACACCGCGGCCCTGCGGGGCTGCGCGGAGTCGCCGGGCCAGGTGGTGTTCGTCTGTGGCACAAACAGATTGGTCTCGATCTTGGCCAGGGCATCCGGTAGACGGGTGAAGTGAAGGTTCTGTGGGACCGTGCCGTGCTGCACCGCGAGGACGGCCTTGACCAACCCGAGAGCCCCGGACGCGGACTGGGCGTGGCCGAGGTTGGTCTTCACCGATGCCAGTGCGCACGGGCTTTCGGTGCCGTACACCTGGCTCAGGCTGGTGTACTCGATGGGATCACCCACCGGAGTGCCGGGCCCGTGCGCTTCGACCATGCCGACGCTGCGCGCGTCCACGCCGGCAGCCCCCAAAGCGGACCGGTATACCGCGGCCTGGGCCGTCGCCGACGGGGTCGAGATGTTCACCGTGTGGCCGTCCTGGTTGGCGGAACTGCCGCGCACCACGGCCAGGATCCGGTCGCCGTCGGCCAAGGCGTCGGACAGGCGTTTGAGCAGCACCACAGCGCAGCCCTCGCCGCTGACATAGCCGTCGGCGGCGACGTCGAAGGCGCGACAGCGCCCTGTCGGGGACAGGTGCCCGGCCGCGGTTCCCGCCACGTACTTGCGCGGGTCCAGCATCACGTAGGCGCCGCCGGCGATCGCCAGGTCACTCTCGCTGTCGGTGAGGCTGCGACAGGCCATGTGGACCGCCAAGAGCCCGGACGAACAGGCGGTGTCGACGGCCACCGCGGGACCATGCAGCCCAAGGAGGTGGGCGATGCGACCCGGTGCCATGGCAAAGGTGTTGCCCTGGAAGCCGTATGGACCCTCCATCGCCGTAGACGACGTGTTCACCATCTGGTAGTCGTAATGCGTCAGCCCGGTGAACACGCCGGTGCGCGAGTCGGCCAGCGCCGCGGGGGTCAGGCCGGCGTGTTCCATGGCCTCCCACGAAGTCTCCAGCAGCAGACGGTGCTGCGGATCCATGGCCGCCGCCTCGTTGTCGTTGAGGCCGAAGAAGTCGGGGTCGAATCCACCGATGTCGTCGAGAAAGGCGCCCCACCGCGATCTCGTGCGACCCGGAACACCCGGCTCGGGATCGTAGAACTCGTCGGAATCCCAGCGGTCAGGCGTGACTTCGGTGACCAGATCGTCACCGCGTAGCAACGCCTCCCAGAAACGTTCCGGCGAGTCGATACCGCCCGGCAACCGGCAGGCCATGCCGATCACGGCGACAGCATTCGATCGCGTCTCAGGTGAACGATCGCCGATCGCACCGATTGAAGCCATCCCCGACTCCTCACAACAGCGACGTCGTTGCCCGCTGTTCGACTCACGCGCTGGCATCCCCGACCCAGTGCAAGGCACTCATTGACGCAGACGCAAGTGGCTCCGGTCAAGTATCGCCGGCGAGGCACAGATAGTGGCTGGACTTTCACCAACGTTCTGTTTTCGCAGTTGCAGACTCCATTGCTGCTGTAACTTGCTTCGCGTGACACAGGCGGTAGAGACATCCCTCCCGGCCCTGCTGCGTGAACGCGCCAGCCTGCAGCCGGATGACACAGCGCTGACATTCGTGGACTACGACGTGGACTGGGCCGGCGTTCCGGTGAGTCTGACGTGGCCGCAGCTCTACCTGCGTGCCCGCAATGTCGCGCGCGAACTCCGCCTCAGCGCCGTGCCCGGGGATCGGGTGATGATCGTCGCGCCGCAAGGTCTCGAGTACATCGTGGGTTTCCTCGGCGCACTGCAAGCCGGAATGATCCCGGTGCCGCTGGCCGTCCCGTTCGGCGGGGTGGCCGACGAGAGGGTCGAGTCGGTGCTGCGCGACGCTGCGCCCGCTGCCGTACTGACGACGTCCGCGGTCGTGGGCGCGGTGGCCCACAGTGTCACCGCGGCACCGGGACTGGCGATCATCGAGGTCGACCGGTTGGACCTCGATACCCCGATCCGAGGCCTTGCCGACGATTCCCAGTCGGACGATTTCCAGGCGGTGGCCTACCTGCAGTACACCTCGGGATCCACCAGATCACCAGCCGGAGTGATGATCTCGTATCGGAACGTCTTGACCAATCTGCAACAGATCACCACCGATTTCCTGGCCGACGGCGGTCTGATCAACCCGCCGACCATCCTGTCCTGGCTGCCCTTCTATCACGACCTGGGGCTGATCATCGGCATCTGTACTCCGGTGGTGGCGGGCTTTCCGACCGTGTTGACCAGCCCGGTGTCGTTTCTGCAGCGACCGGCGCGCTGGTTGCAGCTGATGGCCAGCCATCCGAATGTCTTCACCTCGGCGCCCAACTTCGCCTTCGACGTAGCGGCCAAGAAGACCTCGGACGAGGACATGGCGGGTCTGGACCTACGAGACGTGTTGCTGATCCAGAGCGGCGGCGAGCGGGTGCACCCCGCCACCATCACCCGTTTCACCGAGCGCTTCTCGCGGTTCAACCTCCGCGACAACGTGATTCAGCCCTCCTATGGTCTGGCAGAAGCCACGCTGTACCTGGCTGCACGGACGCCCAGCGAGCCGCCGAGAACCGTCTACTTCGACCCCGAGAGTCTGACCACCGGAGCGCCGACGCCGGCTGCGGGCGGTACGCCGCTGATCAGTTACGGCGCACAGCTGTCGCCGATCTCGCCGCTGCTGCGGATTGTCGACCCCGAGACCCGTCGTGAGTGCGCCCATGGCAGCACCGGTGAGATCTGGGCACACGGCGACAACGTCAGCACCGGCTACTGGCAGAAACCCGACGAGACCGCACGAACCTTCGGCGCCACCATCGTCGATCCGTCGGTGGGTACTCCAGAAGGGCCGTGGCTGCGCACCGGTGATCTCGGGTTCATCTGCGATGGTGAGCTTTTCATCGTCGGCCGTATCAAGGACCTGCTGATTGTGCGTGGCCGTAACCACGCTCCGGACGACATCGAGGCGACCGTGACGGAGCTGACCCGCGGTCGGGTTGCCGCCGTCGCTGTCGCGCAGGACGGCGAGGAGCAATTGGTGGTGATCATGGAGGTCAAAGAGCGCGGCGACACCCCCGAAGAGGTCGCCGAGCAGCTGGCGGTCCTCAAGCGCAATGTCACCTCGGCCATCTCCAACGCGCACGGACTGGTGGCAGCTGATCTGGTTCTGGTGGGCCCGGGTTCGATTCCGATCACCACCAGCGGCAAGGTCCGCAGGCAGTCCTGTGTGACCGAGTACCAGGCGGGCCGCTTCGCTCGCCTGGACGTTCGGAGTTGATCGGTGACATCATTCTGGGCCGCGGTCCGGTGTGTGGAAAGCAAGCCGGCATCCCACACCGGACAGGTCGAGCAGCGGTAGGCCGAGGCCGCAGAGACTGCTGAGGTAGCCCAGGCGGCGCATTCCTCGTCGGCCGGCGGCAAAACTCCTGCGTTCGGGCGCTGTGCGGATGGGATCGACGGCGCTGGAGACGGCGCAAATCAGATTTTTCCCGAGCGTTGCGGCGTTGACACCACCGGTTGGTGAACTCTGGCGGTCACTCGCCCGTCGTCGAAGGATCGGTTCTTGGCTCCCACGCTCAAACTCGCGCTCGACCTGTCGTTCACGCACACCGAAGGTGCCTGGCGTAACCCAGGGTCGTGGGTGAACTATCCCTATTACACCCAGCCGGACATCTGGGAGGACGTCGCCCGGGTCGCAGAGCGTGGCTGCATCGACATGGTGTTCTTCGGTGACGGCGTCGGGATTCCCGACACCTGGGAGGACAGCATCGATGCCGCGGTGAAATGGGGGCTGCAATGGCCGCGCCACGACATGAGCCCGACGATTGCGCTGATGTCGCGGGTCACCAAGCACCTGGGGTTCGGGCTCACCTTCTCGCCCACGTACATGCACCCGTATTACGTTGCCCGCCATGTCGCGTCACTGGACCACGTGACAGGCGGCCGGATGGCGCTGAATTTGGTGACCTCGGCACGTAGGTCCGACGCGGCCAACTTCGGGTTCGACGAACTGATGGAGCACGACAAGCGTTACGAGCGCGCCGACGAGTTCATCGACGTGCTCAAGGGGCTTTGGAGCAGCATCGAGCCGGACGCGATCATGCTGGACCGCGAGACCGGGGAGTTTGCCGACCCTGCGAAGGTGCACTACCTGAACCACGAAGGCGACTTCTTCAACGTCAAGGGTCCGCTGAACATGCTGCCGTCGCCGCAGTACTACCCGCCGTTGATTCAGGCGGGCGCGTCGCCGCGGGGGTTGAAGTCGTTCGCCCGCAACGCCGACATCGTGTTCGTCTCTCGCCCCTCGGCCTCGGGCATGGTGAAGTTCCGCGCCCAGCTCGACGAGCATCTGGCCGAGGTGGGCCGCACCCCCGAGGAAATCCAGGTGTTGTGGCCGGTGCACCCCATGATGGGCGAATCTACCCAACATGCAAAGGAATTGGAGGCCCAGCTGATCGAGTCGGTGCCGCTGGAAGCCGGCGGTGTGTTCATGGCGCACAAGAGCGGATTCGACTTCTCGACGCTGCCGCAGACCTTCACCATCGAAGAGGCCACCGCGGCCATCCAGGCGGCCAACGGGTCGACGGCCTATCTGCCGAAGATGGCGGAGATGGTGGGACCGGGTGAGTTGTTGACCAAGAAGATGTTCCAACAGCTGGGCCGCGAGACGATGATCGCCGGCGGGCCGACGCTCTACGGCACCGCCACCGACATCGCCGATCAGATCTGCGATCTGCACGCCCAGACCGGAGCAGGCGTCGGGTTCATGATCTCCATCATCAACTTCATGCCCCGCAACGCCGTGGACTTCGTGGAGAAGGTGGTGCCGATTCTGCAGAAGCGCGGGGTGTTCAAGACCGGCTACGGCGCCGGCACGACTCTGCGCGACAACCTCGGCATTCCGCTGAAGCGCTGGAAATCACCGGCATGAGTGCCGCCCTGCAGTCCTGGGCCTGCCGTGACAGGCTGCCTGGTGTGAACGCCATGCCGGGATTGCACCGGGCACCATCGCCTCTGCAGACCTCGTCGCGGCGGGTCTACGAATTGCTGCGTTCGGCCATCCGGACGGGCTACCTGCCCGCAGGCACCCAGCTGGTCGAGTTCGAGCTGGTCAAAACTCTGTCCACCAGCCGCAACGCACTGCGAGTGGCGCTGCAACTGCTGGCTGACGAGGGTGTGGTGGAGCGCAATCCCCGCAGCGGCACCTTCATCACCTCGGCCATGGTGCAGATCACCCTCAATGAGCTGGATCCCGATGCCCGGGTGCGGACGTCGGGTCGGATCGCCGATCTTCCGCCGACCGAGCTGTTCGACGAACAGCTGCTCGACGAACGGGTGATCCCCGCGTCGCCCTACATCCGACGACGGATGTGCACCGACGACGAGTTCGTGCTGATGCACGAACGACTGATCAGCGTGCGGGGCGAGCCGCACCACGTGTGGCTGGGATATGTCAGTGCCGACGTCGACTACGCGACGGTGCGGCCCAACGGTGATCGCGAGTCCATTTTCCTGGAACGGTTCGGGGTCGAGTACAGCCATGCCGAAGAGAGCGTGGAAGCAGTGCCGTGCGACCCACGCACCAGCAGCCTGCTCAGGGTTGCGCCGGGGTCACCGATCCTGTTGTGCGAGACCCTGATGTACGACGTGGACGGACGTATCCGCGAGTTGCGCTTCCGCTACAACCGCGGTGACCGCACCTCGTACAAGGTCGACCGCGCTAGCCCGTCGCGTCGAGGATCTTGATGGCGAACACCAGTGAGTCGCCGGGCTGGATGCCGGCGGCGGGCTGACCTTCGGGGTAGCCGTCGGCCGGAGTCATCGCCACAGCCACGGTGGAGCCGACGGTCTGCCCGGCGATGGCCTTCTGGAATCCGGTCACCACGCCGGTCAACGGGAAGTCCACCGGGGCGCCGCGCTGGTAGCTGCTGTCGAACACTGTGCCGTCACGGCCGTTGACACCCATGTAGCAGACCAGCACGGTGGCGGTGTCGGAGACCACCGGGCCCGCACCGGCCTGCAGCGTGTGGACCTGCGTCTCGGCCACGCTGAACGGTCCCTGCACGGAAACCAGGGGAGCCGCCGTGTCCGTGGATCCGGTGACCGCGACGCTGCCGGTGGTTCCCGGCAGCGTCCATTCCGGTGCCGTGCCTTCGGCGGGTGCGCCGGTGGGGCAACCGCTGGCCTGGGGCGCCGGTGCCGCCTCGGTGGTGTTCATGTCGACCACGGACGACGCAGCAGGTGAGGCCGGTGCCTCGTTTCCTGTGTCGGAGCCGCAGGCGGAGAGGGTCACGGCCAGCGCCGCCACGGCGGCGGAAGTGCACACGCGGGAGAAGTTCACCCAGGCCACGCTACTAGCCGTGGCGGGCTCACCGGATTCCGGGACAGCAGCACCGGTACCGGTGTAGAGCTTCTGGGGAACTCAGTTCACCGGGTGACAGAGGAGCCGTGCTTCGATGACGATCAAGGCCGTGGTGGGAGCTTTGCTTGCCGGCGTACTGATGCTGGTGAGCCAGTCAGCCCCGGCGGTCGCGGCAGAATATCCGGCCGGCCCGGTGACCATGACGGCAGGAGCCAACCCCGGCAGCGGGTTCGACCTCACCATCCAAGCCGTGGTCGACACACTGACGCAGGAGCATCTTGTCGATGTGCCGCTGCCGGTGGAGTACCGTCCCGGCAACGTCGGAGCGGACTTCCTGGCCACCATGGTGCAGCAGTACGCGGGCCGCGACGACCAGGTGTCAGTGACCTCACTGTCGATGATGATGAACCAGCTCCGAGGGATTTCCCAGTACGGCTACAACGACGTCACCATGATCGCGAACCTCATGACGGAGTACTACGTCGTGTTCGTCGAACCCGGTTCTGAGTTCACCGATCTGGCCGGGCTGCTCACTGCGGTGTCGACCGACCCGGGCCGAGTAGTGGTGGGTGCCGCCACCGACGACGAGGCCCCGTTCGACCTCCTGGTGCGCGCGGCCGGAGGCGATCCGTCGGCGACGAGGTACCTCAGTCTGCAAGGTGGCGGCGATCAGAGTGCTGCACTGCGCAGCGGTGAGATCGGCGTTGCGGTCGCCGGGGTCAGCGAGGTCGTCGACCTGCTGAGCACCCGACAGCTGATCCCGTTGGCGGTGTTGGCCGAACAGCGGTTACCGGGCCTGGACGCACCCACCGCCCGCGAACTCGGATTCGACGTCACCCTGTCGAACTGGCGTGGGCTGTACGGGCCGCCGGGCATGCCGCAGTTCGCCGTCGACTACTGGCGCCAGGTACTGGCGAGGATGGTGGCAACGCCCACCTGGTCTCACATCGCCGAACAACGGCAGTTCACGACCAGGTTCATGACCGGTGACGAGTACGAAACGTTCCTGGCGGAGACTCAAGCCGATGTCACGACTGCCCTGGGGGAGGCGGGCCGATGAAAGACCGGGTATCGACCGACGTACAGCCTGCGCTGTTCATCGACGGTACCTGGCGCCTGGCGGCCGAGGGGGCAGCACGTGAGGTGATCAACCCCGCCGACGGTAGCGTCGTCGCTGTGGTGGCCGAGGCCGGCGCCGCCGACGCCCGCTCCGCCGTGGCGGCAGCTCGGGCCGCCTTCCCCGCGTGGTCGGCCACTGCGGTGTCCGAGCGGGTGCTGATCCTGGAGCGCATCGCCGAGCTGCTGCTGCGCGACCGTGACGAGATCGCCAGAATCGAGACTCTGGATACCGGAAAAACGTTGCGCGAAAGCCACATCGATATCGACGACGTGGTATCTGTGTTTCGGTACTACGCCCGGCTGGCCGCGGTCCAGTCCGATCGGGTGGTCGACGTGGGCAACCCGGCGATTGTGAGCCGGGTGGTGCGCGAGCCGGTCGGTGTGTGCGTCCTGATCGCCCCGTGGAACTACCCGCTGCTGCAGATCGTGTGGAAGATCGCCCCGGCTCTGGCGGCCGGGTGCACCATGGTGGCCAAACCCAGTGAGGTGACGCCATTGAGCACCATCGCGCTGGTGCGCCTGGCCGACGAAGCCGGGGTGCCTGCCGGCGTGCTCAACCTCATCCAGGCCAGCGGTGCCGCCGTGGGCGGCGCCCTGATCGACAACGCCGACGTCGACATGGTCTCCTTCACCGGCGGCGCCGCCACCGGAGCGCTGATCGCCGCCACTGCCGCACCACATGTCAGCCGGGTGGCACTCGAACTGGGCGGCAAGAACCCGCATCTGGTGTTTGCGGATGCGGAGTGGGACAGTGCGGTCGACGCCGTGGTCACCGGAGTGTTCCTGCATTCGGGACAGGTGTGCTCCTCGGGCACCAGGCTGATCGTCGAGGAGTCGATCGCCGACGACCTGGTGGCGGCCGTGGTGGCGCGGGCGGAGAAGATCCGCTACGGCGACGGTCTGGACCCCGCCAGTCAGACCGGTCCATTGGTGTCGATGGCACATCGTGACAAGGTGGAAGCCTATGTGGCGCTGGGAATCTCCGAAGGGGCTGTACTGAGGACCGGCGGTCGAAGGCCGGCCGATCCTGCGCTGGCTGCAGGCAGCTTCTACCCGCCGACCGTCTTCGACCGCTGTGATCGCAGTATGCGCATCGTCACCGAAGAGACCTTTGGGCCCATCCTGACCGTCGAACGTTTCACCACCGAGGAGCAGGCCATCGAACTGGGCAACGACACAACCTACGGACTGGCAGCAGCAGTACGCACCGGCGACACCGCCCGCGCCGAACGAGTGGCGCGGGCGCTGCGGCACGGCACGGTGTGGGTCAACGACTTCGGGGTCTACACAGCGGGCGCCGAATGGGGTGGCTTTGGACGGTCGGGCAACGGCCGCGAGTTGGGCCCGACCGGCCTGGCCGAATACCAGGAACTGAAACACATCTGGACCAACACTGCTCCCAGTGAGGTGGGCTGGTTCTAGCGAAGGGGAACGCGTGACATGACCACATCGGCGGAGAAGTCGTCTGACGACCACGGAATGGCGGACTTCGGCTATCGGGAGTCGCTGGACCGCAGCATCGGGAAGTTCGCCAGCTTCGCGGCCGGCGTCAGCTACATCTCGATACTCACCGGCACATTCCAGCTCTTCTACTTCGGCTACGGAACAGCCGGCCCCGCTTACCTGTGGTCATGGCCGCTGGTGTTTGTCGGGCAGATGGCCGTGGCGTTGTGTTTCATGGAACTGGCCGCCAAGTACCCGATCGCCGGATCGGTGTACAACTGGTCGAAGAAGTTGGCCAGCAAGCTGATCGGATGGTCGGCGGGGTGGTTGATGCTCACCGCGTCCATTGTCACCATCTCAGCGGTTGCTCTTGCCTATCAGCTGAACCTGCCCCGGATCTGGAGCGGATTCCAGATCATCGGTGACGGCACCGGCCAATATGACTATGCGGCGAACGCGGTGCTTCTTGGCACCGTTCTGATCGCTTTCACCACCATCGTCAATGCCGTGGGCGTGAAACTGATGGCCAGGATCAACAGCACGGGGGTTTTCATCGAACTGATCGCCGCCGTGCTCATCGCGTTCCTCTTGGGGATCAACATCAAACGTGGACCCGATATCTTCTTCTCGGCCGACGGTTATGGCACCGAGGAGAGTATGGGTTTCCTGGGGGCATTCCTGATCGCGTCGTTGGCCTCCGGTTACGTGATGTACGGCTTCGACACCGCCGCCTCGCTGGGGGAGGAGACGGTGGAACCGCGGCGCACTGCACCCAAGGCCATCGCCAGAGCCATTCTCGCCTCCTTTGTGATCGGCGGCGCCATTCTGGTTTTCGCGGTGATGGCTGCGCCGAACCTGCAAGATCCCGCACTCGGTGAGAGCAGCGGCGGCCTGCAGTACATCGTGGAGCAGGTGATGTGGGGCCCGCTGGGCACCATCTTCTTGATCTGCATCGTGATCGCGGTGACGGTCTGCACCTTGGCCGTGCACACCGCCGCGATCCGACTGTCGTTCGCAATGGCACGGGACAACGCGCTGCCGTTCGGTGAACGGTTGGCGACGGTGAACCCCAAGTCGCAGACACCGATCGTGCCTGCGGTCGTCATCGGCGTTGTCGCGGTGATCATCCTGGTGATCAACATCGGTCAGCCCAAGATCTTCACGGTGCTGACCTCCATCGCCATCATCATGATCTATCTGGCTTACCTGATGGTGACCGGGCCGATGCTCAAGAAGCGGCTGCAAGGTCAGTGGCCGCCACAGGATCTCAAAGAGGGTGGCTACTTCACGATGGGTCGATGGGGTCTGCCGGTCAACATCGTGGCCGTGGCGTGGGGCGTCGGGATGGCGCTGAACCTGGCGTGGCCGCGGTCAGCGGTGTACGGCGAGCCCTGGTACAACACCTGGGGCGCATTCGTCTACATCGGGGTGATCTTTGGAGCCGGACTGGTGTGGTACGCGGTCAAGGGGCGCCACCACATCGGCTGCCTGCAATCGCACCGCAGCGAACAGATCGATCACAGTTGATGTCGGACAACACCTTTGACTACGTGATCGCCGGTGGTGGAACCGCAGGATGTGTGCTTGCCGCCCGATTGTCGGAGGATCCGTCGGTGAGGGTCTGTCTGGTGGAGGCCGGCCCCAGCGATGTAGGTGACCCGAACATCCTGGTGCTCGAAGACTGGATGCACTTGCTGGACTCGGGCTACGACTGGGACTACCCGGTGGAGCCGCAGGAGAAGGGCAACAGTTTTCTGCGCCACGCCCGCGCGAAGGTGCTCGGTGGGTGCTCGTCGCACAACTCGTGTATCGCCTTCTGGCCGCCTGCGGAGGGCTTGGCCGAGTGGGAGGCCATGGGAGCGGCCGGCTGGACGGACCTGCACCACTACGTGAAGCGCGTGGAGCGCAACGACGCCGACGGTGATCACGGCAGGGACGGCCCTGTCCGGCTGCGTGACGTCCCCCCAGAGGATCCCTGTGGTGTCGCGGTGCTGGAGGCCGCCGCGAAGGTCGGTCTGCCCACGGTGCAGTTCAACAGGGGCTCGACGGTGCTCAACGGCGCCGGCTGGTTCCAGATCAACGCCGCCGAGGACGGCACCAGGATGTCGACGTCCCACGCCTACCTGCACCCCATTCTCGACACCAGGGCCAATCTCGAGGTGCGTACCGGTTCGTGGGTCAGCGAAGTGCTGTTCGACAGCGACAACGCTGCCACAGGTGTGCGGTACCAGCGACCTGATCTGACTGGGCACGACGTGGTGCAGGCCCGCCGCGAGGTGGTGCTCACCGCCGGCGCGATCGACACCCCCAAACTTCTGATGCTGTCGGGAATCGGCCCGGCGCAACATCTTCGCGACTTCGGTATTTCCGTGCGTGTCGATTCGCCCGGTGTCGGATCCAACCTCGACGATCACGTCGAGGGTCTGGTGTTCTGGGAGGCGTCTCGGCCCATGGTGACGACATCGACGCAGTGGTGGGAGATCGGGCTGTTCGCCACCACGGTGGACGGGTTGGGTCAACCTGATCTGATGATGCACTATGGCAGTGTGCCTTTCGACATGAACACCTTGCGTTGGGGCTATCCGACGACGGACAACGGCTTCTGTCTGACTCCCAACGTCACTCAAGGCAAGTCCCGGGGCACGGTGCGGTTGCGCTCGCGGGACTTTCGCGATCGAGCCAGAGTGGATCCCCGGTATTTCACCGACCCAGAAGGGCACGACGAAACGGTGATGCTGGCAGGAATCAAACTGGCCCGCCGGATCGCCGCGCAGGATCCGCTGCGCCCGTGGATCAGCCGCGAGCTGGCGCCGGGCCCGGATGCGGTGACCGACGACGAGTTGATCGACTACATGCACAAGACCCACAACACCGTCTACCACCCGGCGGCCACCGCGCGGATGGGGGCGACCAACGATCCGATGGCGGTGCTGGACTCGCAGCTGCGCGTCAAAGGGGTGCAGCGGCTGCGGGTGGTCGACGCCTCGGCGATGCCGAAACTGCCCGCCGTCAACCCGAACATCACCGTGATGGCGATGGCCGAGAAATGCGCCGACCTGATGCGTGGTTGACTGGGCTGCCACGTCCGCGTGCCGAGCCTCCAGCGTTGGGCTCGCCGGGTGCCCCGGGCCACGAGTCCATTCGGGCCGATCAGCGCGGCGGCGCTGTCACACTACGGGGATGAGTGCGCGGGTGGCCGTGATCGGAGCGGGACCGGGAGGCCTCGTCACGGCACGCTGGCTGCTGTCGCAGGGTTTCGAACCGGTGATCTTCGAGCAGGGCACGACGCTGGGCGGGCAGTGGACCGGGGAGGCCGGCCGCAGCGGGGTGTGGCCGCAGATGCATACCAACACCAGCCGCATCCTGACCTCGTTCAGTGACCTCGCCCCGGGCGACGGCGCGGTGTTCCCGCGAAATCAGGATGTTCTGGACTACCTGCGGCGCTACGCCCGCGCGTGGGATCTGCAGCGTCGCATCCGGTTCGGCACTTCGGTGGTGAGCCTGCGTCGCGACGCAGGCTCATGGTTGGTGGCCTACGCCGGGGGAGTCGAACCGTTTGAACGAGTTGTGGTGGCAACCGGTCGCTTTCGCGCCCCGGTGATTCCCGCGATCAACGGACTCGGCACCTTCGCGGGCCAGGTGTCCTCGGCCTTCGAGTTCCGCGGGGCGGATGCCCATGAGGATCGACGAGTACTGGTGGCGGGCTGCGCGGTGAGTGCGTTGGAGATCGCTGCCGAGCTGGCCCAGCGCGGAGCGGCCCAGGTGGTCCTGACCCAGCGTCGCCAGCGCTACGTCCTGCCCAAATTCGCCGCGGGCGTACCGTCGGACCATCGGATCTTCACCCGCTACGGCGCGCTGGCCGCAGAGCTGTTGGAGCCGGCGGAAGTGGACCGGCAACTCAGGGAGATCGTCGTCGAGGCGAACGGCAGCCCCGAACAGTACGGTGCGCCGGCACCGGACCCTTCGCTGTTCGCCGCCGGGGTGACATTGAGCCAGCACTATCTGCCGCTGGTGGCCGAAGGCCGAATCAATGTACGGCCGTGGATTGATCACATCTCCGGAAACGCGGTGACATTCACCGACGGAGCCACGGAGCAGTTCGACACCATGGTCTTCGGGACCGGCTTCCGGCTGGACCTGCCGTTCCTGAGCGACGAGGTGCGACGCATCCTCGGACTCGACGACGTCCACCTCGACGCCGACAGGTACACCTTCCATCCTGATCTGCCTGGTCTGGCGTTCTGCGGGTTCTGGGACCAATCCGGCGGTTACTTCGTGCCGCTCGAGTTGCAGGCGCGTTGGATCGCCTACACCTGGGGCGGCACTGTGGCAGCCGTCACTGAGGCTGAACAGCGGGCGGCGATCGCCACGTACCGGGCTCGTCGCGGTTTGTCTCAGAAGACCCGGATGAACGTGGCGGCCGTGACCTTCGCCCGAGCCGCTGGTGTGGAACCCACACTGGCGAACTGGCCCCAGCTGCGTCGGGCCCTGCTGTTCGGGCCGCTGGCTCCGAGCGCCTTCCGCTTGGAGGGCCCCGATGCTCTGCCGGACGCCGTGACTCGATTCAAGGCCGACGCCGCCGCATTCGGTGCCATCGTGTCCGCCGAGCTCACCGCGCGCGAGCTGACATACAGCGCGCTGCTGGGCTGATCAGGCCGAGGTGGTCGCCTTGTCGTCATCGACATCGACGTCGGGAGCTTTCGATCTCTCGGCGATGGACGACACGTAATCGGCGGACTCGTGCTCGCGATCCTTGAGGTACTGCCGCAGCGAGTACACAAACGCGGCGATCCAGACCACGACGATCACCACATAGAAACCCCAACGCACGCCATCGCCGGCGTCGATGAAGTCACTGCGCAGCAGGCTGCGGGTGTTGGTCAGCACGATCAGACCACCCACGGAGGCGCCGAGCAGGCGCGGCGGAATGTGCCGGACGAGCCAGGCCGCCACGGGCGCCGCGATGACGCCACCGGCCAGGATGGCCAGTACCCATCCGACGTTGATGCCCTGAGTGCCCAGGCTCAAGATGAAGCCCAGGCTGGCGGCGATCGCGATGACGAACTCGCTGGTGTCGATGGAGCCGATGACCTTGCGCGGCTCGATACGTCCACTGGCCAGGATCGCCGGCGTACCGACCGGGCCCCATCCGCCGCCGCCTGTGGCGTCGACGAAACCGGCGAAGAAACCCAACGGGGTCAGGAAACGCTTGCGCAGCGGCTTGCCGAGGTTGTGACGCGAAATGCCTTGGAACGTGAACCGCACCAGGATGTAGACGCCGAGTACCAGCAGGATGATGGCCATGACCGGCGCAGCTGCCTGGGTGGACAGGCTGGACAGCACTGTCGCCCCGAGGAATGCGCCGACGGCGCCGGGCAGCGCGATACGCCGGACCACCTGCCAGTCGACGTTGCCGAACTTCCAGTGCGACACCCCGGAGATCAAGGTGGTCCCGATCTCGGCGAGGTGGACCGTGGCCGAGGCGGCAGCCGGGTTGGTGCCGATGGCCAACAGCAACGTGGTGGTGGTGACGCCGTAAGCCATGCCGAGGCTGCCGTCGACGAGTTGGGCGGCCAGGCCCACCAGGCCGATCAGGACGAGGGTCTTCACTGAGTAACTCCGTTGGTCTATCTGGAACTACGGAACGCGGGCAGCAGGACAATCAAGCAGCGTTCGGGCGGCGCCGGCCGGCCCAGGAGTTCAGCGACAACAGAGACAAGACGCCACACGCAGCAGATCGACAGCACGACGGCTGATCAGGTGCGCGGACATTCCATAATTCCTACCAGGAAACGCTTGGCTTCGCCAAAGCGACCCCACAGGCCGCCGCGGCAAACCGGCGTCACTGCTCGTGTATCCGCCGAAACCCTGTTGGGCAGCCAGGGTTTCGACGCCGACGGGAACAGCCTTGCGCAGATATGCGTCGAATGGCGCGAACGCGGCACTCAGCGGCAGAGTTCGAAGTGATATCCGGGTGCCGACGCCGCCACCAGATCACGGTCGCGCAGCACCACCGACGCCGGAGTATCGGGGTCGTCGCACATCTGCGCGAACGACCGCGGCAGGTTGTCGGTGTACTCGATGTCGATCACATGCGCGCCGTACACCGAGGTGAAGCTGTCGCATTCGAGGTAGGCGGCGCATTCCTCGGTGACGGCGAAGTCGAAGCCCGCCGCGCGGAACGTTGCTGCGTCCTCGGCGGCGTTCTTCTGCGCTGCCGCCAACCCGGCGCTGTGGGCGGCGGCCACCAGTTCGGCGGCCAGGGCCACCGCATCCTCGCGGCGCAGGGCTCCCCCTGAGCGGGTGTAGGTGTCCAGATTGTCGAATTCGACTGCTTGATAGCCCTTTTCGGCGCAGCCGGTGATCCACCGGCTCACCACTGCGGCGATGAGGGACCGCTGCTGCGCTGTCCTGGTGTCCAGCAGCACCTCGTCCGGCCAGTCCGGATCGTGGACCGGCTTGCCGTCGGACCCCCGCAGCAGCGCTTGGTCCGGCCAGGTGTCGAGTTCCCCCGGCTGGGTCTGAAAGCCGTTGACGTAGCAGATCGAGTAAGCCCCGGCGGGGGAGGCGCTGCGGTCACGGGCCACGATCGTCACCGGGGCAGGAGGTGGATAGGGCGCGCCCAGCTGGTAGTCGGGTGCCGCGGCGGGCGGGGGCAACATCACGTCGGCCGCGGCAGCGGGATGTGCGCCCAGGCTGGTCGCCGCGATGACGACCGCCGCGGTGACAGCCTGCAGTTTCACCCGGCACAGAGTAGTCGCGGTCAGGGACCTCCTGCTCCTCCACGAACAAACCCGCTGCGATAGGTTGTAAACATCCGTCACAAGCGGGAGCTTCGCCGAAATCTGACCAAGACTGACGCCGGGAGAACAACAACATGAGCGCCGAGCAGCCGACCATCATCTACACGCTGACCGACGAGGCGCCGTTGCTTGCGACCTATTCGTTCCTGCCGATCATCCAGGCTTTCTCGGATCCCGCCGGCATCAAAGTCACCACCAGCGACATCTCCCTGGCGGCGCGCGTCCTCGCCGAGTTCCCGGACTACCTGACCGACGAGCAGAAGGTGCCCGACAACCTCGCTGAACTGGGTCGGCTGACCGCGCTGCCCGAGACCAACATCATCAAACTGCCCAACATCAGCGCCTCGGTGCCTCAGCTTCTGGCCACCATCAAGGAACTGAGGGACAAGGGCTACGAGCTGCCCGACTACCCGTCGGAGCCCAAGAACGACGAGGAGAAGGAGCTCAAGCTCCGTTACGCCAAGTGCCTCGGCAGTTCGGTGAATCCTGTTCTGCGTGAAGGTAACTCGGACCGTCGCGCGCCCAAGGCGGTCAAAGAGTACGCCAGGAAGCACCCGCACAGCATGGGCGAGTGGTCGCAGGCGTCGCGCACCCACGTGGCCACCATGAAGGACGGCGACTTCTACCACGGTGAGAAGTCGATGACGCTGGACCGCGACCGTGACGTCCGGATGGAACTGGTCACCAAGAGCGGCGAGACCATCGTGCTCAAGGCTGAGACCAAGCTGGGCGACGGCGACGTCATCGAGAGCATGTACATGAGCAAGAACGCCCTGTGCGAGTTCTACGAGGCGCAGATCGAGGACGCCTACAAGACCGGCGTCATGTTCTCCCTGCACGTCAAGGCGACCATGATGAAGGTCAGCCATCCCATCGTGTTCGGCCACGCGGTGAAGATCTTCTACAAGGATGCCTTTGCCAAGCACCAGAAGGTGCTCGATGACCTCGGCGTCAACGTCAACAACGGCATGGTGGACCTCTACACCAAGATCGAGGCCCTGCCCGCCTCGCAGCGTGAAGAGATCATCAACGACATCCACGCCGTCCACGATCACCGGCCGGAGCTGGCCATGGTGGACTCGGCCCGCGGCATCACCAACTTCCATTCGCCCAGTGATGTCATCGTCGATGCGTCCATGCCCGCGATGATCCGCCTCGGCGGCAAGATGTACGGCGCTGACGGCCGCACCAAGGACACCAAGGCCGTCAACCCCGAGTCCACGTTCTCGCGGATCTACCAGGAAGTCATCAACTTCTGTAAGACCAACGGCCAGTTCGACCCGTCGACCATGGGCACCGTGCCCAACGTCGGTCTGATGGCGCAGAAGGCCGAGGAATACGGCAGCCACGACAAGACCTTCGAGATCTCCGAGCCCGGCACCGCCCAGATCGTCGACATCGCCACCGGCGAGGTGCTGATGAGCCAGGACGTCGAGACCGGCGACATCTACCGGATGTGCGTCACCAAGGATGCTCCTATCCAGGACTGGGTGAAGCTGGCCGTCACGCGTGCCCGCAACTCAGGGATGCCGGTGGTGTTCTGGTTGGACGTCGAGCGTCCGCACGAAAACGAACTGCGCAAGAAGGTCCGCAAGTACCTGGCCGATCACGACACCGAGGGACTCGACATCGAGATCATGTCGCAGGTGCGCGCCATGCGGCACACCCTCGAGCGGCTGATTCGTGGCCAAGACACCATCGCCGCCACCGGCAACATCCTGCGTGACTACCTCACCGACCTGTTCCCGATCCTGGAACTGGGTACCAGCGCCAAGATGCTGTCGATCGTGCCGCTGATGGCGGGCGGTGGCATGTATGAGACAGGTGCCGGCGGCTCCGCACCCAAGCACGTCAAGCAGTTGGTCGAAGAGAACCACCTGCGCTGGGATTCGCTCGGTGAGTTCCTGGCTCTCGGCGCCAGCTTCGACGATCTGGGCACCAAGACCGGAAACAAGCGCGCGACCTTGCTCGCCAAGACACTCGACGCCGCCACCGGCAAACTGCTGGACAACGACAAGAACCCGTCACGCAAGACCGGCGAGCTGGACAACCGGGGCAGCCAGTTCTACCTCGCGCTGTACTGGGCGCAGGAACTGGCCGCGCAGACCGAGGACGAGGCACTGGCCAAGCACTTCGGACAGCTTGCCGACACGCTGGCCGAGAACCAGGAAGCGATTCTCTCCGAGCTGGCCGACGTGCAGGGCAAGCCGGCCGAGATCGGTGGGTACTACCTCCCGGATCCGGAGAAGCTGCGTGAGGTGATGCGTCCGAGCAAGACGTTCAACGCCGCGCTGGAGGCGGCGCAAGCGTAGTTTCTTGCGCCGACGGGTGGCGCGTGTGGTTGGGGCGCTGGAGGCCGGACCGCGGACAACGGCTTTCAGCGCCTCCCTGAATTCACTGGTAGTGCCGCCGTCCGGCATGTTTGCCGAGCTAGGATCGCTGCGTGGGCCGGGTGGAGGCGTTGTGGCGCCAGGTCAAGGGTGCTCGGCGGTGGCCGGGCATCGCCATTCCCACGCTGATGGCTCGGGTCTCGGGTTGCTGTCTGGTCTTCGGTGGCGCCCTGATGGCATCACTGGCCACGTACACACCTTCTGAGTTCCGCCACGTCGGCGCGGTGTATGCCATCGCGGGTACGGCGCTGGTAGCCGGCATTGCGGCGCTGGTGACGGGGCGTCGGATCCGGTCGTGGCAGTTCCAGATCTTGGTGGCACTGGCCATCGTCTCGATCACCGCGACGATCAAGCTGGCCGATTCAGCGGTGATGGCCGTTGGTATCGCCACGTTGTACGCGGTGGTGGCCTTCGCCGCTTTCTTCCTGTCGTGGCCGCAGACCGTTGCCTACCTCGGTTTCTCGGTGCTGTGTTGTGCACTTGTTCTGCGCAGCACCGCGGGCGTGTCCCTGGCTGCGGCACTGATCGCGGCGAGCACCACCGCCATGATGGGCGCGGTCATCGCCAGCCTGGGTCAGCTGATGTCCAATTCCGAACGCGATCTGCTGACCGAATTGCCCAACCGGCACGGATTCGACCGGATCTTCGCCCACGCCGTAGACAGGGCACTGCTGGGCGGGCCCCGACCTGTGGTGGTGCTGCTGGCACTGGAAGGTCTCGACGACATCGGCGACAAGTACGGCCTGCATGCCGGTGACCAGTTGATCCGCAGCACCGTCGAGGGCTGGCGCTCGCTGTTGCGCCCCGAACACGTTCTGGCGCGCCTCGGAGACAGCGAATTCGCTGTCCTGCTGCCCAGTGGCACCGAACACGAGGGAGTGGCCATGAGCCACCGGATCCGCATGCAGACGGCCACCGGTTGTGGGGCCGGGGTCACCGCGTGGCAACCTGGCGAAGGGGCATCGGTGGTGCTCAGCCGTGCCGATGTCGCGCTGCGCCGAGCCAAGCGCGGCGGCCGCAACCGCACCGTGCTGGAGTCCGCGGGGACGCCAACGCTGGCGGCGGAGCTGGCAGAGGCCATCGAGTCGGAGCAGGTGGGCGTGCTGTACCAGCCGATCGTCAGTCTCGCCGAGGGCAATCCTGTCGTCGGCGTCGAGGCTCTGGCCCGTTGGAAGTCGCCGACACGGCCGGACCTGCAGATCTCGGAAGTCATCACCGTCGCCGAGAACAGCAACTTGATCTCCACGCTGGATCGCTACGTGCTGCGCCGCGCCTGCACCGATGTGCAACTGTTGCAACGCCAGCGAATCGACCAACCGCTCACCCTCACGGTCAACGTGTCCGGTCTTGAACTCATCGAAAAAGGTTATCCCGCAACGGTTTCCCAGATTCTGGCCGAGACCAACTGGCCGGCAGTGCAATTGGTGCTCGAGGTCACCGAGAGCGTTGTGGACGTCGACGCCCCGGCCTCGGTGGCGGCGCTGCGTGAGCTGCGCGGATACGGAGTCCGGGTCGCGATGGATGATTTCGGCACCGGCTACTCGACGCTGAGCCGCCTGCAGAACCTGCCCATCGACATCCTCAAACTCGACGCCTCGTTCACCGCGCGCACCGAGTTGGACCCCGAGTGCCCACCGCCGCCGCTACTGCAGGCCATCGCGGCGTTGGCGCGAGCTCTCGACCTGCCCGTTGTGGTCGAAGGGGTGGAGACCGAGCGGCAGGCACTGGCGTTGCGGCAGACTGGTTTCGCGATGGCACAGGGCTACTTCTTCGGCAAGCCCCAGGCGATCGAGAGCCTGGCGGATCTCCTCGCGGTGTCCTGAGATGTCAGGTAGTCCTACTCAATCGCACGGGCCAACGGATCGGCATGCTGATTCCATGCCGACCACCGAACTGACTCCCACCGCCGGACCTGTTGCCCGCACGCGCGACCGTGCCGTCGATGTTGCCCGGATCGCCGCGCTGCTGGTGGTGATGTTCGGCCACTGTGCGCTGCTGCTGGCCACCATCGATGACACCGGCGTGCGGATCGGGAACCTGCTGGGCGCATTGCCCGGTATCACCCCGATCACCTGGGTGGTGCAGGTGATGCCGTTGTTCTTCCTGGCCGGTGGTGCGGCAGGTGCCTACGGATGGCGTCCGGGTACGGCGTGGGGCACCTGGTTGCTCACCCGCACCCAGCGACTGTGCCGACCGGTGTTCTGGTACCTCGGGTTCTGGGCGCTCGCGTTGCTGGTGGCCCGGGTGGTGCTGGGTGCGGACTCCGCCGACGCACTGGGCCGAGAGGCCGTTGCCCTGTTGTGGTTCCTCGGCGTCTACCTGGTGGTGCTCGCCTTTGTTCCCGTCCTGACGCACATGCGGACCTGGCGTCCCATGGCCGCGATACTGGCCGGCCTGCTGGCGGCGGTGGCAGTGGTCGACATGATCCGCTTCAGCGTCGGTACACCGGAAGCCGGCTTGGCCAACTTCCTGACGGTGTGGCTGATCCCGGTGGTGATCGGTGTGGGCTATGCGCGGGCGTTGATCGGTGCGCGTTCGGCACTGGCGCTTGCCATAGCCGCCTTCACCGCACAGGTGCTGCTCGCCGTGTTCGGGCCCTACGAGGTGGCATTGGTGGTCACCGGCGTGGAGCACACCTCGAACGTCACTCCGCCGACGCTGCTGCTGGCGATGCAGTGCACCTGGATGTCGTTCCTGTTCGTTGCCGCCGCGGGTGCTGTCAACCGGTGGGCGGCGCGGCCCCGGGTATGGCGGGCGGTGGCAGTCGGCAACGGCGGTGCGATGACCCTGTATCTGTGGCACATCCCGGCCATCGCAGTCGCGGCGTTCTCCCTGAACGCTCTGGGACTGGACGCCTACGACGTGCACGCCCCGGGGTTCTGGGGGCTGCTGGCTCTTCGTGCGCTGGTGTTCGCCGTCGTGATGGGCGTGTTGTTCCGGGCACTCTCGCCGCTGGAACATCACCCACTGCCGTGGTGGGACTCCCCGGCGGCGGCGACCGGCGCCCGCTCCGTGACCGCGGGTGTGCTGGTGTGCGTGGCGGGAATCGCGGTGCTGCTGCTGGCCAAGCACGGTCTGGCCGGGGTGGTGGGCTGGACGTCGCTGGGAGCCTTCGTGGCCGCTTGCGCCGCGGCGCGGCTGGCCGGCTCGTAAACGCCCCGGCCCAGCCGGATCGCCCGGATTGGAACATCGGTGCCGATGCTCCGTACCCTTCGAGCGTGACCGCGGTCGATCCGGAGAAACTTCGCACCTGTCTCCAGGTGCTGTCTGATATCGAATCGCTGCCCCCGGAGCACCCTGACGCGGTGCAGGTACGGCGCGCCACTGCCAGGATCTGGAAGTCGGTGCGCAAAGCCCGCAGACATGCCAAACGCGACGAGATCGCTCTCGCCGACCGATCCGTCGTCGCCGCCACCGCCACAGGTGCGCCGGGACGCATCGATGACGAGACCCAGGGGTTGCCCCTGGTCTCCACCGCCGTCGGGGCCAGCGCAGGCACACTTCGGAGATCGCGTCCCTGTTATGTCTGCAAGGCGCACTACACCCTGGTCGACGCGTTCTACCACCAGCTGTGCCCGGAGTGCGCGGCGCTCAACCGTGCCAAGCGTGAGGCGCGCACCGATCTGACCGGGCGTACCGCTCTGCTGACAGGTGGTCGCGCCAAGATCGGCATGTACATCGCGCTGCGGCTGTTGCGTGACGGTGCCCACACCACCATCACCACCCGCTTCCCCAACGACGCGGTGCGTCGGTTCGCCGCGATGCCCGACAGTGCCGACTGGCTGCACCGGTTGTCCGTCGTGGGTATCGACCTGCGAGACCCGGCCCAGGTCATCGCCCTGGCCGACACCGTGGCGGCGCGCGGCCCACTCGACATCCTGATCAACAACGCGGCGCAGACCGTTCGGCGCGCGCCGGGCTCGTACGCTGCGCTGGTCGAGGGTGAGCGGACGCCTGCCCCGGAGCTCGTCTCGAAAGTGGCCGGAGTCATCACCTTCGACCATGTCAGCGACGCCCATCCCGCCGCGCTGGCGGGCAGCCTGGCTGAGCATCAGCAGCCTCACGCGGTCGCTGAACTCGCACTGCAGGCGCGCAGCGCCTCGCCGGAGCGCATCGCGGCTGGGACAGCGATCGACGCCGGTGGTCTGCTGCCGGACACCGCTGCGGTGAACAGTTGGACCCAGCGGGTGGACGAGGTGGATGCGCTGGAGCTGCTCGAGGTGCAGCTGTGTAATCAGACGGCGCCGTTCATCCTGGTGAGCAGGTTACGGCCGGCGATGGCGGCCTCGCCTGCGCGCCGCAAGTACGTGGTGAACGTCTCGGCGATGGAGGGCCAGTTCGGCCGTGCCTACAAAGGCCCCGGGCACCCGCACACCAACATGGCCAAGGCCGCACTGAACATGCTGACCCGGACCAGTTCGGGGGAGATGCTGTCCAGTGACGGCATCTTGATGACGGCAGTCGACACCGGGTGGATCACCGACGAGCGGCCTCATCCCACCAAGCTCCGGTTGGCCGAAGAAGGTTTTCACGCCCCGCTCGACCTGGTGGACGGCGCGGCGCGAGTGTATGACCCCATCGTTCGAGGTGAGGCTGGCGAGGACCTGCACGGGTGCTTCTTGAAGGATTACTCGCGCAGCGCCTGGTAGCGGTTTGCGCCGGTGTGCGGTTCGCCACTGGACCGTCGCGAACCGCACACCGTGTGGCTCAGGCGCAGTCTTCGCAGATCATCCGTTCTCCCACCTGGCGAGCCAGGCGGTGCCGGTGCTGCACCATGAAGCAGCTGGAACAGGTGAACTCGTCGGCCTGTTTCGGGATCACCCGGACGGTGAGTTCCTCACCGGACAGGTCCGCGTCGGGAAGCTCGAAGTCCTCGAGGTCTTCGTCGACGTCGATAACTGCGGTGGCGGCGTCGTTGCGCCGTCCCGCCAGCGCTTCCAGCGATTCGACTTCGGTGTCGTCGGAATCGGACTTGCGAGGTGCGTCGTAGTCGGTAGCCATCGAAATCCTCTCCAGGTTGGGGATGGTGGCAGTCGGACAACGCTGACATTCGCCCAAGTGTTCCCGGCTGGGGCGTCCGGTGTTGTCAGCCGGGTTCGGTAGGGTCTGCGCCGTGACATCAGAGCTGACCGTCAAGTCTGTAAACGCCCGTCTTGCTGAGGAACTGGCTGTGCGTGAGGGCCAGGTGGCTGCTGCTGTGCAGTTGCTCGACGAGGGGGCCACGGTTCCGTTCATCGCCCGCTACCGCAAGGAAGCCACCGACAGCCTCGACGACGGTCAGCTGCGCACCCTGGAGGAACGTCTCGGTTACCTGCGTGAGCTCGACGCGCGTCGCGCGGCGGTGATGTCGTCCATCGAAGAGCAGGGCAAACTCACCGACGAGCTGCGTGCGGCGCTGCTGGCCGCCGATTCGAAGGCCCGTGTCGAGGACATCTACCTGCCGTACAAACCGAAGCGGCGAACAAAGGCACAGATCGCCCGCGAAGCCGGGCTCGAGCCGCTGGCCGACCGTCTGCTCGCCGACCCGACGCTGGTTCCCGAGGACATCGCAGGCGAGTTCGTCACCGCAGAGGTCGAGGACGCGGCCAAAGCGCTCGAAGGAGCCCGACACATACTGGTGGAACGCGCCGCCGAAGATGCTGAACTGGTCGGCACCATCCGGGAGAAGTTCTGGACCGGCGGCACGCTGCGCACGGTGCCGTGGTCGGAAGAGGCGGCGAAAAGCCCTGCTGCGCAGAAGTTCCGGGACTATTTCGAGTATTCCGAGCCGCTCGAGAGCATGCCCTCCCACCGTGTTCTGGCGGTCATGCGCGGCGAGAAGGAAGAAGCCCTGTCCCTGCGATTCGACGGCGGCGACGAGGAGGGTTATCACCACCTGATCGCCCGGAGCCTGGGCATTGATCTGGGCGCCGGGGCGGCGGCCACCCCGTGGCTGGCCGCCTCGGTGGGGTGGGCCTGGCGCACCAAACTCGTGGTCGGCGCGTCCGTCGACGCGCGCCTGAAACTACGTCAGCGCGCTGAACTGGATGCCGTGGCGGTCTTCGCCAAGAACCTCAAGGACCTGCTGCTGGCGGCTCCGGCTGGAAACCGCACCACACTGGGGCTGGACCCGGGCTTTCGCACCGGGGTGAAGGTGGCCGTGGTAGACGCCACCGGCAAGGTGCTCGACAGCTGTGCCATCTTCCCGCATCAGCCGCAGAAACAGTGGGACCAGGCCAAGGCCGTCCTCGCGGCACTGGTCGCCCGCCATGGAGTGGAACTGATCGCGATCGGCAACGGCACCGCCTCCCGCGAGACCGACGCCCTGGCCACCGAGCTGATCGCCGACATCCGTGGCACGGGCGCCCAGGCGCCGGCCAAGGCCATGGTCAGCGAAGCCGGCGCCTCCGTCTATTCGGCGTCGGCGTATGCAGCCCGTGAACTGCCGGACTACGACGTCACCATCCGTGGCGCGGTGTCCATCGCCCGCCGGCTTCAGGATCCGCTGGCTGAACTCGTCAAGATCGAACCCAAGTCCATCGGCGTGGGCCAGTACCAGCATGACGTCACTCCGGGCACGCTGGCCCGCAGCCTCGATGCCGTCGTCGAAGACGCCGTGAACGCGGTGGGTGTGGACTTGAACACGGCGTCCGTACCGCTTCTGTCGCGAGTGTCCGGAGTGTCCGAAACGCTGGCCGAGGCCATCGTGGCCCATCGTGACAAGGCCGGCGCGTTCCGCAATCGCAAGGCGCTGCTGGAGGTTCCGCGGTTGGGACCCAAGGCATTTGAGCAATGCGCCGGGTTCCTGCGGATACGCGGGGGCGACGACCCGTTGGACGCCTCCGGTGTGCACCCCGAGTCGTATCCGGTGGTGCGCCGCATCCTGGACCGCTCCGGTGTCACCCTTGCCGAGCTGATCGGCAACGAGCGGGCACTGCGCTCGTTGCGTCCCGCGGAGTTCGCCGACGACCGGTTCGGCGTGCCCACTGTGACCGATATTCTCAGCGAGTTGGAGAAACCCGGCCGCGACCCGCGCCCGGCCTTCACCACCGCGACATTCGCCGCGGGTGTGGAGAAGGTGGCCGACCTCAAAGTCGGGATGGTGCTCGAAGGCGTCGTGACCAATGTTGCGGCCTTCGGCGCCTTCGTCGACGTCGGTGTCCACCAGGACGGGTTGGTCCATGTCTCGGCGATGGCTGATCGGTTTGTCTCCGATCCCCATGAGGTGGTCAAGTCCGGTCAGGTGGTCCGCGTGAAGGTGCTCGAGGTCGACGTCGAGCGCCAGCGGATCGGGCTGAGTTTGCGGCTGGGCGACGAACCGGCATCCGGCAGGGGCAAGCGTGCTGACCGGCCCGGGGGACAGGGCCGCAACGACGCGCCCAAAGAAGGCAAGCCGAATCGCAACGCGCCCCGGAACTCCAACCGCACCAACAACTCCGGCCGCAAGGGCGCCAGCCAACCCTCCGGGTCCATGGCGCAGGCATTGCGGGAAGCCGGGTTCGGGCGTTAGCCGCAGCGACGAAGGCGCCCCGGAGGGAAGGCTTGGCAACAAAGGTCCGAAGTCTTGGCCGCTCGCGTGTGTTAACCGCCGTTAGGAATGTGTTTCGTGGCTCGGCAGGGCGTTTACCGAGTCGCGCGCCAGGGGTAGCCCTGGAGGCATGAGCACCGGATTGGTGGAACTCCACGCCGCTGCGGACTCGCCTTCGGCCGCGCGCACAGTGATACGCCGAGGTGATTTCACCGGGCACACCAGCGGCCTGGCCAGGGGCTATGCGCAAGCCAACCTGGTGGTGCTGCCGGCCGACGCCGCTGCGAACTTCCTGCGTTTCTGTGTGGTCAACCAGCAGTCGTGCCCATTGATCGACATCACTTCGGCGGGCTCGCCGGAGCCCACCTACGCGGCGCCGGGTGCGGACCTTCGTACGGACCTGCCCCGTTACCGGGTATTCCGACACGGACGCCTGGTCGACGAGCCCACCGACGTCACGGCCCACTGGCGCCCGGACCTGGTCGCGTTTCTGCTCGGCTGCTCCTTCACCTTCGAGTGGGCACTCGCCGACGCGGGGCTTCCTGTCGCACATCAACTCCAGCACGTCAACGTGCCGATGTACGTGAGTGACCGGCGCTGTGAACCCGTCGCCCCGTTCGACGGGCCCACTGTGGTGTCCATGCGTCCGTTCCCGTCGCATCAGATCCCCGAGGTCACCGCCGTGACCGCACGCTTTCCCGCCATGCACGGCGCACCCCTGCACGTCGGGGACCCGGCCGCGCTGGGGATCGCGCGACTGGACCAACCGGACTTCGGCGACGCCGTCGAGTTGGCCCCCGGCGACGTACCGGTGTTCTGGGCCTGCGGCGTCACACCCCAGGTGGCGGTGCAGCGGGCCTGCCCGGAGTTGGCGATCTTCCACGACCCTGGCCACATGTTCATCACCGACCTGCCGCACAGTGCGTTCGATCTCCACGCCCATGTCCGCTAATCCAGGGTCCCGGGTGGCACTGGCGCTCTACGCTGCGACCCATGACGATCGATCGGGCCGCGGCGGCGGTCGGAACCATCCGCCTGGCGTCGGGAGTTTCGTTTCTCGTTGATCCGTTGCGCGCCAACCGCATCTGGGGTGAACCAGACGATCCGGGCCCGTCGGCGAGGTTGCTGCTTCGGTCGATGGGGTACCGCGATGCGCTGGTGGGCGGGCTACTCCTTGCGGCGGCGGTACGCGGCCGTGACACCCGCGGGTGGTTCCTCGCGTCCGGCGGTGCCGATGCCGCTGATCTGCTGGGTGGTATGAGCGTGCATGACGACCTCAAGCGGGGCCAGCAGATCATCGGCCTCGGCGGTGCGGTGGTGGGTATCGGAGTGGGGCTGTGGGGCGCGTTGCGGCGCCGGGTGCCAAGCGTGCCAACCACGCGGTAGGTCTACTAGGCGTTGTAGTAGCGCCGGAGTAGTGTGCCGGCTGTGAGCATGTCGGCGGGTGCCCTGCGCGGTGTGCTCGTCGGTGTGTGCTCGGCTTTGGTGACCGGTGCTGCCCATGCCGCCGGCGGTGGCAGCGTCTCCGGGGCGACGCTGGTGGTGCTTGCCCTGTTGTGCGGCACCGTCGGCGCAGGGACCAGCGCCGTCCGTGCTGAAGGTCCGATGGTCGGGATTCTGATTCCGGCCATAGCGCTGGGTGCGGCCCAGGTCATGGGGCACGTGGTATTGACTCTGGCCGCACATCACACCGGACACGCCGGCGCCACCACCGCGGCCATGCTGGTGGCGCACCTGGTCGGCACGGTGGCGCTGGCGGCATTGATCGGCATCGTCGAGTTCCTCTATCGCAGCGCCGGTTCGGTGTTGTGTTGGTTGCGCCCGGTTGCCATTCACCGGGGACGACCCCGTGCCGCGGCTTTCAGGGCCCGCGCGGTGATTGTGGCGCGGCCGGTGTTGCTGCGTTCGGGGACCGGGATGCGCGCCCCACCGCTGCGCCACGCCGTTTCTCACTGACTCCGCACCACATTCGGTGCGGCACACCATGTCCGGACCGTGCTGAGGTCCGTCCCTTCCGCATGCCGGCGTGCTGACCAGTGCGCCGATCTCACGAAAGTTCCTGAAAATGTTGAAAACAACCAGAATTGCGGTCATGATGGCCGCCGTCCCGCTCTTGGCCGCATGTTCTGCGGCGACCGAACAGCAGGAGCCGGCAGCGCATGCCGTCGCCGTGGGTGACGCCTGGGTCAAAGCTGCCGACCACGGCATGACTGCGGCATTTGGCGTGCTGTCCAATGGCAGTGGGCACGACGTCCGCATCGTGTCGGCGTCCACCCCGGTAGCGGCGATGGTCGAATTGCATGAAGTTGTCGGCGACGGCGGCGCGATGACCATGCGACAGAAGGCAGGCGGTTTCGTGATACCGGCCGGAGCCGACGTCGAGCTGGAGCCCGGCGGTGACCACTTCATGCTGATGGATCTCACCGAAACGCTTGTTCCGGGCACGGATGTGCAGATCGTCGCGACGTTCGACGACGGCTCGACACTGCCGATCACGGCTCAGGTCCGGGATTTCCCGGGTGCCGACGAACACTACGTTCCGGGCGCACATGGCTGAGCGACACACTGGTTTCAGCAGACGCAGTGTGCTGGGCGCCGGGGCGGTGGCCGCTGGTGTGGCGGGTGTCGGTCTGGTGGCCACGGCGGGTGCACGCTCTGACCGCGAGAGCACGTCACCGGCCAGGGAAGCGTTCTTCGGCGCCCATCAGGCCGGGGTCGGCACCCCGCCGCAGGCCTACGCGGCGTTGATCGCGCTGGATCTGCGGCCGGAGTACGCCACCCGCGCGGGTCTGACGTCGGTGATGAAGCTGTGGAGTACGGATGCCGCCCGCTTGACCCAGGGACTGCCCGCGTTGGCTGACACCGAACCCGAACTGGCGTCACCACCGGCCCGGCTGACCGTCACCGTGGGCTACGGGCCCGAACTGTTCACCGTCGCCGGGCTGGCATCACACCGCCCGCCGACCCTGATGCCGCTGCCGCGGTTCAGTGTCGACCGCCTCGAAGCACGTTGGAGTGGAGGCCAACTGCTGCTGCAGATCTGTGCCGATAGCCTGATGGCGGTCAGCCATGCCAGCCGCGTGCTGACCAAGAACGTGCGGTCTATGACCACGCTGCGGTGGATCCAGCGCGGATTCCGTAACCCACCCAACTCGTCAGCGCCGGGGGCGTCGATGCGCAATCTGATGGGCCAGGTGGACGGCACGGTCAACCTGAACACCCCCGCGCAACTCGACTCACTGGTGTGGGATACAGGAGAGGATCAGCCGTGGTTCGCCGGCGGCACCATCTTGGTGGCTCGCCGGATCCGGGCCGAGATGGACAGCTGGGACGAGTTGGATCGCACCTCCAAGGAGCTGACCGTGGGCCGCCGCCTTGACACCGGAGCCCCACTGACCGGTGCATTCGAAGCCGACGAACCGGACTTCGAGGCACAGGTTAACGGCATCTCGGTGATTCCGGAGAACGCCCACATCGCGCTGGCGCACCACCGCACCGAGGCCGAGCAGTTCCTGCGTCGCCCGTACAACTACGACGACGTCCCCGCGGCCGGCCAGACCAGTGACAGTGGTCTGTTGTTCCTTGCCTACCAACGGGATCCAGCTACCCAGTTCGTCCCGGTCCAGCAGCGACTGTCGGACTTCGACGCACTGAACCCGTGGATCACCCCCGTCGGTTCGGCGGTGTTCGCGATCCTGCCCGGTATCAGCGACGGCGGTTTCCTCGGCGAACAGCTGCTCGGATGATCAGTAGGCGCAGGCGTCGAATGTCGCCCGGTCTGGTGGCATTGGTGGTCTGAAGTGACTGAGTGTCACTCTGTGGCGGGATCGATGCTGCATTTGCGCCACAGAGTGACACTCGGTCACCGCGGGGGCGGTGCGGGTCGGCGGGTACTGGCAGACGCATGTGTTTACCCTGATGGCGATTCACCTCTGCGCGCTCAGGTATCGAGTTGGGTGACCAGTTCCTCGATGCCGGCGATGACGTGGGCGGCAACGGGCTGATCTTCCTCGAGTGACTCGACGACGCCCACCGGCAGGGCGGCGGCCAGAGCGGCGTCCTCAACGGTCAGATTGGCGCGTCGGCGCACGGTATAGAGGCGTCTGCCGAGCGGGGTGTCCGGCGCCTCGGCAGCACGTGCCATCACCGCGTCATATCGGCGCCGCGCCGAGTGCAACGACAAGGGCCGGTGAACCCGGGGCGTTGCGCGCGGCGTCGGCGGCGACCCGCTCGAGATTGCGTAGGCCGACCAGGATGGCCGCGACCTTGTCGCCGAAGTCCGGTGATGATTCGTCGGGCAGGTCGGCGATACCGGCGTCGACCCCGCCGAGGGCCAGTTGGATGGTCTGGGCCAGCAGAGCCGGAGGCACCGACGTCGAGACGCTGGTGGTGGTGCTGTCGGTGCCATTGCCCGTCGGCGGCGACCCGTCGCCTTCGCGGATGCCGGCGATAGCACCCTGCGGCCACTGCAGCACTTGCTCGAGTCAGGTCCTCGTACTCTCGTGCGGCCAGCCACGTCCCTTCTCGAATGAGATGAGGGCGCCGGCATTGATGATCCTGTCGCGAGCCAACCCGCGTTGGGTGAGCTCGAGTTCGCGGCGCCGGGCCGCCACCGCTGCTCCGGCTCCGGCGATATCCGGATCGGCGGGGTCATCGGTGATCTCGTCGGGCTGGTCTGCGTGGGCGTAGGTGAACCGCACGGTCAGCCCGTCTGGACGACCCAGTTGAACCGCCAAACCGTCTGTCACCACCACGGATTCGTGTCGCTCAGTGTCGATGTACATTCCGTTGGCGCTGCAGTCCACCATGATCCAGCGATTGTCCTCGGCGCGTAGCCGGACGTGGGTGCGTGACAGCCATGAGTGGTCGAGCCGGATGGCCGAGGCTGGGCCGCGGCCGATGGTCACCTCGCCACCGCACTCATTTTAACGAGGGAATTCGAAGCGCCGGTACGCATTTTTGGAGTCGTCGCGTCGTAGTCACTCGGGGTGGTTGTGGTGAGGATGCGTGGTCCGCTCTCGGTGATGGCGATGGTGTGTTCGGTATGTGCGGTCATGGACCCGTCTGCCGAACGCAGTGTCCAGCCGTCGGGGTCGACAGTCAGCTGCCTGGAACCGCGCGACCACCACGGCTCCAGCGCCAGGGTCATGCCTGCCTTCAGTTTCATCCCGCGGCCACGCTTGCCCAGGTTCGGGATGTGGGGATCCTCGTGCATGGTCCGGCCGAGGCCGTGGCCGCCGAAGTCGGTGTTCACCTTGTAGCCGTCGCGAATGGCGACCGCGCCGATGGCTGCCGAGATGTCACCGAGGTGGCCGCCTGGCACGGCGGCGGCAATGCCCGCGGCCAGCGCCTGGCGGGTGGACTCGATGAGCGCGTGGTCGGCATCGGCGACGTCACCGACGGCCACGGTGATCGCGGCGTCAGCCACCCAGCCGTCTATCGAGACGGCGAAGTCCAACGTCAGAACGTCGCCGTCGCGCAGAACGTAATCCCACGGAAGCCCGTGCAGGACAGCATCATTGACCGACAGGCAGATGACGTTGCGGAACGGGCCGCTGCCGAAGGACGGCGCGTAGTCCCAGTAGCAGGAGACTGCGCCGCGGTCGGCGACCAGTTTGCGGGCGTGGTGCTCCAGGTCGAGGAGATTCACGCCGGGTTCGGCTCGGTCGGCAAGGGTGTTGAGGGTCTGCGCGACGAACGCGCCGGTGACGGCCATCTTGTCGATTTCTGCGGCCGTCTTGAGTTCGATCATGCTCGGTTGCTCCGTCGATTGGTATTTTTATACCGTGCCGACGGTACCAGGTGCGGTATTTCAATACCGGTATGCTGTGCCGCATGGTCCGCGTCCCGCTCAGTGCCGAACAGATCCGTGCCGGGCAACGTCTCGGTGCCCTGATCAGGACGGCGCGCGCCGGACGAGCCCCCGAAGCCATCGCCCGCACTGCCGGGATCTCACCGGAAACGCTGCGCAAGATCGAAGTCGGCCGGCTGCCCAGCCCGAGTTTCGGGACCGTGGTGGGTCTCTGCGAGGCGCTGGGCTTACCGCTCGACAAGGCCGTTGAGGTCTGGCGCGACGACGATCTGTCTCGTGAGGACGAACGCCAGATCGCGATCTGAGCCCTCGAAGACTGCCCGGACGGCCGGGGCCGGGTGGCCAACCCGCAATGCAGTGTCGGAGGAGCTAGCCGTCGTTGGAAGGTTTCAGACCCACGGCGTGGCGCAGCTGTGCCAGGAACTCGGCGTCGTCGTCGCTGCGCACGATGTAATGGCACACCGCCACCCGCGTGGCGGTGGCCGCCGCCACCGCGGCGCGCGAGGCCGGGAGCAGCAACTCCAGCCGCGCCCGCATGATCGGGATGACGTAGGCCATGCGTTTGATGACGTGGCCGGGTTCGATGTCGATCATCCGGACACCTGAGTACGACTGTTGGTACTCGACGATGAACCGCAGCGCCGCGTCCAGCCGTTCGCTGCCCCGCAACCCGGCGGTGGCCTTGGCCATCCCGCGGTCGAACAGGTCGCGCTCCCAGAGGCCGAACGCATCGAGAAGTTCTTCTTTGGACGCGAACCACCGGTAGAGCGTGGGCCGCGACACCCCGGCCTGAAGGGCGACCTCCGACAGGCTCAACTTGGACATGCCGTTGCGGGCGAGCACCTCCGCGGTGGCCGCGAGGATGCGATCACTGGTGGTGAGGTCCGCGTCGGGGTCCGAGGACGAGAGCTCCTGCTGTCGTGGTGCCACACAGAAATCCTAGTCTTGCTCGGCGTCGGCGCCCGGATTCACCGGGCGGACTACGCCCGTCCGACGGTGATGCCGATCATGAGTCGAGCTTTACGAATGTGCTCGAAGTTGTCAGGCGACTACTGTGGTTGGCCCGGCCGGCGACCGTGCGGCGATTCGCTGAAGCCGCCGACACAGGTCTCTACTGCCGGTGGGAGGGGCGCGCCCGCTACCTTCTGGGATAACCTAGCTGCAGTGCAACAGAGGTCCTTGCCGGGTTCAGAATGAAGCCTTGCGAGCCATACGCGCTCCGGCAGACCGGTGCAGTGCGAACAGTGAGGTGAATCTTGTCCGATCAGCCAAAGCTCGTCAACGAGTCCACCGGCCCGGTGACATGCGTCATCGGTGAGGAGTGGGTCGGCCGGGTTGCCGTGCTGTCCGTCTCCGGTGTTGTTGACATGCTGACAGCTCCTCAGCTCGAGGAAGCCATCAACGTTTCACTGAGCAAGACTCCCGCCGCTCTGGTCGTTGATCTCACCGATGTGGAGTTCCTGGCGTCGGCCGGCATGGGTGTTCTGGTAGGTGCCCATGACCAGTTGCCCGCGGACGTGAAGTTCGGCGTGGTGGCCGACGGTCCAGTGACCAGCAGGCCGCTGAAACTCGTCGGAATCGCCGACATCGTGGACCTGTTTCAGACACGTGACGAAGCCCTCGCCAAATTGGATGCGTGAGGACCGCCGTAAGTGGGTAGCCCGAACCTGCCATGACGAAGACCCACGACTCCGCAGCATCTGAATCGGACGTTTTCGAGCGTGCAGATGTGGTGGCCGATGCGGTCAATGTGGTCACGCTGCGCGAAGAGTTGGAGCATTGGCTCAGACACCGTTTTGAGCTCGACAGCCTGCGCCTCAACGATGTGGTTCTAGCTGTCAACGAGGCACTGGCAAACGTAGCGGAGTTCGCTTACCGGCATTGCGATCAGACGGGTACCGTCGACATCCGCGCCGAGTACGAACGGGCCACGTCCATTCTGACCATCACGGTCACCGACTACGGCAGTTGGCGCGATTCCAGCGAACGTGAACCCAGGCGGACGAGGGGTCGCGGCATTCCCCTGATGGAAGCGCTGTCCGACGAAGTGGGTATCGACGCGGGCGCGCAGGGCACCACCGTGTGCATGCGGTTCGGGAACATCTCGCTGAGCGCATCGCGCAACGGCGACGAAGTGGCCACTGCCTGAAAGTTTGGGTGACGGTGCCGGCGTGCGCCTCTCGGCAAGCGGTCGCTCGTGGCGACGAAGGGGTGGTACCCGGGGCATGCCCGGCACCGTCAGCACTCACAACGGCCTCACGCGGTGCAGAATTCCCCCATGACGGACATCACATATCCGACGCCTGCCGGCCCGCTGCGTGCCTACCAGTCCCGCCCGGAGGGCGAGGGGCCGTGGCCGGGGGTGGTCGTCATCCACGACGTCTTCGGGCTGACCGCCGACGTCAAACGCAGTTGTGAGCGGTTGTCGGCCGCCGGCTATCTGACGCTGGCGCCCGCGCTCTACGGACGGGGCAATCGGGTGGGCTGCGTGGTGCGCACCATGCGCGCGCTGAGCAGTGGCGCCGGTGATGCCATCGGCGACTTGGTGGCAGCACGTGATGTGCTGGCGGGAGATCCGTCCTGCACCGGCAAGGTGGGTGTCGTCGGTTTCTGCATGGGCGGTGGGTTCAGCCTGCAGCTGGCCCCGCGCCGAGTGTTCGACGTCGCCGCTCCCAATTACGGACAGTGGCCCAAAGATACTGCAGCGCTGGCTAATTCGTGTCCGACAGTAGCCAGCTATGGCGCCAAGGATCCGACGCTGAGGGGTGCGGCTGCCAAACTGGAACGCATCCTGACCGACGCCGAGGTGCCACACGACGTCAAGGAGTACCCCCACGTCGGGCACTCGTTCATGAACGACTGGGGGACACCGCCCGCCCTGCAGTTCGTCACGAGGATGGCGGGGTTCTTCTACTCCGAACCGGAAGCTGAAGACGCCTGGACTCGGATCCTGACGTTCTTCGACCAGCACCTGTCGCAGTCGTAGTACAGGTCGGTGAGACGCCGGGAACACCACACCGGTGATGGTGAAGCATGCAGGCGTAGCGTTAGACCCGCGTCGAGGGGGTATCGCTCCCGGGGTCTGAGACAGGCAGTCGTAGAGGAAGAGGTCACGAGTATGAGTACTGTTCCGGCTATCACGCTGAACGACGGCACCACGATCCCGCAGCTGGGTTTCGGTGTCTTTCAGGTGCCCCCGGAGGACACCGCGGCGGTGGTGCAGTCCGCGCTGGGAGTCGGCTACCGCCACTTCGACACCGCCGAGATGTACGGCAACGAAAAGGGCGTCGGTGAGGGTATCCGCGCAGCCGGACTGGACCGCGGGGACGTCTACATCACCAGCAAGCTCAACAACGGATTCCACCGGCCCGATGACGCCCGCCGCGCGTTCGACGACACTCTGGCCGCGCTGGGTTATGAGTATGTGGATCTGTTCCTGATCCACTGGCCCTTGCCCACCCAGTACGACGGCGACTTCGTCTCGACCTGGAATGTGTTGGAGGAGTTCGCCCGCGACGGCCGTGCCCGCAGCATCGGTGTCTCGAACTTCCAGCCCGCGCACCTGGACAAGCTGGCGGCAGGTTCGTCAACCGTGCCTGCGGTCAATCAGATCGAAGTCCACCCGTACCTGACCAACGACGAGGTGCGCGCCTACGGCCAGCAGCACGGCATCGTCACCGAGGCGTGGTCGCCGATCGCGCAGGGCAAGGTGCTCGACGACGCCGTGATCACCGCGATCGCCGACGCCACGGGCAAGACCCCGGCGCAGGTGGTGCTGCGCTGGCACATCCAGCGTGGTGACGTGGTGTTCCCCAAGTCGGTGACGCCGAAGCGGATGCAGGAGAACTTCGACATCTTCGACTTCGAACTCGACGGCGACCAGATGGCCGCGATCTCGGGGCTGGACCAGGGCGAGGCCGGGCGGACCGGGCCCAACCCGGACACTTTCGACTACATCCCCGCCTGAGATTTGTGGTGCATCAGCACTATTCGTGAATCGTCAGCGGTCCGGCGGTGCCCCGCAGCGCCCGGCCGCTGACGACGCACCTTCCGCACGTTTTGCCCGCAACGGCTACTTCTGATCGGCGCGCTTCCAGAATTCGGAGTGAATACGGCGGCACCCGTCGGCTCGCAACGATTCGGAACCGTCGAACTCGTCGCGGACCTGCGCCGCGCCGGTGAAGTCCTGGCGGGCGGTGTAGTCGTTACGCACCACCACGGTGGCCACACCGGCACTCCTGGCGGCCCGCAGACCCACAGCGGAATCCTCGATCGCCAGTGCGCTGCGCGGTGTCAGCGCCATCTCCTGCAGTGCTCGTAGGTACGCTTCGCCGTCGGGTTTGAGCCGCTGCACGTCATCGCCGGTGATCGTCACCTGTATCGGCACCCCGGGCAGCAGGTGCTCGAGTAGCGGTTGCACCCAGGCCCGGCGGCCGGTGGTCACCACCCCGATCCTGATGCCCCCGTGCGTCAGGTCGTCGACGAGCTGACGCACGCCTGGACGGGGGGTGATCGTCCCGTCGAGAATGGCGTCGCGGAACAGGGCGGTCTTGGTCAGATGGATGTCGGCGGCCAGGCGCTCAGCGGTACGGTAGCCGCGCCGGGACAGGTCGTGGGCGATGCGTCTGCGCCCACCGGTGATCGCCAGCAGGCGGCCGTAATGTTGAGGTGTCCACACGACGTCGAGACCGTGTTCGGCAAACGCGGCGTTGAAGGCGGGCCGGTGCCCGTCGCGTTCGGTGTCGGCGAGAGTGCCGTCGACGTCGAAGAGGACTGCTTCGAGCGTCACGTCTTTCACCGCCGGCACTGGAGCAGGTGGAACCACAGCAGCATCTGCGTGACCGCCAACGGAGTGCTGTGGGCGCCGGAACCCAAGCGGCCCAGACTATCCGGCATGTCACTGCCTTCTCCGGTGAGCTCGTGCCACAGCACTTTCTCCAATCGACGACGCTCTTCTGCGGCGGCATAGCCATGCACATGCACGCTGTCGACGGGACGGCCGTTGCCATCATGGGCCAGTCGCATGTGCATGGCCCTGGCAGCCCCCGGAGGCAGCAGTTCGACCAGGTCGGGCTGCGTGATGGTGGGCCGCAGCAGCAACGCGGCGGACAGGGGCGTGCCAGGCGGGTCATGTCGGCCGGCTATCGGGGCGAACCGCACCACCACGTCGGCCAGCGGTTGCTGAGGGTGGACATGGGCCACCGCATCCTCGGTGCGCTCAGCCAGTTCAGCCAGCACCTGATCGGTGGTATAGCCGCGAGTTGTGGTGTCGCGCTGTATCTTCCACTGCCGGCGCACCTCCTCATCGGGATCGAGGTACACCGCGATGTCGAAACAGGCCCGGGCCAGACTGTTGTGCAGGGACAGTAGTCCCTCGACGATGACGAACTCGCGCGGTTCGATCAGCTGTGGCCGCAGCAGCAATCCGCTGCGGTGGTCGTAGACAGGTTTGAGGATCGGCTGCCCGGTCGCCAGCAGTTGCAGGTGCTGGGCCAAGATCTCCAGATAGTTGGAGTCGGGGTGCAGTGGCGTCTGGTGTCTGCTCACCCGTTCCGAGCGGTCGAACCGGTGGTAGTCATCGGTCGAGATCGACACACACCGTTGCGGTCCCAACGCGGCGACCAACCCGCCCGCCACCGTGCTCTTGCCGGAGGCGCTGTCTCCGGCGATGGCCAGCAGCACGGGCCGCCGTTTTGCGGACCGTCCGATGTTGCGGATGCGAATCAGTCTGTCGGCCATGGCGAACCGCCCGGCTCGGTCAGGCCCGGCCGAGGCTGCGCAGGGCGGCGTCCACCACCGCCGCAGTGGTCAGGCCCAGCGCGGCGGCGACGTCGGGGCCGGGTCCGCTCTCGCCGAACCGGCAGATCCCGATGCTGGTGCCACGGGAGCCCGCCAGCGCCCGCCACCCGACGGTGACTCCCGCCTCGACACAGACCATCGGCACGCTCGGCAGTTCGTGGTCGCCGTCGCGCAGTGCCCGATCGAGGCGTTCGCGCCACATCACCGACATCACGGCTGCGGGCACACCGAGTGTTTCGAGTTCGTCGGCGGCCGCCAACGCCAGTGCCACTTCGGATCCGCTGGCCGCCAACACCACCTCCGGGGGGTGGGACGGCTCATGCACCGTGCGCCCACCGATTCTGCGGATGTCGTCCAACCCGACGGTGGCGAGGGCGGGCAGGTCCTGGCGGGACAGCACCAGTGCGGTGGGACCGTCGAGGTTGTCGACCGCGAGCTGCCAGGCGGTGGCCGTCTCGGCGGCATCAGCGGGACGAAGCACCGTCAGGCCGGGGATCAACCGCAATGATTCCAGCTGTTCGATCGGCTGGTGGGTGGGACCGTCCTCGCCGACGTGCACCGAGTCGTGGGTGAACACATAGATCACCGGCAGTCTCATCAATGCCGACAGCCGCAGGGCCGGTCGTAGGTAGTCGGCGAACACCAGGAAGGTGCTACCGAACGGTCGCAGGCCGCCGTGCAGGGCCAGCCCGTTCATCACCGCGGCCATGGCATGTTCTCGAATGCCGAAATGTATTGTCCTACCATCGAAGTCGCCGGGTCCGATATCGCCTCCGGGGATGGCGGTGTTGGTCGAGGCCGCCAGGTCAGCCGAACCGCCGACAAGGCCCGGGTAATCGGGTGCCAACGCGGCCAACACCGCACCGGAGGCCTTGCGGGTGGCCATCTGCGGAGTGCGGGCCAGTTCCGTGGCCAAAGCGGAGAGGGAATCCGGATGCTCGAAGGCCGGCACACCATCGAGTGGGAAGTCGGCGGACAGGGCAGTGTGGTCGGCCTGCCAACGGGCATGCGCCTGCGACCACCGGCGGTGTGCCTCGGCTCCGCGGGTGGCCACCAGGGCGGCAGCGGCACCGACGGCGACCGGCACGTGGAAATCCAGATTCGGCCAGTCCAGCCGGCGGCGCATCTGATCGAGCACCTGTTCACCCAGGGGACTGCCGTGTGCTTTGGGGGTGCCCTCGACGCCGGGGGCGCCGAACCCGATGGTGGTCTGTACGCGCACGAAGGTGGGGCGTCCGTCTGGGGCGGCGGCGGCGCTGAAGGCGGCATCGAGTGCGGCGACGTCGTTGCCGTCACCAACGGTGAGAACTCGCCAGCCGTACGCGGCGAACCGGGCTTCGGCGTCGTCGTTGCAGCTGCGGCTGGCGGGCCCGTCGATGGTGATGTTGTTGTCATCGAAGATCACGATCAGCCGGTCCAGGCCGAGACGCCCGGCCAGCGAAGCGGCCTCGTGGCTGATGCCTTCCATCAGGTCACCGTCACCGGCCAGCACCCAGGTGCGGTGGTCCACCACGGTGTGCCCGTCGACATTGCACCGTGCCGCCAACATCCGTTCCCCCAGCGCAATTCCCACGGCATTGGCGATGCCCTGGCCCAGGGGCCCGGTGGTGGTCTCCACACCCGGGGTGTGGCCGTACTCAGGATGGCCCGGTGTCTGCGAGCCCAGCTGGCGGAAGCGGCGCAGCTCGTGCAGCGGCAGGTTGTAGCCGAAGACGTGCAGCAGCGCGTAGAGCAACATCGAGCCGTGGCCGGCCGACAGGATGAACCGGTCACGGTCGGGCCACTGCGGGTCGGCCGGGTCGTGACGTAGGTGCCGTGACCACAACGTCCACGCAATGGCGCTGGTGCCCAGCGGCAGGCCGGGATGTCCACTGTTGGCCGCCTGCACGGCATCGGCTGCCAGGAACCGCAGGGTGTTGATGGCCAGCTGATCCAGTTCGTCGGTACGCGAAGCGATCTCGCTGCGCGCCTCGGGTGCGGTGGTCACTGCAGAACCAGCCTTTCACTCGCGGCGGTGCGCAACGCGGTGGTGCGCTCGGCCATGGTGTTGTCGCCGGTGAACAACGCCGAGCCGGCGCAGAACACCGTGGCCCCGGCATCCGCGGCGCCGGCAATGGTGCCCAGTGTTATGCCGCCATCGACCTCCACTTCGATATCCAGTCCACGGCAGTCGATTTCAGCTCGGGCGGCGGCGATCTTGGACTCCATGGTCGGCAGATACCGTTGCCCACCGAAGCCGGGATTGACGGTCATCACCAGCAGTAGGTCGGTGAGGTCGAGCACCGACTCGACGGCACTGAGCGGGGTGGCCGGGTTGAGTGCGACTCCGGTGCGGGCACCGAGATCCCGGATACGTCCCAGCGTGCGGTGCAGGTGTCGACACGCTTCGGCGTGCACGATCACGATCGCGCAGCCCGCTTCCACCCAGCGGCCCAGCATCGGATCGGGGTCCTCGACCATCAGGTGGGCTTCGAAACCGATGTCCACCAGACCCCGGGTCGCGGCAATGACGTCTGGACCGAACGTCATGTTCGGGACGAACCTGCCGTCCATCACATCCCACTGGATTCTGTCGATGCCTGCCGCTTGGATCGCGCGCACGTCGCGGCCCAGGTCGGCGAAGTTGGCCGGCAGCACCGAGGCCACCAGCTTCGGAGTCGAAGGCGTCATGGGCGAAGAGTAGGAAGCGTGCACCCGGGCACCAATCCCCTTGCCGGGGGATTAAAAGGGTGGTCGACAAATACCGGCACAGAAATTGCGTGACGTCCTTTCCCGGCGCCATTATCGTGATCGCATGACGGCGGCTGTCTCGACAATTCCAGTGCGGGTGGTTCTAGTCGATGACCACGAAATGGTGATCGAGGGACTCAAAGCGATGCTCGCGGCCTTCAAAAATCGCGTGCGCGTCGTGGGAGAGACTGTCGGTGCCGAAGATGCGCTGCGCGTCATCGACAGTCTGAAACCCGACATCGTGCTGTGCGACGTCCGGATGCAGGGCGCCAGCGGGCTGGATTTGTGCCGGGCCATCCGGGAACGCGACCCGCAACGCAAGGTCATCCTGTTGTCGGTCTACGACGATGAGCAATATCTCTTCCAGGCACTGCGGGTTGGTGCGTCGGGATATCTGCTCAAGGGCATCAGCAGCGACGAGCTGGTGCGGCAGCTGGAGTACGTGCACGCCGGATCCACCGCCATCGACGCGGGTCTGGCTGCGCGGGCCGTGGACACCGCGGCCCGCCTGCAGCGCGACGAGTTCTGGCCGGGCGCCCGCCACGGCCTGACCCAGCGAGAGAGCGAGATCCTGTCGTTCGTCGTCACCGGGCTGTCCAACCGCGGCATTGCCGGTCGCTTGGTGATCGGGGACGAGACGGTCAAGAGCCATCTGCGGTCCATCTACCGCAAGCTCGGGGTCAGCGACCGCACCGCGGCTGTCGCCACCGCGCTGCGCGAGGGGATCTACCAGTGACGGTCTCCGGGGACCTGGGGGCAGATGCCGTCCACGGTCTCGTCGACGCCGACCGGGAGGTGGCGCTGCTTGTCGACATCGTGGCAGCCACCTCCAGTGGTCCTGGTGTCGAACCGCTGGCGGCCGCCGCGGCCAGGTTGATCACCACAGCCACCGCTTCGGACGTGTGTTTTGTGCACGTTCTCGACGACACCGACCGGTCGTTGACGCTGGCCGGCGCCACCCCGCCGTTCGACCGTGAGGTCGGCAAGGTCCGACTGCCGCTGGGGTCGGGTATCTCCGGATGGGTGGCCAGCCACCGTGAGCCGGTGACCATCACCGACCACAAAGAGGACGACCCGCGGTATGTGTCCATCGAGGCGCTGCGCGGTGCGGACTACACGTCCATGGCGTCGGTGCCGATCGAGACGGGGCCGGGCGGACTCGTGGGTGTGCTCAATGTGCACACTCTTGCACGTCGTGAATTCAGTGACCGCGACATCGACCTGCTGCGGGTGATCGGCAGGCTGATCGCCGGTGCGCTGCACCAGGCGCGGCTGCACCGCCAGCTCTCCGCCCGCGAACGCGCCCACGAGAACTTCGCCGAGCAGGTGATCGCAGCTCAGGAGGCCGAGCGGCGACGGCTGGCGGGCGACATCCACGACGGGATCTCACAGCGGCTGGTCAGCCTCACCTATCGGCTGGACGCGGCGGCCCGCGCGGTGGACGACCGGGCCACGGCAGAAGCTTGCGAGCAGTTGGAGAAAGCCCGTGACCTGGTAGATCTGACCCTGGCCGAAGCCCGGTCGGCGATCGGTGGGCTGCGCCCGCCGGTGCTCGACGATCTGGGGCTGGCCGGTGGGCTGGCCAGTCTGGCGTCGTCCATCCCGGAGATCGATCTGGACCTGGAGCTGGCTGATGAGCGGCTGCCCGAACACATCGAGGTGGCGCTCTACCGGATTGCGCAGGAGGGCTTGCAGAACGTGGTGAAGCACTCGCGGGCGTTGCGAGCTGCGGTGCGGTTCACGGTTGCCGACGGGACGGTGCGGCTGGAGGTGGCCGACGACGGCACCGGGTTCGACATGACCTCCGAGCGCGCCACCGCCGGGTACGGCATGTTGTCGATGACCGAACGTGCCGAGCTGGTGGGTGGCCGGCTGACGGTGCGATCACGGCCGGGTTCGGGCACCTCGGTCATGGTTTCGGTGCCGTTGAACTAGCTCGTCCCGCGAGCGCACGGGGCGCTCGCGGGACGGCGGGGGCGGAGAATCAGGCGGGTTGGAGTTCGCCTCGCAGGCGTACCGCGGCGGCGTTGGCGGCGACGTGACCGGCCAAGGCGTCCTGGCCTGCGGTCACCAGTGTCTCGTCGCCGTGCCAGGCTGCCAGCGCGGGAGACACCAGCGCGCGTCCGAACGAGAAGGTCAACGGCCATGGGGTCTGGTGTTGTTGCAGCGCGGCCAGATTGGCGGTGGCGCGGTCCGGGTCCTGGCCGCCGGACAGGAAGGCGACCCCGGCCAGGTCGGCAGGCCAGGCTCGCAGCACACCCACAGTGGCGGCGGCCACCTGTTCCGGTGTGGCAGGCGTCGGATGGTCCTCACCTTCGATCACCATGTTGGGCTTGAGCACGATGCCGGCCAGGTCGACGTTCAGGGCGCCGAGTTGCTGGCGCACTGCGGCGTGCACGGTGGCGGTGACCTCGGCGCAGCGGTCGATGCTGTGATCGCCGGTCATCAACACCTCGGGTTCGACGATCGGCACCAGGCCTGCCTCCTGGCAGGCCGCCGCGTACCGGGCCAGCGCGTTGGCGTTGCTGATGCAGGCGCCCCAGCTGGGCAGGGTGTCGGTGATGGTGAACACGGCCCGCCACTTGGCGAAGGCCGCGCCGGTGTCCGCGTAGTACGACAGGCGCGCAGGTAGGCCGTCAAGGCCTTCGGTGGCTGTTTCACCCGGTAGTCCGGCTGCGGGTTTGGCTCCGGTGTCCACCTTGATGCCGGGCAGGATGCCGAGTTCACGGACGGCCTGGGCGAACGGTCGACCGTCTTCGAAGACCTGGTTGAGGGTCTCGTCGCAGAAGATGATGCCCGACACCGAGTCGGACAGTCCGGGTGTGGTGCACAGCAGTTGGCGGTAGAAGCGGCGGCTGTCTGCCGTGGCCAGCACGCCCGCGCTCTGCAGGCGGGACGACATGGTGGCGATGCTTTCGTCGGCCGCCAGGATGCCCTTGCCCGGTGCGGTCATCGCGGCGGCGGTGGCTCGGCAGATGCTCTTGGTATCGGTCATGCGGCACACGCTAGGAGTGGCCCGCAGGCGGGTACCTCACCCAGAAGGTGGATCTGGTCGGGGAGCCGGTCAATACTTGAGTGATTACTTCAGATTCAGCGTCAAACTCTAGATAGACTGCTTCAGTGTCTGCTGGCAGTGTTCGCCGCATGGCAGATAGATGGAACGCGGGAGTCATCCCGTATGCGGAAATGGGTTATTGGCAGCCGGATTACGAGCCGAAGGACACCGATGTGCTGTGTGCCTTCCGGATCACTCCTCAGGACGGCGTGCCGCCGGAAGAGGCCGGCGCGGCGGTGGCGGGTGAATCCTCCACCGCGACATGGACGGTGGTGTGGACCGACCGCCTCACCACCTTCGAGCACTACCAGGCCAAGTGTTACCGCGTGGACGCGGTGCCGAACGCGCCAGGGCAGTGGATCGCGTGGATTGCCTACGACCTCGACCTGTTCGAGGAAGGCTCGATCGCGAACCTGACGAGCTCGATCATCGGCAACGTCTTCGGCTTCAAGCCGCTCAAGGCGCTGCGGCTGGAGGACATGCGGATTCCGACGCACTACGTCAAGACCTTCCAGGGCCCGGCGCACGGCATCGTGATGGAACGCGAGCACCTGGGCAAGTTCGGCAGGCCGCTGCTGGGTGCCACCACCAAACCCAAGCTCGGTCTCTCGGCACGCAACTACGGTCGCGTCGTCTACGAGGCGCTGCGCGGTGGCCTGGACTTCACCAAGGACGACGAGAACATCAACAGCCAGCCCTTCATGCGCTGGCGTGATCGCTTCCTGTTCTGCATGGAGGCGGTCAACCGGGCCCAGGCCGCCACCGGCGAGATCAAGGGGCACTATCTCAACGTCACCGCCGGAACCATGGAGGAGATGTACGAGCGTGCCGAGTTCGCGTCCGAACTCGGTTCGGTGATCGTGATGGTGGACCTCACCATCGGTTACACCGCGATCCAGTCGATGGCCGCGTGGGCCCGCAAGAACGGCGTCATCCTGCACCTGCACCGGGCCGGGCACGGCACCTACACCCGGCAGAAGACCCACGGAGTCAGCTTCCGCGTCATCTCCAAGTGGATGCGCCTGGCCGGCGTCGATCACATCCACGCGGGCACCGTCGTCGGCAAGCTCGAGGGGGACCCGAACACCACCGCGGGCTTCTACGACACCCTGCGCTGCAACAGCATCAAGGCCGATCCGGTGAAAGGCCTGTTCTTCGACCAGGAATGGGCCTCGATGCCCGGCGTCATGCCGGTGGCCTCCGGAGGCATCCATGCCGGGCAGATGCACCAGCTGATCCACTATCTCGGCGAGGACGTGGTGCTGCAGTTCGGCGGCGGCACCATCGGCCATCCGATGGGTATCGCCGCGGGCGCCGAGGCCAACCGTGTTGCGCTGGAGGCGATGATCAAGGCCCGCAACGAGGGCCGCGACTACTACAACGAGGGCCCCGACATCCTCAAGAAGGCCGCCTCGAGCAATCGCGCGCTGGACACCGCCCTGGCCACCTGGGGTGACATCACGTTCAACTACGAATCCACCGACACCCCGGACGTCGTTGCGACGCCCACCAGGAGCTGACCATGCGCATCACCCAGGGCACGTTCTCCTACCTGCCCGACTTCACCGACGACGAGATCACCAAGCAGATCGACTATGCGCTGTCCAACGGCTGGCCGCTGTCGGTCGAGTTCACCGACGACCCCCACCCGCGCAACATCTACTGGGAGATGTGGGGCCTGCCGATGTTCGACCTGCTGGATCCGGCGGGCGTGCTGCTGGAGGTGAACGCCTGTCGGGCCGCACATCCGGATCACTACATCCGGCTCAACGCCTACGACGCCAGCCTCGGTAGGCAGACCACCGCGCTGTCGTTCATCGTCAACCGACCAGCCACCGAGCCGGGCTTCCGGTTGGACCGGGCCGAGCGGGCCAACCGGCAGATCGGCTACACCACCCACGCGTATGCGACCGATCTGCCTTCGGGGCAGCGTTACGTGACCCCGTGACCCGCGCGGCCTTCGGGGTGCGGCCCCCCGAGCCCGAGGCCCGGCCCGAGCTCCTCCCGCCCGACGCCAGAGTGGATCTGGTGTTGATGCGGGAGGAGTCCGGCGTCGACGAGGTGCTCGAGACACTGGACCGGGAACTGATCGGGTTGGTGCCGGTCAAAACCCGGATCGCCGAGATCGCCGCGCTGCTGCTGGTGGACCGGATGCGGGCCCGGTTCGGCCTGACCGCGCCGCAACCGACTCTGCACATGTGCTTCACCGGCAACCCCGGCACGGGTAAGACCACGGTCGCCACCCGGATGGCCGATCTGCTGCACCGGCTCGGCTATCTGCGGCGCGGGCACCTGGTCAGTGTCACCCGGGACGACTTGGTGGGAGAGTACGTCGGGCACACCGCGCCCAAGACCAAGGATGTGATCAAGCGGGCGATGGGCGGAGTGCTGTTCATCGACGAGGCCTACTACCTCTACAAGGTCGAGAACGAACGTGACTACGGCGGTGAGGCCATCGAGATCCTGCTGCAGGTGATGGAGAACAATCGCGACGACCTGGTGGTGATCCTCGCCGGATACGCCGACAAGATGGACCAGTTCTTCTCCGCCAACCCGGGCATGCAGAGCCGCGTGGCCCACCACATCACGTTCCCCGACTACACCGCAGCCGAGCTGGAGGACATCGCCGCGTTGATGGTCGACGGATTGGGCTACCAGTTCTCCGACGACGCCCGTGTGGTCTTCGGTGAGTACCTGCGCCGACGCCGTGAACAGCCGTTTTTCGCCAACGCGCGCAGCGTCCGAAACGCAGTGGAACGGGCCCGGCTGCGTCATGCTCGGCGGCTGCTCGACGGCTCGGTGACGTCTGTCGGGGTGTCGGAATTGACGACCATCGAGGCCGAAGATCTACTGGCCAGCCGGGTGTTCGACAAGGAGGCGCAATGACGACGAACGCACGGCTGCGCGCCCTGGTGGAACTGGCCGACACAGGGTCGGTGCGAGGCGCCGCCGAACGGCTGGTGGTGACGGAGTCCTCGATCTCTTCGGCGCTGCGCGCGCTGAGCACCGAGATCGGTATCGCGCTGGTGGACCGGCACGGCCGCGGGGTCAAGCTGACCCCGGCCGGTGAACGGTACGTGGAATACGCCCGCTCGATCCTGGGCCTGCATGACGAGGCGATCCTGGCCGCCCGCGGGGAGGCCGACCCGGAGAACGGCTCGGTGCGGCTGGCGGCGGTGACGTCGGCGGGGGAGCTGCTGATCCCGGCCGCCCTGGCGACCTTCCGCGCCCAGCATCCCGGCGTGGTCCTGCATCTGGAGGTCGCGTCGCGGAATGCGGTGTGGCCCATGCTCGCCCGCCACGAGGTGGACCTGGTGGTGGCCGGTCGCCCGCCGGAGGAACTTCGCCGCAAGGTGCGGGTGCGTGCCACGCGGCCCAACGACTTGATCGTGGTCGGCACCCCCGATGTCGCGGCGCGGTTCGCGGTGGCGACCGCCACCTGGCTGCTGCGCGAACCGGGATCCGGCACCCGCTCGACGTTGTCCGCGCTGCTGGAGGAACTCGACGTGACGCCGCCACAGCTGGTGCTGGGCTCACATGGCGCGGTGGTCTCGGCGGCCATCGCCGGTCTGGGGGTGACGCTGGTGTCACGCCAGGCAGTCAGTCGGGAGCTGGAGTCCGGTGTCCTGCTCGAACTGCCGGTGCCGGGGACACCGCTGAACCGGCCCTGGCACGTGGTGAGCCAGCCGAGGCCCACGATGTCCACGGAACTGTTGATCGAGCACCTGCTCTCGCAGAAGTCCCTGGGTTGGCGCCAGGTGACACAGGTGCGTACCCGCGCTTCGTGACGTCAGCGGCGCAGTGTCTCCGACGGCGCCTCACCCCAGCGCTTGCGGTACTCGACAGCGAAGCTACCCAGATGGTGGAAACCCCAGCGCTCGGCCACGGCCGTCACCGTTACTCCGTCCGAGGGGATGGCGTCGGTCAGCTCTTCGTGCACCCGCTCGAGCCGGCGCTCCCGCACGTAGGTCATCGGCGTGATGCCCAGCTCCTCGCGAAACCCCTGCTGGATGGACCGCACACTCATGTGCACCGCTTTGGCGATGGCGGTCATGGTGATGCGTTCGGCGAGCCTGCTGTCGATGTAGTTCATGGCGTTCTGCACCACGGCGCGACGCTGATCGGGCTGCGGCGGCTGTAGGAACTCGTCGTGATAGTTCGACGGTTGCAGCTGCAGGAGGCTGCTCATCACCAGCTCCTCGACCGCCCCGATGCCCTGACCACGCTGGATCAGCGAGCCGGGATGAAACACCTCGGTGTGGATCAGCTGCACGGCGGTATGCCAGCGCATTGCCGCCTCGGTGGCCAGGTCGAATTCCGGGTCGAACTCCAGCGGCCGGTTCAAGCTGCGCCCCAGCAGGCGGGTCAGGTGCGCCGCCATGGCGCGTTCCTCGATTCGGATCAGCAGTTGTGGTGAGTCGTGGTCGAACTTGATCCGCAGCGGTACCCCGGGCGTGGTGACCAGCGCGCGCAGGGTGTTGGCTTCGAAGGTGCGGCCGCGGTGTTGGACCACGGCGCGGCCGTTCATCGGCATGTGCACCGCGAAGTACTGACCGAGGGCGGGAACGTCCATCGTGGCAGCTACGTGGAGATCCAAATACAGCATGCTGACGTTGCGCAGCCGGATGCCGTGCATGGTCGCAGCAAACCCTTCGGAGGCCTCGGGGGCGACGCTGAGGGTCAACGGGGCCAGTGCTTTGGCGATCAGTCGCGACGCTTCGCCGGGGTTCTCCGTGTAGAAGATCTCGTTGTTGGCCAACGCAGGCGGAACGCCACGTGAACGAACCTTGCGTCGTACCGGCTTGGTGGTACGACGGACGTCGATGTAGCCGAGACGGGTCAGTCTCGACATCGCGCCAGGGCGTCGACAGGGCCCGCAAACAGCGCGAACAACAATGAAGCATCCCCTAAGTAATCCGTGGCGAACACGCAAGTGTCCTGAGGTCGGGGCGCGCACCAGCGCGCTCAGGTCTTCGCAATTCTGACAGCTACTGCGCGAAAGCGATAGGCATGCCGCAAACTGATCGCTAGTTTGTGATTGCGGCCACAACCTCTCGCAGCCCCAACCGAGAGTTGCCGGCCCGGGCACAGCCCCGCCCGACACATCGCAGGAGGACGCATGGTGGCAAACGGTCATGTGGTCGAGATCTCGCCGGCGGACCGACTTCGCGAGCGACTCGACGACCCCGCGATCGCCGCATCGCTGAACTCCCTGCTGGACCATGCCGACCTGTTGGCCATCCTGGTCGCCGGTCTCGACGGCATGATCCGCCGCGGCGACGAGATCAGTGAATCGCTGTCCTCGGCGGTGGACGAGCTACGCGGTCCCGCGGCGTCGTTCACCGCGAACCTCCCCGGATTCGACGAAGCCAGGAACGAGCTGCGCACCATCGACGTGCGGTCGCTGGCAGTCAACCTGGCGTCGCTGTCGAAATCGCTGATGGACGTGACGCCGGTGATGAACAAGCTGTTGCACTCACCACTGGTGGACCCGCAGGCAGCAGATGTGCTGGCCGAACTGGGCCAGGCGCTGGTGGACGGCAAGGCCGCCGCCGACGCCGATCCGGGAGGCCCCAAAGGACTTTTCGGATTGTGGCGGGTGAGCAAGGACAAAGACATCAACCGAGGTCTCGGATTCCTCATTCAGGTGGCGCGGGCATTCGGCCGCCAATTACCCGAATAAATCATTTCGCCAGTTCCTCGATTCAGCCCACATAAATTGCGGTTCGAGCCCTGATTCGAATCCGCGTTTCCGAGAGGAGTCCCGATGGCTTCCGTTTTATGGTTCCAAGGAGGGGCATGCAGTGGTAACACGATGTCGTTCCTGAATGCCGAGGAACCCAACGTCGTCGACCTGGTGGTCGATTTCGGGCTCGATCTCCTCTGGCATCCATCGCTGGGTCTCGAACTCGGCCAGAACGCCCAGAAGGTCTTCTGGGACTGCGTGAGCGGTGAGCGGCCGCTGGACATCTTCGTCTTCGAGGGCACCGTCATCGAGGCGCCCAACGGCACCGGTCGCATGGACATCTTCGCCGACCGGCCGATGAAGGACTGGGTCGACGATCTGGCTGCCGCGGCACAGATCGTGGTAGCCATCGGTGACTGCGCCTGCTTCGGGGGCATCCCCGCCATGGAGCCCAACCCGTCGGGATCCACCGGTCTGCAGTTCCACCGCCGCGACCGCGGCGGCTACCTGGGGCCGGATTTTCGCTCCAAGATGGGGCTGCCGGTGATCAACATTCCCGGCTGCCCCGCACATCCGGACTGGATCACCCAGATCCTGGTGGCCCTGGCCACCGGCCGCGCCGGCGACATCACCCTCGACGACCTGCACCGGCCCGAGACGTTCTTCAAGACGTTCACCCAAACCGGTTGCACCCGAGTGCAATTCTTCGAATACAAGCAGTCCACCATGTCGTTCGGGGAAGGCACCCGCACCGGTTGCTTGTTCTATGAGTTCGGCTGCCGCGGTCCGATGACCCACTCGCCGTGCAACCGCATCCTGTGGAACCGGCAGTCTTCGAAGACTCGGGCCGGGATGCCCTGCCTGGGCTGCACAGAACCTGAGTTCCCGCACTTCGACTTGGCGCCGGGCACGGTGTTCAAGACCCAGAAGGTCAGCGGCATGATCCCCAAGGAAGTCCCGGAGGGTTCAGACCATCTGACGTACATGGCGCATGCGGCGGCTGCCCGCATCGCCGCACCGCAGTGGTCGAAAGAAGACATGTTCGTGGTGTAGCGGTCAGCCCCCCGCCACCGACTCCCGACATCCGAGAGGATTTTTCATGACCTCGTTAGACCTCTACGTCAGCCCGCTGGGGCGCGTCGAGGGTGACCTCGACGTCCGCGTCACGATCGACGACGGCGTTGTCACCTCGGCCTGGACCGAAGCGGCGATGTTCCGCGGATTCGAGATCATCTTGCGGGGCAAGGACCCCCAGGCCGGTCTCATCGTCTGTCCGCGCATCTGCGGCATCTGCGGCGGCAGCCACCTCTACAAATCGGCGTACGCGCTGGACACCGCCTGGCGCACCCACATGCCGCACAATGCCACGCTGATCCGCAACATCTGCCAGGCTGCCGAGACCCTGCAGTCGATCCCGCGTTACTTCTACGCACTGTTCGCCATCGACTTGACCAACAAGAACTACGCCAAATCCAAGCTGTACGACGAGGCGGTGCGCAGGTTCGCGCCCTATGTCGGCACCAGTTACCAACCGGGCGTGGTCCTTTCGGCCAAGCCGGTCGAGGTGTACGCCATCTTCGGCGGGCAGTGGCCGCATTCGAGTTTCATGGTGCCCGGCGGCGTGATGAGCGCGCCCACACTCTCCGATGTCACCCGTTCCATCGCCATCCTCGAGCACTGGAAGGACAACTGGCTCGAGAAGCAGTGGCTGGGCTGCAGTGTCGAGCGCTGGCTGGAGAACAAGACCTGGGAAGACATCCTGGAGTGGGTCGACGAGAACGAGTCGCAGTACAACAGCGACTGCGGCTTTTTCATCCGCTACTGCCTGGACGTCGGTCTCGACAGGTACGGCCAGGGTGTGGGCAACTACATCGCCACCGGCACCTACTTCGATCCGACGCTGTACGAAAACCCCACCATCGACGGACGCAATGCCGCGCTGATCGGCCGCTCCGGCGTCTACGCGCAGGGCCAGTGGTACGAGTTCGACCAGGCCAACGTCCGCGAGGACACCACTCATTCGTTCTACGAGGGGTCGCGCCCACTACACCCGTTCGAGGGTGAGACCATCCCGATCGACCCTGAGGTGGGTAAGAAGCAGGGCAAGTACAGCTGGGCCAAGTCCCCGCGGTACGCCGTCGGCGATCTGGGCCATATCCCCTTGGAAGCAGGCCCGCTGGCGCGTCGGATGACCGCAGGTGGCCCGGGCGCAGCTGCGCACCAGGACAACGACCCGTTGTTCGTCGACATCATGGCCAAGATCGGCCCGAGCGTGCTGGTGCGCCAGTTGGCCCGCATGCACGAAGCTCCCAAGTACTACCAGTGGGTGCGCGGCTGGCTCGATCAACTGAACCTCAAGGAGAGCTTCTACACCAAGCCCACCGAGTACGCCGAAGGCAAGGGCTTCGGGGCCACCGAGGCAGCCCGCGGGTCACTGGCCGACTGGATTGTCATCGAGGACAACAAGATCAAGAACTACCAGGTGATCACCCCGACGGCCTGGAACATCGGACCGCGTGACGGTGACCAGGTGCTGGGCCCCATCGAGCAGGCGCTGGTGGGTTCACCGATCGTCGACCCCGAGGACCCGGTGGAACTCGGCCACGTGGCCCGCAGTTTCGACTCCTGCCTGGTGTGCACGGTGCACGCCTACGACGGCAAGACCGGAAAACAACTGTCGCAGTTCGTGATCAACGGAATGGTATGAGCCTGGACAGCAGCCCTGCGCAACCGCCGGTGGATCTCGAGCCGCCCGGCTGCGCGGTGCTGGTGGTCGGATGCGGCAATCTGCTCCGCGGCGATGACGGTGTCGGCCCGGTGCTGGTGCGTCACCTGTGGGAGCGTGGTGTCCCCGATGGAGCTCGCCTGGTGGACGGTGGCACAGCCGGTATGGACGTGGCATTCCAGATGCGTGGCGCCCGTCAGGTGGTGATCGTCGACGCCTACCTGCCCAGAGATGCCGACCGGCGGCAGCCGGGCACCATCTTCAAGGTGCCCGGCGCGGAGCTCGCCGAACTGCCGCCGCTGCAGGGACTGCACAGCCACTCCTTCCGGTGGGACCATGCCATCGCGTTCGCCCGATGGGCATTGGGGGACGACTGCCCAACCGACATCACCGTGTACTTGATCGAGGCTGCCGGGGTGGAACTGGGCGCCGAACTGTCCGAACCCGTGCGGGCCGCCATGGAGGACGTGATCGGGCACATCGAAACCGATTACCTTGCGCCGCTGCGGCCCCGGGCCCAGCGAGAAGCTGAGGTCGAATTCACCACCGATGGCTACCTGCGCCTGGACGCAGACCTAGCCGCCGCGCGATTCCCGTCCGACGCCCTGGTGGCGATGGTGCGCGACGGTCAACTGTGGTTGATTCCGTTGCGTGGGCCCCGCAGTGGCGGGTTGCTGCTCAAACAACGCACGCCGGCAGGCGATCGGTGCCTGCTGATCTGGGAGGTTCTGGCAGACCACCACCCGACCGGCAGATGTGCGGCATTCTGGGACGATGAGCAGGGCGCTTTGCGGGTTCCGCTGGAGCCGAACCGGTGATGTTGATGACTGAGGAGGCCCGGCCCAAGACACGCGTCAACAAACACACCTCTGCTGACGAAGCCCTCGACGTGCAGACGGTGGTGGTTCCCGAACGCGGCAGGTGGGCTGTCGAGATCGTGGTCGTCTTCGCCGACGGTGTGGTGCGCAAACGGATCGACACCCATGCCACCCAGGCGAGGGCCGAGCTGTCGGCCCGGCTGATCAAGCGGGCCGCCGAGCGCGACCTGCGTGGACCCCTGAACGGATGACGAAGATGACCGCCCTGCATGCCGATTCCGATCTGAAACTGGCTGTGCGACCTCAACCTCTGGGCGCCTTTCCGCTGCCGCTGGGATATCTGCTGATTCCCGCCGACGCCGAGACCGAAGAAGCCCGGACTGCGCTGCTGGCCGGCCGGGAACCGTCGACGTGGCCGAGCGTGCTGGCGGGGCACGCGCACGCGCTGGCCGGTGATCGCGACGCAGCGCTGGCCGTCATGACCGGCACCGACCCGGTGAGCCGGTACAACCGGTTCGTTCTCGACCCCGACGGCGACAATCCCGACGAACTGCGGTGTCTGCTCGGCGAATTCGGTGTCCTGGTGGACGTGGTGCTGTTCGCGCTGGGGCGGGTGGACACACCACCGGAGCTGGGTTCGGCAGACGGTGAGCTGGAGGCGGTGGTGCTGTCGGCCCAGGCGAGCCACACATTGGATTGCGGGGATCCAGGTGCGACGCTGGCTCTGTTGGATCGGGCAGCGGCGGTGGCCGGCCGTGACTCCACCGCGTTGCAGGGTGTGCTGCTCGGAGCGGCAGCCTCCATCTGCCGCGACGTCGGCGACTCCTCCGCCGAACAGCGCTTCGAGCAGGCGTTGCGTGTGCTGAGTCCTGCCGACGGGCTCAGGATCAGCCGTGCCGAGCTGCACCTGAGCCTCGCCGGATTGCTACACGAGCACGCGGGTGCCCGCCCCGAGCTGTTGAACAAGGCCGTTCCCCATTACCATTCGGCGCTACAGCTGGTGCTCCGCGAAGAGGCGCCGCTGCTGTGGGCATCCGCACACGCCAACCTGGCCACCGCCTATCTGACGATGCCGATGGTCGAGGCCTCTGGTCAGCTCCGACTCGGGGTGGCGGCGCAGTCGCTGCGCTCGGCGTTGAAGGTCTACACCCGCGAGCAGTACCCGCAGCAGTGGGCCAGCGTGCAGCTCAATCTGGCGAACTCGCTGGTCTACACTCCGTCCAACCACCAGGCCGACAACCTGGTGGAGGCCGTGGAACTGTACGAAGCGGTGCTAGAGGCCCGCCACCGGGACACCGACCCGATGGGCCGCGCCCGGGTGCTGGCCAACCAGGGCAACGCGCTGGCCCATCTGGGGGTGTTCGATCAGGCCAAGGCCAAACTCTACGACGCCCGGTATCTGTTCGAAGAGCAGGGCGACCACGATTCGGTGCGTGCCGTGCGCGGTGTCCTGGACGAGATCGCCCGCCAGCAGGCCATGCTGCGTACTGGCGAGGACGGGGCACCGGCGTGACCGCCACCGCCGAATCACGGCCTGCAGTTGACGATTTCGAGGGACTGGCGCAGCGGGTCGACGACGCGGTGACCGCACTGGCCGGGCTGGATCCGGCGTCGCGGGCGGTGGCCGATGAGGTCAAGGCTGCGGTTGAGGCGGTGCATCGCGCTGGGCTGGTCACCATCGTGCGTCGGCTGCGCGAGGACCCGGCCACCCGCGCTGTGCTCTTCGACTTGGTTGACGACCCCGTCGTCCACCTGCTGTTGTCGCTGCACGAGATCATCCGGCCCGATCCCGTGACACACGCCAACCAGGTACTCACGGCGGTACGGCCGCAACTGCAGAGCCACGGAGGGGACGTGACCCTGGTCCGTGTCCAGGACGGCACTGCCTCCGTCCGGCTGGAAGGAGCCTGCAACGGCTGCTCCATGTCGTCGGTGACCCTGCGCAACCTGGTGGAGAGCGCACTGATCGAGGGGGTGCCCGCGATCACCGCCGTCGAGGTGTTGCCGAATGAACCCTCGCCCACGTTGATACCGCTGGAATCCTTGAGGATCGGCCGCCCCGACGACGGCTGGGCCAGGCTGGGTTCGGCTGCCGAGATCGCCGATGGCGCTCTCACCGTGTCGCACGCCCAGGGCGCCGAGGTGATCATCGTCAGCATCGAGAACCGCCTGTCGGCCTACCGTAACGAATGTGCCCATGAGGCACTGCCTTTGGACAATGCCATCCTCGACGTCGAGAATGGAACGCTGACCTGTCCGTGGCACGGCTTCTGCTTCGATGCCGGGTCGGGGGAGTGCCTCAGCGCGCCAGGAGCGCAGTTGGAGCAGTTGCCGCTGCGGATCGACGGCGGCGAGGTCTGGGTTCGCGTGCAGGCATGAGCCGGTACACCGTCCGGCACAGCATCGGTGGGGCTGTCCTGTCTGCGCCCACGGCGGGTCCTGGCCTCGTGGACGTCAGTGGTGGCTGGGCTCCGGAGGTCTGGCTGGGTGCCCCGGCACCGGGGGGCCTGGCGCTCCCGCCGGCTTCGCCGACGATGGCGTGGATGTACTCACCACGCGGGGTCTTTCTCGACGACCATCACGTGGTGGTGGCCGACTCGGGAAATCACCGGGTGTTGGTGTGGCACGGCATTCCCTCTGATGATGAGCAGCCCGCCGATGTGGTGCTGGGGCAGCCCGACGGCAGCACTGAAGGGCGGGCCGCCGGTGGCCGTGGCCCCGAGCGAGGGATGAACCTGCCCACCGGGGTGTTGATCCACGAGGGCCGGTTGGTGGTCGCCGACGCCTGGCACCACCGGATCCTGATCTGGGACAGCGTGCCTACCGCCAGCGATCGCGCGCCAGACGTGATTCTCGGACAGCCCGATGCATCTGCAGTCGAGCCCAACCGGGGCATGGACTGTTCGACATCGACTTTGTACTGGCCTTTCGGTATCGCCATGGTGGGCGGCACGTTCTGGGTGGCGGATACCGGCAACCGACGGGTTCTCGGTTGGCGCAACGGTATTCCGTGCCCCGGGCAGCCTGCCGACATTCTGCTGGGACAGGTGGACGCTGCTTCGCGGGACGAGAATCGGGGCGGCACGGCAGGCCCGGCGAGCTTCCGGTGGCCGCACGGCATCGCCGGCCGCGATGATCTTCTGCTGATCGCCGACGCCGGCGATCACCGGATGTTGGGATGGTCACCACAACCCGACCAGGACAGCCCCGCCGACATTCTGCTGGGACAGCCGGATTTCCAGACCGTGCAGGAATGGCCCTACGGCCCGCACACCGGGGACCGGTTCCGGTTCCCGTACGCCATCGGCTTCGACGCGGATCGCCTGGCCATCGCGGACACCGCCAACAACCGGATCTTGCTGTGGGATGAACTGCCCGTCGACGGTCGTGCCGCTGACCACGTGTTGGCGCAACCGTCGTTCGCCGCCAACGGCGAGAACCGATGGACCTCCGTACAACGCGACACCCTGTGCTGGCCCTACGGACTCTCGCTGTGTGGGGAGCGGCTGGCAGTGGCCGACTCGGGGAACAACCGGGTGATGATTTGGCGGCGGTCGGGTTGAGGCCACGAATTGTGCAGACCGACGGGCAGATCGGCTTCTACTGGACCACGGTGTCGGGATCGCCGACGTCGTTGTCTGCGCTGGTGGATGACGACGACGAGCCGGACCGCCTGGTGGCCACCCATCTCGAGGCACTCGACGACGCGCTGATCATCGCCGCTGCACGGTTCGGTGAGATTCTGGGTGGGGGACGAGGCCCCAGCGGGGCAGAGGAGCGCGACGACCTGCTGGATCTGCACCGCACACTGGACAGGTTGTGCTTCGAGTATGCCTCGGCGCTGGGACGTACCGGAGTTCGCGCAGACCTGCGGGCCGGCAAGATCATCGGCACCGCGGCGCTGTTTTCTATCTGCGCTCGCCGGCCACTGGGACTGCTGGGCCCCGCGCCGCTCGACGGAATGCTGGACCAGCCGACGCTGGGGGTGGTGGGAGGCTTCGGTGAGATGTGCCAGGTGGATTCCGAGCGGCCCTGGCTCGGAGGTCGGTGGGTGGTGCGCACCGAAGCAGGACAACGCCTTCCGCTCACCCTGTCGATGATGATGTTCGACAGCTCCGGAGTGAACAAAGAAGCCGCACGGGCCGAGCACATCGCGGAGCTGCAGCGGGTGACCGACGCGGCAGGCGCCGCCGGTGCTGATCCGATGGCCGTTACGTGCGCCCTCGATTGGCTGCTCTACGACTGGCTGATGGCTCATCGGGATGGCCCTGACAGCGCCGAGATCGTCTTCCCCAAAGGTTACGAACACCATGCCGCGGTGGTGGTTGCCGCCGTGGCAGCATCGGTATCCGCCAGGGCCACCTTCGATCCGGGCCTGGTCGGGCTGTTTCCGCGCTGACATCGAAGATCCCCCGTCTCCTCACCTGCTTTCTCCCCCATAACGGGGTCCAACCGCAGCGCTGCCGAGCGTAGACATAGGGCACGAGCTGAGAAGCTCTGCGCCACAGTCATCTACGCCATCGATGGGAGCCAGGATGGGTGTCTATCTACCGATCCTGGTTCTCGGTGCCATTGCCGCGGCGTTCGCTTCTGTGTCGGTGGGGATCGCGCTGGTGGTTGGGCCGCGCCGGTTCAACCGGGCCAAGTTGGAGGCCTACGAGTGCGGGATCGAACCGGCTCGCCAGCCCATGGGTGCGGCGCGGTTTCCGGTGAAGTTCTATCTGACGGCGATGCTGTTCATCGTTTTCGACATCGAGATTGTCTTTTTGTATCCGTGGGCGGTGTCCTTCGATCAGCTGGGGATGTTCGCCCTGGTGGAGATGCTGCTCTTTATGGCGACGGTGTTTGTGGCCTATGCCTACGTATGGCGGCGAGGTGGTCTGGAATGGGATTAGAAGAACAGTTGCCTGGCGGGATCCTGCTCTCGACGGTGGAGAAGGTGGCCGGTTTTGTGCGTAAGGGGTCGCTGTGGCCGGCGACGTTCGGGCTCGCGTGCTGTGCCATCGAGATGATGGCGACCGCGGGGCCGCGTTTCGACATTGCCCGGTTCGGCATGGAGCGGTTTTCGGCGACGCCGCGGCAGGCGGATCTGATGATCGTGGCCGGGCGGGTGTCGCAGAAGATGGCCCCGGTGTTGCGGCAGGTCTACGACCAGATGGCCGAGCCCAAATGGGTTCTGGCCATGGGCGTTTGCGCATCGTCCGGCGGGATGTTCAACAACTACGCGATCGTCCAGGGCGTCGATCACGTGGTGCCCGTCGACATCTACCTCCCCGGGTGCCCACCACGGCCGGAGATGCTGTTGCACGCGATCCTCACGCTGCACGCCAAGATCGCCGAGATGCCGTTGGGGGTGCATCGCGATGAGGTGGTGGCCGCAGCCGAGAAAGCGGCCCTGAACGCCAGACCCACCATCGAACTGACCGGGTTGCTGCGATGACGGGCATGTTCGGGGTGCGGGGGTCCGGCGATACGTCCGGTTACGGGCGACTGTTACCGCGAAAGAGGACGCCTGTCAGCAGTTCTCGCCCCTTTGGTGGCTACTTCGATACGGTGGTTGATTCGCTGGAGTTGTGCCTGGGGGAGTTGCCGGCGGTCGAGAGGGTGACGGTACACGCCGGCCAGTTGACCCTGCATGTGGTACGGGAACACCTGGTGTCCGTGGCCCGGGTGCTGCGTGATGATCCGGCGTTGCGTTTCGAGTTGTGTGCCGGGGTGTCGGGGGTGCATTACCCGCAGGATGCTGGGCGGGAGTTGCGGGCGTTCTATCCGTTGATGTCGATTACTCACAATCGGCGTCTGCAGCTCGAGGTCGCGTGTCCGGATGCTGATCCGCATGTGCCGTCGCTGTTTTCGGTGTATCCCACGGTGGACTGGCATGAACGTGAGACCTACGACTTCTTCGGCATCATCTTCGACGGCCATCCCGCGTTGACCCGCATCGAGATGCCCGATGACTGGATCGGGCATCCGCAGCGCAAGGACTACCCCCTGGGTGGGGTGCCGGTGCAGTACCACGGCGCCACCATCGCACCACCGGATCAGCGGAGGTCCTACACATGACCGACACCGCCGGTTCCGTCGACGCCGGGTCTCGTGCTCGCGGAACAACGCCGCTCACCGAACCCGCCGAACGCGTCATCACCCTGGGCGGGCAGGACTGGGAGGAGATCGTCACCGCCGCCCGCGCCGGCGGCGACGCCGGGGAACGACTCGTGGTCAACATGGGCCCCCAACACCCGTCCACCCACGGGGTGCTGCGCCTGATCCTGGAGATCGAAGGCGAAACCGTCACCCAGGCCCGCTGCGGTATCGGCTACCTACACACCGGCATCGAGAAGAACCTGGAGTACCGCACCTGGACCCAGGGCGTCACCTTCGTCACCCGCATGGACTATCTATCGCCGTTCTTCAACGAAACCGCCTACTGCCTGGGCGTCGAACACCTGCTGGGGGTCACCGACGACATCCCCGAACGCGCCTCGGTGATCCGGGTGATGCTGATGGAACTCAACCGCATCTCCTCGCATCTGGTGGCCCTGGCCACCGGCGGCATGGAACTGGGCGCCATGTCAGCGATGTTCTACGGCTTCCGCGAACGCGAAGAAATCCTCACCGTCTTCGAAGCCATCACCGGCCTGCGGATGAACCACGCCTACATCCGCCCCGGCGGCGTGGCCGCCGATCTCCCCGACGACGGCCTCGACCGCGTCAAACACCTCCTGGACATCCTGCCGGGCCGGTTGGCGCAGCTGTCGGCCCTGCTGCGGGACAACCCCATCTGGAAGGCCCGCACCGTCGACATCGGCTACCTCGACCTGACCGGATGCATGGCCCTGGGGATCACCGGCCCGGTACTGCGCTCCACCGGCCTACCCCATGATCTGCGCAAGACACAGCCCTACTGCGGATACCAGGACTACGAGTTCGACGTCATCACCGACGACGCCTGCGACTGCTACGGCCGCTATGTGATCCGGGTCGACGAGATGGCCGAATCGCTGCGCATCGTGTCCCAGTGCGTCGCGCGGCTCGAAGGCCTGGCCGGGGCCCCGGTGATGATCACCGACAAGAAACTCGCCTGGCCCGCCGATCTGGAGCTGGGGCCCGACGGCCTGGGCAACAGCCCGGATCACATCGCCAAGATCATGGGTCGCTCCATGGAAGGCCTGATCCACCACTTCAAGATCGTCACCGAGGGTTTCCGGGTCCCACCCGGGCAGTGCTATGTCGCTGTCGAGTCGCCGCGCGGTGAGTTGGGTGTGCACATGGTCTCCGACGGCGGCACCCGCCCGTATCGGGCGCACTACCGCGACCCGTCGTTCACCAACCTGCAGGCCGTCGCCGCCATGTGTGAAGGCGGCATGGTCGCCGACGTCATCTCCGCGGTGGCCTCCATCGATCCCGTCATGGGAGGCGTCGACAGATGACCCTGGTCGATCTCGCGCTGGGTCCACGCCCCGACGAACCCGGACCGCCCCTGCACGGACCCGCCGCCTACCCGGCCGACGTCGAGACCCGCCTGGCCGCCGACGCCGCCACCATCCTGGGTAAGTATCCGCACCGGCGTTCGGCGTTGCTGCCGCTGCTGCACCTGGTGCAGGCCGAGGACGGGTACGTCAGCACCGCAGGCATCCGCTTCTGCGCCGCTCAGCTGAACCTCACCGACGCCGAGGTGTCGGCGGTGGCGACGTTCTACTCGATGTACCGACGCACTCCCACCGGAACGTATCTGGTCGGGGTGTGCACCAACACCCTGTGCGCCGTGATGGGCGGCGATGCCATCCTGGCCACCCTCGAGGAGCATCTCGGCATCGGCCCGGGCGAGACCACCGGTGACGGTGCGGTCACGCTGGAACACCTCGAGTGCAACGCCGCCTGCGACTACGCACCCGTCATCATGGTCAACTGGCAGTTCTACGACAACCAAACCCCCACCACAGCAACCACACTCGCCAACTCACTACGCACCCCCACCCCCAACACCCCACCCGCGGCACCCCACTACCCACCTTCACCACCACCTGCCGCGCCCTGGCCGGATTACCTGCAGAGGGGGAGTGAGATGCCGCTCGTTTCAGTGCTGACTCGTCATTGGAAGGAACCGCAGTCCTGGACGCTGACCGGCTATCTGCGGCATGCGGGGTACCAGGCGCTGGAAAAGGCACTGGCACTGACCCCCGGCGAGGTGATCACCCTGGTCAAGGAATCCGGTCTGCGGGGGCGGGGCGGTGCAGGCTTCCCGACGGGAGTGAAGTGGTCCTTCATCCCCAAGGACAACAATGCTCCGCACTACCTGGTGGTCAATGCCGATGAGTCGGAACCCGGTACGTGCAAGGATATTCCGCTGATGTATGCGAGCCCGCATGCGCTCATCGAGGGCGCGATCATTGCGGCCTACGCCATTCGGGCGCGGCACGCGTTCATCTACGTTCGCGGTGAGGTGGTGCCGGTGCTGCGACGGTTGCAGCAGGCGGTGGCCGAGGCGTATGAGGCCGGGTACCTGGGCAGCGACATCCTGGGCTCCGGGTTCGATCTGGACCTGATCGTGCACGCCGGGGCCGGGGCCTACATCTGCGGTGAGGAGACCGCGCTGCTGGACTCCCTGGAAGGCCGCCGCGGCCAACCCCGTTTGCGCCCACCGTTTCCTGCCGTCGCAGGCCTGTACGCCTGCCCGACGGTGATCAACAATGTCGAGTCGCTGGCGAGCGTCCCACCGATCCTGGTCAACGGTGTCGAGTGGTTCACCGCAATGGGTTCAGACGACAGCCCCGGGTTCACGTTGTACTCGTTGTCCGGCCACGTGACACAACCCGGTCAATACGAGGCCGAACTGGGCATCACACTGCGGGAGCTCCTGGATCATGCCGGGGGTGTACGCGCCGGGCACGAGTTGAAGTTCTGGACCCCCGGCGGGTCCTCGACGCCGCTGCTGACCGCCGACCATCTCGACGTGCCACTGGATTACGAGGGTGTGGCCAAAGCGGGGTCGATGCTGGGCACCAAAGCTCTGCAGATCTTCGACGAGACCACCTGCGTGGTGCGCGCCGTGCGCCGCTGGATCCAGTTCTACGCCCACGAATCGTGCGGCAAATGCACCCCCTGCCGCGAAGGCACCTACTGGTTGACCCAGATCTATCAAGGCCTGGAAGAGGGAACGGGAACAGCCGAGGATCTGCAGACCCTGCTCGATATTGCGGACACCATGCTGGGGAAGTCGTTCTGTGCCTTGGGAGATGGGGCGACCAGTCCGATCACGTCCTCGCTGAGGCATTTCCGCGACGAGTACGAGGCCCACCTGGGCGGTGGGTGTCCCTTCGACCCCGCTGCCTCCACCCTGTTCGCCGCCGAGGAGGTGCCCGCGTGACCGTCACCGAACCGGAGCGCCAGACCCCTACCGTCGAGATGGTGTCGCTGACCATCGACGACACGCCTATCTCGGTACCCAAGGGCACCTTGGTGATCCGCGCTGCCGAACTGCTCGGGGTGCAGATCCCCCGCTTCTGCGACCATCCCCTGCTCGACCCGGTGGGCGCCTGCCGGCAGTGCCTGGTGGAAGTCGAAGGCCAACGCAAACCCATGGCGTCGTGTACCACCACGGTGTCCCCCGACATGGTGGTGCGCACGCAACTCACCAGCCCCTCCGCCGACAAGGCGCAGCACGGCGTGATGGAACTGCTGCTGATCAACCACCCGCTGGACTGTCCGGTGTGCGACAAGGGCGGCGAATGCCCCCTACAAAACCAGGCGATGGTGTCAGGACGCTCCGAATCACGATTCGACAAGGTGAAACGCACGTACCCGAAGCCGATCCCGTTGTCACCGCAGGTGTTGTTGGATCGGGAACGCTGTGTGCTGTGCGCCCGCTGCACCCGCTTCTCCACCCAGATCGCCGGCGATCCGTTCATCGAATTGCTCGAACGCGGCGCCCTGCAGCAGGTCGGCATCGCCACCGGTGAACCGTTCGATTCGTACTTCTCCGGCAACACCGTCCAGATTTGCCCCGTGGGCGCGCTGACCGGCTCCGCCTACCGCTTCCGGGCCCGGCCCTTCGACCTGGTGTCCACCCCCAGCGTGTGCGAACACTGCGCGTCGGGCTGCGCGCAACGCACCGACCACCGCCGCGGCACCGTCCTGCGTCGGCTGGCCGGCGATGATCCGGACGTCAACGAGGAATGGAACTGCGACAAAGGCCGCTGGGCCTTCGCCTACCCCCGCACCGACGACCGCATCCTCACCCCCCTCATCCGTCACAACGGCCAACTGCAACCCGCATCCTGGCCCGAGGCCATTGCCGCGGCGGCAACCGGACTCGCGGGCGCTGCCGGTGTGCTCACCGGCGGACGTGCCACCGTCGAGGACGCCTACTCCTACAGCGAGTTCGCCCGGAAAGCGCTGCACACCAATGACATCGACTTCCGAATCAGAGCGCATTCGGACGAGGAGCTGGAGTTCCTCGCCACCCGGGTTGCCGGACACGCCATGGAGGTCACCTACGCAGACCTCGAAGACGCCTCGGTGGTGGTGCTGGCGGGGTTCGAACCAGAGGAGGAGGCACCCATCATCTTCCTACGGTTACGCAAAGCGGCTCGCACCCACGGCGTGCCGATCCTGGCCGTCGCACCTTTCGCTTCCCGAGGTGCGGCCAAGCTGGGCGCACAGCTGGTCATGACGACGCCCGGCGACGAAGCCGCCGCACTGTCCAGTCTGGACCTGCCGCTTGGGGCCATCATCCTGGCCGGTGAGCGGCTGGCCGCGGCACCCGGAGCACTCACTGCGGCGGCTCGACTCGCGGACCGGTCCGGTGCTCGCCTGGCCTGGGTTCCCCGTCGGGCCGGTGATCGTGGGGCACTGGAAGCCGGCTGCCTGCCCAATCTGCTGCCAGGGGGGCGCCCTGTTGACAGCTCCCGAGCACGGGACCAGGTGGCGACCGCCTGGCACACCGACCTTCCGGCCACGCCCGGTCGTGACACTGCAGGAATCCTGGCCGCAGCCGCCGCGGGGGAGCTCGAGGCTGTGTTGCTAGGTGCAGTTGACCCCGAGGATCTGCCTGATCCCGCTGGTGCACTGGCCGCATTGGACGTCGCGGCATTCGTCGTGAGCCTCGAGATGCGACACAGCGCTGTTACTGCGCTGGCTGATGTGGTGTTCCCGGTGGCTCCAGTTGCGGAGAAAGCAGGGTCCTTCCTCACCTGGGAGGGGCGCAGCCGGCCGTTCCCGTCAGCGCTGGCGTCTGAGGCGTTGACTGATGCCGAGGTGCTCGCTGCCATCGCCGCTGCCATGGGATATCGACTGACCAAGCCCAACTCGGTTGTCGGAGTGTGGAATGGGCGCCGGCCGTCAATCACCGACCGGTTCTCCGCGCCAACCGGACCGGGTTTCGGTGAAGCCGTGCTGGCGACGTGGAAACCGCTGCTGGATGACGGGCTGATGCAGGACGGAGCAGCACATTTGGCGCAGACTGCGCGCCCGGTGGTGGCGCGGCTGTCGGCGGCCACCGCTGCCGAGATCGGTGTTGGCAACGGTGATCCGTTGAGGGTATCCACTCCAGCAGGCGGCATCATGGCGCCCACGGACATCACCACAATGCCCGACCGGGTGGTCTGGTTACCGACGAATTCGCGACATTGCCACGTGCACCGCGAACTGCGGGTCGGTGCGGGAGCGCTCGTGACACTGAGCCGTGGGGTCCCCTCATGACCTACCCGGATCTGAGTGTGTTCGGTCAGGATCCGTGGTGGTTGATGTTGGGCAAGGCGCTGGTGATTTTTGTGTTCCTGCTGCTGACGGTGCTGGTGGCGATCCTGGCGGAACGAAAGATCTTGGGCCGCATGCAGATGCGCTTCGGCCCGAACCGGGTGGGCCCGTTCGGTTTGCTGCAGAGCCTGGCCGACGGGGTGAAACTCGCCCTCAAGGAGGGTTTGGTGCCGGCGGGTGTGGACAAGCCGATCTATCTGATGGCGCCGGTGATCGCCGTGATCCCCGCGATCATGGCCTTTGCCGTGATCCCGCTGGGTCCGATGGTGTCGGTGTTCGGTCACCCCACGCCCCTGCAGCTGACCGACCTGCCGGTGGCTGTGCTCTACGTGCTGGCGGTGACGTCGGTGGGGGTGTACGGAATTGTGTTGGCCGGGTGGGCATCCGGGTCCACCTATCCTCTGCTGGGCGGGTTGCGGTCCTCGGCGCAGGTGGTGTCCTACGAGATCGCGATGGCGTTGTCGTTTGTGGCGGTGTTCCTCTACGCCGGGACCATGTCCACCTCCGGCATCGTCGCCGCGCAGGCCCAGACGTGGTTTGTGGTCCTGCTGCTGCCCTCGTTCCTGGTCTATGTGACGGCGATGGTCGGTGAGACCAACCGCGCCCCGTTCGACCTGCCCGAAGCCGAAGGTGAGTTGGTGGGTGGCTTCCACACCGAGTACTCCTCGCTGAAGTTCGCGATGTTCATGCTCGCGGAGTACGTGAATATGACCACGGTCTCCGCGCTGGCGACCACCATGTTCCTGGGCGGGTGGCAGGCCCCGTGGCCGCTGAGCATGATCGACGGGGCCAATTCCGGGTGGTGGCCGGTGCTCTGGTTCGTGGCCAAGGTGTGGGGCTTCCTGTTCCTGTACATGTGGCTGCGGGCCACGCTGCCGCGGCTGCGCTACGACCAGTTCATGGCCCTGGGATGGAAACTGCTGATCCCGGTCTCCCTGGCCTGGATCATGACCGTCGCGGTGATGCGGACAGCAGGTGCAGGGGGTGTCTTTCCTGCGCTGATCGCGGGAGTTGTTGTGCTGGGCATTGTTTGGGCAGTTGTACGCCACCGCGCGGCTACGAAGTCGAAGGAGAACTACTATGCGTGAGTATTTGGGAGCGGTAGCGGGTTTTGGGGTGACGTTCTCCTCGATGTTCACCAAGCCGATGACTCAGCAGTATCCCGATACCGACAAGGCCACCGAGCCCCGCTACCACGGGCGTCACCAACTCAATCGGTATGCCGACGGTCTGGAGAAGTGCATCGGCTGCGAACTGTGCGCCTGGGCCTGCCCGGCGGACGCCATCTACGTCGAAGGCGCCGACAACACCGCCGAGGAACGGTTCTCCCCCGGGGAACGCTACGGGCGGGTGTATCAGATCAATTATCTGCGCTGCATCGGCTGCGGGCTGTGCATCGAGGCCTGCCCCACCCGGGCGCTGACCATGACCAACGACTATGAAATGGCCGGCGCCTTCCGCGCCGACCTCATCTACGGCAAAGACAAGCTCTTGGTGGCGCAACCGACTCCCGGATCCGAGGCTTCGTGATGGAGCCGGCCGTGTTCTGGACCACAGCGTCGCTGGTGGTTGCGTGTGCCCTCGGTGTTGTGGTCTCCGCGAAGGCGGTGTACTCAGCGCTGTTCCTGGCCATGACGATGATCCTGCTGGCCGTGCTGTATGTGGGGCAGGATGCGTTGTTCTTGGGGGTGGTGCAGGTGGTGGTGTACACGGGTGCGGTGATGATGCTGTTCCTGTTCGTATTGATGCTGATCGGGGTGGATTCATCGGAGTCACTGGTGGAAACCATTCGTGGACAACGCATCGCCGCAGTAACGGTGGGACTGGGGTTCGGAGCACTGCTTGCGGCGGCGATCGGCAACGTCGCGGTGGGCGGTGTCCATGGGTTGTCACACCGCGACAATGTGGAAGGTCTTGCGGCGCTGATCTTCACCAAGTATCTGTGGGCGTTCGAGATCACCAGCGCCCTGTTGATCACCGCGGCGCTGGGGGCGATGGTGCTGGCGCACCGTGAACGCTTCGAACCCAGGAAGAGTCAACGTGAACTGGCGATCGCGCGATTCCGATCCGGTGCGTACCCGGGAACGCCCCCCGGATCCGGGGTGTACGCGTTGCACAACTCAGTGGACACACCGGCATTGTTGCCCGACGGGCGATTCAGCGAGCTGTCCGTCATCCGGACTCTGGAGCGTGGCGACGTGGTTCTGCGGCTACTCGCGGCGGACGCCACGTCGGGGGAGAGGGCTGCCGGTGAATCCTGAGAATTGTTTGTATCTGTCGGCGTTGTTGTTCACCATCGGTGCCGCCGGGGTGTTGTTGCGGCGCAACGCCATTGTCATGTTCATGTGTGTGGAGCTGATGCTCAACGCGTGCAATCTGGCGTTTGTCACCTTCTCCCGGATGCACGGACAACTCGACGGCCAGGTGGTCGCGTTCTTCACCATGGTGGTCGCCGCCTGTGAGGTGGTGGTCGGGCTGGCCATCATTATGACCATCTACCGCACCCGCCAGTCCGCCAATGTCGATGACGCGAACCTCTTGAGGGGCTGAGGCACCGATGGACCTGCTGTGGTTGATCCTGGCGCCGTTGGCCGGCGCCGCGGTGCTGCTGCTCGGCGGGCGCGCCACCGACGCGTGGGGGCATCTGCTGGGATGTGCCACCATGGCGGCCGCCTTCGGCTGGGCGGTGGTGCAGTTCGTGGCGCTGCTCGCGCGGGCGCCGCAGGACCGGGTGATCCATCAGGTGCTGTTCTCCTGGATACCGGTCGCGGGGCTGCAGCTGGACTTCGGCCTGCAACTCGACGCGCTGAGTGTGTGTTTCGTGCTGCTGATCACCGGGGTCGGCCTGCTCATCCACGTCTATTCCGTCGGCTACATGGCCGACGACCCCGACCGCCGACGGTTTTTCGCCTACCTGAACCTGTTTGTCGCCGCCATGCTGCTGCTGGTGCTGGCCGACAACTTCCTCGGCCTGTACATGGGCTGGGAAGGGGTGGGCCTGGCCTCCTACCTGCTGATCGGGTTCTGGTCGCACAAACCGTCGGCAGCGACCGCGGCCAAAAAGGCCTTCGTGGTCAACCGCGTCGGCGACATCGGCCTGGCGGTGGCGCTGATGGTGATGTGGGCCGATGCCGGCACCCTGTCCTACGCCGGAGTGTTCAACGCAGTACCCGGACTCTCCGATGGCACCGTCACCGCCATCGGACTGCTGCTGCTGTTGGCGGCCTGCGGGAAGTCGGCGCAGTTTCCGTTGCAGTCGTGGCTCGGTGACGCGATGGAGGGCCCCACCCCGGTCAGTGCGCTCATCCACGCCGCCACCATGGTGACCGCGGGGGTCTACCTGATCGTGCGCTGCGGCCCGATCTACAACGCCGCCCCCATCGCCCAAGGCGCGGTGGTGACCATCGGCGCGATCACCCTGTTGTTCGGCGCCGTCATCGGCTGCGCCAAAGACGACATCAAGAAGGCGCTCGCGGCGTCGACCATGTCGCAGATCGGGTACATGGTGCTCGCCGCCGGCCTGGGCCCGGCCGGCTACGCCATCGCGATCATGCACCTGCTGACCCACGGATTCTTCAAAGCCGGACTGTTCCTGGGGGCCGGCTCGGTGATGCACGCCATGGGCGACGAGACCGACATGCGCCGCTACGGCGGACTGCGGACGTACATGCCGGTCACCTTCGTGACCTTCGGCCTGGGATACCTCGCGATCATCGGCGTGCCGCCGCTGGCCGGCTTCTTCTCCAAAGACGCCATCATCGAGATCGCCTTCGCCGCAGGTGGACTCAAGGGTGCACTGCTGGGCGGGGCCACCCTGCTGGGGGCGGGCATCACCGCCTTCTACATGACGCGGGTCATGCTGCTGACCTTCTTCGGGAGAAGCGCTGGCACGCGCAAGCGCATCCGCACGAATCCCCCGCCCTGATGACCGCACCCATGATCATCCTCGCCCTGGGTTCCGTCGGGGCCGGCGCCGCCCTCGCCATCGGCGGCACCCTGACAACCTTCCTCGAACCCGTCGTCGGCACCCACGAAACCCACCACGTCATCCCCGTCTGGGCCATGACCACCCTCACCCTGGCTGTCGTCGCCACCGGCATCACCGTCGCCTACCGCATGTATCTCCGGGAAAAGGTGAGAACCATTGCTTCCGAGTGGGTCTCGGCGGGAACCATAGCCGCCCGCCACGACCTCTACGGCGACGCATTCAACGAGGCGGCGTTCATGCGACCCGGCCAACGGCTCACATCCGCGCTTGTGCGTCTAGACGGCAGCGGCGTTGACGGCGTTGTCGAGGGTATCGCGAGGCTGATCGTGTTGACATCGGCGAGGGTGCGCCGGCTGCAGACCGGGTTCGCCCGCTCCTACGCATTGTCGGTCCTGACGGGTGCCACCTTGGTGTTGGCGACACTGATCCTGATGAGGCCATGGTGAACGGTTTCCCGATCCTGAGTGTCTTGTGGTCGCTGCCGCTTGGCGGTGCCGCTGTGGTGGCCGCGGTGCGTCCCGCCATGGCGAAGTATGTCGCGACGGGGGTGGCGCTTCTGGTGCTGACCGTGGCCATCGTGTTGGCGATCAATTTCGACCCGGCTGGTGAGCGGTATCAATTCGTCGAAACACACAGATGGATACCGTCATTCGGTGCCGGATACCTGCTCGGTGTCGACGGCATCGCAGTGGTACTGGTGGTGCTGACCGCGGTCCTGATGCCGATCATCTTGGTGGCGGCGTGGCACGACACCCCGGCGCCGCAGGCCTATTGTGCGCTGATGCTCAGCGTGCAGGCTCTGGTGCTGGTGTCGTTCATCGCGCTGGACGTGTTGCTGTTCTTCGTGGTGTTCGAGGCGATGCTGATTCCGATGTACTTTCTCATCGGGCGCTACGGAGGTGCCGACGCTGGACGCGCAGCGCTGAAGTTCTTGCTGTACAGCTTGTTCGGTGGTCTCCTGATGCTTGCGGCGATGGTGGGTCTGTATGTCGTCACATCGGGAACCTTCGACTTCCGGGCCATCGTCGCGATGGTCTCTTCAGGAGACCTTCAGGTGAATCCCCTGATCTTGAACGGGATTTTCCTGGGCTTCATGGTGGCGTTCGCAATCAAGGCACCGCTGTGGCCATTTCACACCTGGTTGCCGGGCGCGGCAGCTGAGGCCACGCCGGCGACTGCCGTGTTGATGATGGCCATCGTCGACAAGGTGGGCACCTTCGGCATGCTGCGCTACTGCCTGCAGCTGTTCCCCGAACCCTCCACGCTGTTCCGTCCCTTCATCATCACGCTGGCCGTCATCGGCATCATCTACGGCGCCGTTGTCGCCATCGGCCAGACCGACATCCTGCGTCTGATCGCCTACACCTCCATCAGTCACTTCGGCTTCATCATCCTCGGCATCTTCGCCATGACCAGCCAAGGACAATCCGGCTCTACCCTCTACATGGTCAACCACGGTATCTCCACCGCCGCGCTGTTCCTCATCGCCGGATTCCTTATCTCCCAACGCGGCAGCCGACTAATCACCTCCTACGGCGGCGTACAGAAGGTAGCCCCCATACTGGCCGGCACCTTCCTGGTCGCCGGCCTGGCCACCCTCGCGCTGCCGGGCCTGGCACCGTTCATCAGCGAATTCCTGGTCCTCATCGGTACATTCACCCGCTACCCGGTGTTCGCGGTACTCGCCTCGGCCGCCTTGGTGCTCTCCGCCGTCTACATCCTCTGGCTCTACCAGCGCCTGATGACCGGACCCGTCACCGACGCGAACACCAACGTACGTGACCTCGTTCCCCGCGAAATCGCTGTCGTCGCACCACTGATCGCCCTGCTGCTGGCCCTTGGCATCTATCCCAAACCGGCACTCGACATCATCAACCCCGCTGTCGAACACACCCTCACCACCATCGACCAACAGGACCCCGCGATCGCCGAAGGGGCGGTGCCATGAACGCACCCAGTATCGAATACTCCTTGATCCTGCCGATGCTCATCGTGTTCGGCGCCGCGGTGACGAGTGTGGCTATCGAGGCGGCAGTAGGGCGGCGACGTCGCTACATCACGCAGCTGACGGTGTGCGCGGTAGCGCTCATCTCGGCATTGATGGCGGTGATTGTGTTGGCCGGGACCCGCCAGCAGGCCCTCATGGGCGCCGTCGCTGTGGACGGCCCTGCACTGTTCGCTCAGGGTGTGATTCTGGTGGTCAGCCTCTTGGCTGTTTCCTTGATCGCGGAGGGCCGTGTACGTGCGTTCACCGCACAAGGCGCGGCAGTGCCGGGCAGTGACGCTGAGTGTGCTGCCGAACGAGCCGGCGCGGTGCAGACGGCGGTGTTCCCGTTGCTGATGTTCACCATCGGCGGCATGTTGTTGTTCGCGGCGGCCGGTGATCTACTGACGATGTTCGTAGCCTTGGAGGTGTTCTCGCTTCCGCTGTACCTGCTGTGTGGGCTGGCTCGTCGTCGCCGTGTGCTGTCCCAGGAAGCAGCGTTGAAGTACTTTCTGCTGGGGGCATTCTCGTCGGCCATCTTTCTCTACGGCGTTGCGCTGCTCTACGGTGCCACGGGAGTTCTGTCGCTGACAGCGATTGGTGCGCTGGTGGATCGGACGCCGAGTGTCCTGGTCGGTGTGGGCCTGCTGGCGGTCGGTGTGTTGTTCAAGGTCGGTGCCATCCCGTTTCATTCCTGGGTACCCGACGTCTACCAGGGCGCCCCGACTGCCGTCGCCGCCTTCATGGCCGCCGCCACCAAAGTGGCCGCGTTCGCGGCGATGCTGCGGATGTTCTCGGTGGCACTGCCGGATCTACAGTCCGACTGGCGGCCGGTGTTATCGGCGATTGCAGTTCTCACCATGGTGATGGGCGCCGTATTGGCGGTCAGTCAGACAGACATCAAGAGGCTGCTGGCGTATTCGGCGGTGGCGCAGGCCGGCTTCCTGTTGTTGGGGGTGGTGGCCTTCAGTTCCTCGGGGGTGAGTTCGACGCTGGTTTACCTGGCGGTGTACGGCGTGTGCGTGCTCGGTGCGTTCGCCGTAGTGGGAGTGGTGGGTGAGACAACCGAGATCAGCCGGTGGGCTGGACTGGGGCGTCACTGTCCAGCCCTGGCCGGCTCGTTCGCACTCTTTCTCCTTGCCCTCGCCGGCATTCCACTGACAAGCGGGTTTGTCGGCAAGCTCGCGGTATTCCAGGCTGCGGCAGCCGGGGGAGCTGCCATGCTGGTAGTGGTTGGAGTGCTGGCCAGTGCTGTCGCGGCGTTCGTGTACGCCCGGGTGATCTTGCTCATGTTCTTCACCGAACCACCCTCCGATGCCCGACCGTGGTCCGTTGCAGTCGCATGACCGAGTTGACCATCACCGCCGCCGCAACCATCACAGTGGCGGTGGGGGTGTTGCCGCAGCCCTTGCTCGATCTCGCGGGCGGTGCGGGGGAGTTCCTCCGATAGATCTGTAATCACTTGTGCCGCTTGAGTATCGGCAGTAACATCGCGCGGAGTTTTGTCGGTGCCGCGGTCTAGTTTCGAGTTGTGGGTGAATCAGCGGTGCAGGACAGGGAGGCGATGCTGGCTGACCTGACGCTGATCGAAGCAGCGACCGCGCGGATGAACCGGTACTCCATTGACGGGTTCACCGGTGCCGAGCTGTTGGATGTGCAGCAGCGCCGCGAGGCGGTGGCGCGGTCGCAGCCGGTGCTCGATCACAAGGTCTATCAGAAACTGACCAGCGAAACCTCACCAACCGCTCTGGGCGCCAGCAGCTTCACAAAGGTACTGATGACTCGGTTGCGAGTCAGCAACGCCGAAGCGCAACGCCGGTTGGACGATGCCGAACAGCTCGGGTCGCGACGATCGATGACCGGGGAGTCCCTGGCGCCCAGGATGCCCACCGTCGCTTGCGGTCAGGTCCAGGGCTTGATCGGCGCCGAGCACGTCAAACACATCCGGTGGTTCTTCAACAAACTGCCCGTGAGCGTGGACTTCCAGACCCGCGAAAACGCCGAGGAGCAACTGGCCCACCACGCCTGCGAGCTCGGCCCGGAAGCATTCCGCAAGCTCGCCGCCCACCTGCTCTACCTGCTGAACCAGGACGGTGAGTTCTCCGATGAGGACCGCCAACAGCAGGCCTACCTACGCCGCGGGAGACAGCGTCCCGACGGCCTGATCCCAGTCGACGGGCTGTTGACCCCTGAACTGTGGGCCAGTCTGGAGCCGCTGCTGGAGAAGAACGCCGCCCCCGGGATGAACAATCCGGCCGATGAGTCACCGTGTGCGCAGGGTGAACCCAGCGAGGAGCAGCGGCAGGCCGATCATCGCTCCGCGGGGAAACGCACTCACGATGCGCTGTTGGCGTTGTGCCGCCAGCTCCTCACGACGGCGCCGACGGGCACCATCAACGGTTTCCCGGCGAACATCGTCATCACCGTGAGCCTCGCCGATTTGGAGAAGGGGATCGGGCACGGCTTGACGGCTGGCGGCACTCTGGTCCCAATCTGTGATGTGCTGAAGATCGCCGCGCATTCGCGGCCATGGTTGGCGATCTTCGACGGCAACGGAATCCCATTGCATCTCGGAAGGGCGCGGCGCACCGCGACCCTGGCACAGCGCCTGGTGTTGCTGGCGAAGCACCGGGGTTGCACGATGCCTGGCTGCACGGCGAGTGCCTACCGCTCGCAGGTCCATCACGCCAACAAGGACTGGAAAGCGGGCGGCGCCACCAACATCGAAGATCTGACCCTGGCCTGCGGCCCGGACAACCGCATGGTGGAGACCACCGGCTGGACCACCAGAAACCGAAAGACTGATGGTGTGACTGAATGGGTTCCGCCGCCTGAGTTGGACTGCGGGCAGTCCCGCACCAATCCGTATCACCATCCGGACCGGATCCTCGCCCCTGACGAGGACGACCCGTAACCGCGGGGCACAACACCACCTCGGCTGACGGACTCACGGAAGGTCCGCGGATACGGGTGCTCGCAGAAGCAACTAACGAGCCGAAAGTTCCGCTTTACGGCGCTCCAACAGCCGCAAGACCATCGGGGTGAAGATGAGCTGCATGGCCAGATCCATCTTGCCGCCTGGACAGACGATGGTATTGGGCCGCGACATGAACGAATCGTGCAGCATTGCCAACAGGTAGGGGAAATCGATGCCATGCGGATCGCGGAAGCGGATGATCAGCATCGACTCGTCGGCTGTCGGAATGGACCGGGCGACAAATGGATTCGAGGTGTCGACCACGGGCACCCGCTGGAAGTTGACATCGGTGTGGGAGAACTGGGTGCACATATAGTTCACGTAATCGGGCATCCGACGCAGAATCGTGTCGGTCACCGCTTCCGAGGTGTATCCACGAGAGGCTTTGTCGCGGTGGAGCTTCTGGATCCATTCGAGGTTGATCACCGGCACCACCCCGATCCGTAGATCGGCCTGGCCCGCGACGTCCACCTCATCGGTCACCACGGCTCCGTGCAGACCCTCGTAGAACAACAGGTCGGTGTCCTCAGGCACCGCTTCCCAGGGGGTGAAGGTGCCCGGCGGCTGGCCGTAGGGCTCGGCCTCCTTGTCATCATGCAGGTATCTGCGAATCTTTCCGGTACCGGTTTCACCGTAGGTGGCAAACAGCGTCTGCAGTTCCTCGAACAGGTTGGCATCGGGCCCGAAGTGGCTGAAGGTGTGGTCACCGCGGGCATGGGCGTCGGAGATCGCTGCCTTCATCTCAACCCGGTCGTAGCGGTGGAAGCTGTCGCCCTCGACGAAGGCCACGTGGATTTCCTCACGGCGAAAGATCTGGTCGAACGTGCGCATCACCGAGGTGGTGCCTGCGCCCGAGGAACCGGTGACCGAGATGATGGGGTGTAGACGGGACATCGGTGGTCTCCCTTGGGTTCAGCTGATGCCGGCGCGGAACAGGCCGCGGGTGCCGTACAGCGGTGAGGTGGACATGCCGCCGCTGTCCTCGTGGTGGTATCTCTCGATGCGTTCCACCTCGTCGGCGGCGCCGAAGATGAATGGAACCCGTTGGTGCAGAGACGAAGGCACGATGTCGAGTACGGCGCCGCGGCCGGTACTGGCCATACCGCCCGCCTGCTCGATCAGAAACGAGATTGGACTGGCTTCATAGAGCAACCTCAGCCGTCCCGGCTTCGCCGGATCCTTGGAATCCCGGGGATAGAGGAACACCCCACCGCGGGTCAGGATGCGATGCGTCTCGGCCACCAGCGACGCAACCCAACGCATGTTGAAGTCCAACCGACGCGGGCCCGTTCCGCCGGCCAGGCACTCGTCGATGTAGCGCTGCACCGCCGGCTCCCAGAACCGGCGATTCGACGCGTTGATGGCGAACTCGGTTGTTGCCCTGGGTATCCTGATCGACGGGCGGGTGAGGACGAATTCGCCGAGTCCGGGATCCAGAGTGAAGGCATGCACCCCGGTGCCCACAGTCAGCACCATCATGGTCGAGGGGCCGTAGATCGCGTAGCCTGCGCAGACCTGTCTGGCACCCGGTTGCAGGAAGTCGCCGGGAGCGGGATCGGCACCTGGTGTGGTGGCCCGCAAGATCGAGAAGATGCTGCCCACCGAGACGTTGACGTCGATATTGGACGAGCCGTCGAGTGGATCGAAGATCAGCAGATACTTGCCGCGCGGATAGTGCTCTGGCAGCAGATACGGGTGCTCGAGTTCCTCGGACGCCATCCCCGCCACCTGGCCGCTCCACTCATTGGCCCGCAGAAAGTACTCATTGGCCAGCACGTCCAGCTTCTGTTGAACCTCGCCCTGCACGTTGATCACGTCCGCGGCACCGAGCACACCGCCGAGTTCGCCCTGGGCCACCCGTTGGGCGATGGCTTTGCAGGCCAGCGCCACGCCGAGGATCAGTGCGTTGAGTTCGCCGCTGGCCTCGGGGTGGCGGCGGCGTTCCTCGATGAGGAACTGCACCAACGTGGTGCGATTGGTCAGCATGCGGGAGACTCCCTCGGACATCCACAACGAAAGCGGTTGTCTCACATGCTCCGACCGGGGCGGGGCAGATCCATCCCCGCGTGGGTGGCCCGGTGGGGGGATGCCGGAGATGTTGATGCCGACGGTCTCTCGCGCCCCTACCATCACCGCATGAAGAACACGGTGAACGTGGTGGTCTACAGCGACAACGCGGAGACGCGCAGACGTGTGGTCGACACCGTGGGTCCGCGCCCACACCCAGACCTGGGGACGTTGAGCTACCGTGAGATCGCCACGGCCGCTGCCCTGATCACATATCTGGACCACCACGGGGCCGCTCTGGTGATCCTCGACGGCGAGGCGGCACCTGCCGGAGGTCTGGGCATCGCACGTCAACTCAAGGATGAGCTGTCCGATTGTCCGCCGATCGTCGTGCTGCTCGGCAGGCCCCATGATGCCTGGCTGGCCAGGTGGTCACACGCTGACGCGGCTGTGCGGTGGCCCGCGGACCCGATGACGTTGAGCGCGGTGGTCAGCGGGACACTGCTGGAGCGCAGTGAGCGTGGAGTCCAGCCGGTGTGAGGAAGGTGCGCAACCATCGGTACCAGGCGTCCATGCCCTCGCCGGTGCGAGCGCTCACCGCCAGGATGGTGGCTGTCGGGTTCACTTCGCGGATGTGGGCGACATACTGGTCGACGTCGACGTCAAGATACGGAACCAGGTCGATCTTGTTCAGCAGCACCACGTCCACCGAGCGGAACATCACCGGGTACTTGAGCGGTTTGTCCTCACCCTCGGTCACCGAGTAGACCATTGCCTTGGCATGTTCGCCGACGTCGAATTCCGCCGGGCACACCAGGTTTCCCACGTTCTCGATGATCACCAGGTCGAGTGCGGAAAGGTCGAGGTCCTGCAGTGCCCGGTTGACCATCGGGGCGTCCAGATGGCATTCACCGCCGAACCCGTTGCTGGTGTTCAGCAAAGCGATTTGTGCGCCGCGCCCGTCGAGCTTCGCGGCATCCAGATCCGTGGCGATGTCGCCTTCTACGATGCCGACGGCCACGTCGGCGGCCAGGTGATCGAGAGTGGCCGCCAGGATGGTGGTCTTTCCGGAGCCGGGTGAGCTCATCAGATTCAGCGCACGAACGCCGTTGGCCTCGAACGCATTACGGTTGTAGTCGGCTCGCACATCATTCTCGGCGAAAATCGACTCCAGGACCTCGACGCGCTCGACGGCGGTGGTGTAGCCGCTGTGATCACCGTGGTCATGCGCGTGGTCATCGTCGTGGTCATGCGCGTGGTCGTGGGGATGGTCGTGATCGCCGTCCTCGTGGCGGTGAAATCTGCCCATTGCGACACCTCCTCCTGATCAGGTGACATCCAGTGACGTCACCAGGAATTCGTTTCCGCGCACCACGTCGACGTCGCCACTGCCGCAGTGCGGACAGCGTACCGAGAACCGTGACTCGATCACGCTGCGCTGCTTGCAGGGTCGGCAGATCACCTCCGCGGGCACCAGTTCGAGCCGCAGCTCGGCATCCGGCATGCTCTCGTGGTCGCGAACCAGCGACCAGCAGAACTCCAGAGACTCGGGGACCACCTGACGCAGGGCGCCTACCTGGACGTGCACCACATCAACACGTCGTCCGACGGCATGCGGTTTCACCACCCCGGCGATGGCGTGACACAGCGACAGTTCGTGCACCTGTCCATGCTCGCTTGTCTGCCCACCTCACCGCATCCCATTCGCCTCGGAAATGCGCAGAGTTTCTGTGCCAAATTGTGATTGTCGCCATAGGGGGGCCGGACTAGCCTTGAATTACCCGCTCGCCGTCACCAGCCCAGACGGCGGCGGGCGTTCTTGCTGCTCAGGAGGTTCATGAGGGGCATCAGGAGCGCGCCCGACGCGGTGCGCGTAAAACTCGACATCACGGGCGTGGTCCAGGGTGTCGGGTTCCGTCCTGCAGTTGTGCGAATCGCCGCCCGTTGCGGTGTCAGCGGTCACGTGTCCAACGATGCCGGATCGGTGCACTGCGAACTGCAAGGTGCTCCGTCCAGCGTTGACGCCGCCATCGACGAGATCCGCCGGCACAGTCCGCCCATGGCACGGATCGACGACATCCGGGTCACCGCTGTGCCCCCGCACGACGGCGACGACGGATTCCGGATCCTTGCCAGCGGCGCCGCCGACGACGGACGCACCCTGGTACCGCCGGACATTGCGGTGTGCGCGGACTGTCTCTACGAGATGCATGACCCGGCCGACCGCCGATTCGGCCACCCCTTCATCACCTGCACCAACTGTGGCCCGCGCTACACCGTGATCACCGACCTGCCCTACGACCGGCCCGCCACCACCATGGCCGGGTTTCCGATGTGCGCCGACTGCGCCGCCGAGTACCGCGATCCGCACGACCGCCGGTTCCACGCGCAGACCATCGCCTGCCCGGCCTGCGGGCCCAGCCTGTGGTGGCGCGGTCCCGGATCCGAGTCGAACCCGTTGGTCGCCGCAGTGCAGGCGCTGCGTGCCGGCCTGATCGTCGCCGTCAAGGGGATCGGGGGATACCACCTGGCCTGCCGGGCCGATGACAACTCCGCGGTGGACACATTGCGCAGGCGGAAGAACCGGCCCGCCAAGCCGTTTGCCGTGATGGTGGCCGATCTGGATGCGGCCCGAGCCGTGGTGGACGTCGGTGACGCCGCAGCAGCGGTGCTCACGTCGCCGGTGGCGCCCATTGTGCTGGCCCCACGCACCGGTCGTGGAGTGGCGGCGTCGGTGGCACCCGGTCTGGGCGATCTGGGTGTGATGTTGGCCTACACACCGTTGCATCATCTGCTGTTCGACCGGCTGGGGCCCGTGCCACTGGTGATGACCTCCGCCAATGCCGGCGGATCGCCCATCGTGTACCGCGAGCAGGATCTGGACTGGATCAACGACATGGCCGACGCGGTGCTGGGCCACGACCGCCCCATCCACGTGTCCTGCGAAGACTCGGTGGTGGTGGCCACGGCCGCCACGCAGGTGCTTCCGGTGCGCCGGTCCCGCGGTTACGCGCCGTTGCCGGTCGCCGTCGCCCATGCCGGAGCCGGACCGGTGATCCTGGCGACGGGTGGTGACCTCAAGACCACCTTCTGTCTGATGGGTTCCGACGGGCACGCACACATGTCGGCGCACCTGGGGGACATGGCCGATCCGCGTACCCAACGCAGCTTCGAGACGGCGCTGGAGCACCTGGCGCACATGACCGATCGTCACCCCGAGGTGCTCGCCACCGACCTGCATCCTGGTTATGCCACCACCGGGTGGGCGCAGCGCAGACACCAGCGCACCGTGTCCGTCCAGCATCACCATGCCCACGCGGTGTCTCTGCTCGCCGAACACGGCCGTCTCGGCACGCCGTTGCTGGCGGTGGCCTTCGACGGGACCGGATACGGCACCGACGGCAGCATCTGGGGCGGGGAACTGTTGGCCGTCACCGACCCCGCGACCTTCACCCGGGTGGGCCACCTGTCCGGGTTCTCGCTGCCCGGCGGTGACGGGGCAGTCCGCCACCCCGCGCGGATCGCACTGGATCTGCTGCACCGCGCCGGCATCGACTGGAGCCTGGACCTGGCGCCGGTCGAGGCGGTGGGGGCCGCGGGCCGACACATCCTGGCACAACAGATTCCCCGCGCCCTGGGCTGTGTCCCCACCACCAGCATGGGCCGGTTGTTCGATGCGGTGTCCAGCCTGCTCGGGGTGTGTCAGAACGTCACCTACGAAGGACAGGCAGCGGTGGAACTGGAACACCTGGCCCGCGTCGGTGATCCGCGACGGCGCCTCGAGTTCGGCGAACACCTGGACGTCAGCCCGGTGATCCGAGGTCTGGTGGACGGGCTGCGTGCGGGAGAATCGGCCGCCGACCTGGCGGCCGCCTTCCACCGGGCGGTCATCGATGCGGTGGTCTCGAGCGCCCACCGAGCCGGAATTCGCACCGTGGGGCTGACCGGCGGCGTCTGGGTGAACCGGCTGTTGCTCGACGGCACGCGGGAAGCACTGTTGGACGACGGATTCGAAGTACTGACCCATCGACTGCTGCCGTGCAACGACGGCGGCCTGGCGTTGGGGCAGGCGGTGATCGCGGCAGCCCTGATGGCGGCCGCCGACCAGGAAGGGAGCGGCGTATGTGCCTCGGTATCCCCGGCAAGGTGATCGAGATCTGGGACGAGGCGGGCACCCGGATGTGCACCGTGGACTTCAGCGGAACCACCAAGACGGTATGCCTGGCTTATCTGCCCGACATGGAGATCGGCGAATACACCATTGTGCATGCCGGATTCGCCATCACCCGGCTCGACGAGGCCTCGGCCAACGAGACACTGCAGATGTTCGCCGACCTCGGGGTGCTCGACGAGGAACTGGCAGGCACCGAAGGACAAGGGAGAAGGGAACCGGCATGAAGTACCTCGATGAGTTCCGCGACCCGGTGGCCGCCCGCGCCTTGGTCGACGCCATCAGCCGAACCGCCACCAAGACCTGGACAATCATGGAAGTCTGTGGTGGACAGACGCATTCGATCATCCGCAACGGGATCGATCAACTGCTGGGCGACGCCGTGGAGTTCATTCACGGACCGGGCTGCCCGGTGTGTGTGACGCCGCTGGAGATGATCGACCGGGCATTGGAGATCGCCGCCCGCGACGACGTCATCTTCTGCTCGTTCGGCGACATGCTGCGCGTTCCCGGCAGCAGACACGACCTGTTCAGCGTGCGTGCCCGCGGCGGCGACGTCCGAATCGTCTACTCGCCACTGGATGCCACCAGGATCGCTGCTGACAACCCGGACAAGCAGGTGGTGTTCTTCGGGGTGGGCTTCGAGACCACTGCTCCGGCGAACGCGATGGCGGTGGTGCACGCCCAACGGCTGGGGTTGACCAACTTCTCGCTGCTGGTGTCACACGTCCTGGTGCCGCCTGCGATGACCGCGATTCTCAGTTCGCCGACCAACCGGGTTCAGGGGTTCCTGGCCGCGGGCCACGTCTGCTCGGTGATGGGCACCCGGGAGTACGGGCCACTGGTCGAGCGGTTCGGGGTGCCGATCGTGGTCACCGGGTTCGAACCGCTCGATCTGCTCGAAGGAGTACGCCAACTCGTCGAACTCCTGGAATCCGGTGATGCCCAACTGCGTAACGCCTACCCCAGGGCCGTCAGTGCCGACGGCAACACCGTCGCTCAGCAGACCCTGTCCGACGTCTTCGTGGTGACCGACCGGCAGTGGCGCGGCATCGGGATGATCCCGCAATCCGGCTGGACGCTCTCACCCCGGTACGCCCAGTACGACGCCGAGGTGCGTTTCGGCGTGGGGGACATGCAGGTCCAGGAGTCCGCCGAGTGCCACGCCGGTGAAGTTCTGCAGGGGCTGCTCAAACCGAACGAGTGCCCGGCATTCGGCACCAGCTGCACACCGCGCACACCCCTGGGCGCCACCATGGTCTCCAGCGAAGGCGCCTGCGCCGCCTACTACCAGTTCCGTCGGCTCGGGACGCCTGCACATGTCTGAGACATCCTCCACCGTCGACCCTGCGGACTGGGTGTGTCCACTGCCGCTGCGGGAGACCAAGCGGATAGTGCTCGGGCACGGCGGCGGTGGGTTGCTGTCGGAGGAACTCATCGAGAACCTGTTCGTGCCGGCGTTCGGCTCGAGTTCGGGCCGCGACTCCGCGGTGCTGGCGGACCCGGGCGGTCGAATCGCGGTGAGCACCGATTCCTATGTGGTGCAGCCGCTGTTCTTCCCCGGTGGCAACATCGGTGACCTGGCCGTCAACGGCACGGTCAATGATCTGGCTTGCAGCGGTGCGCTGCCGCTGGCGCTGACGGCCGGGTTCATCATCGAAGAGGGCCTGGAGATCGAGGTCCTCGGCGCCATCGCCGCCACGATGGGCAAGGCGGCTGCCGACGCCGGCGTCCAGATCGTCACCGGTGACACCAAAGTTGTTCAGAAAGGCGGAGCAGACCAGCTTTTTGTGAACACCGCAGGAGTCGGGGTGATCCCCGCCGGAGTGGACATCGGGCCGGAACGGGTCAAGCCCGGTGACCATGTGCTGGTCTCGGGGAACCTGGGCGAACACGGTGTGGCCATCATGAGTGTGCGCGAAGGCATCGATTTCGGCACCGTCGTCACATCCGACAGTGCGCCGCTGCACCGGCTGGTCGCAGCCATGCTGGCCGCCACCTCAGCGGCGGGGAACATCGGCGCACTGCACGCATTGCGCGACCCCACCCGCGGTGGGCTGGTCGCCTCGGTGGTGGAGATAGCCAGGGCCGCCGGTGTCGGCATCGAACTCGACGAGGCGGCGATACCGGTACCCGAAGCGGTGTCCTCGGCCTGTTCGTTTCTCGGGTTGGACCCCTTGCAGGTGGCCAACGAAGGCAAGATGGTGGCGTTCGTGGACCCCGATCACAGCGACGCCGTTCTGGCGGCCATGCAGGCCTGCCCGGACGGGACACACGCTGCCCGCATCGGCACCGTGGTCGGCGCCCATCCCGGCATGGTGGTGGGCCGCACGCCGTTCGGTACCACCAGAGTCATCGAACGTGAGCTGGGCGAACAGCTTCCGCGGATCTGTTGAGCCGTAACAGCCCCCATCGCTGTAGTGCCTCGCCTGCCGCCGCGTCGCCGGCGTCGATGGTGGGGTGGTCTTCGGGATGCGCCCACACCGACGCGGCGGTGGCCCGCACGATCGACAGGTCATCGCAGCCGCGGTCCGCTCCGGTGCTCTCGACCACCACCTTGTGGCCCTCGACCGTCACCCGCCAGGCAGGATGCGGCGCGACGAGGCACTCTTCGGCATCGGTGTGCAACGCCCGCAGGTCGTGCCCGAGGTGGGTGGGCCGCTGATCGGGTGGTGCGTACACCACATCGGCTGCGGTGCCCACGCCGCTGAGCACCAGCAGACTGGGCAACCCTGCGGCATTGGCCCCGGCGACATCGGTGTCGAGGCGGTCGCCCACCACCAGCGGCGTGGTGAACCGACCACGTTGTAATGCACTGTCCAGCAGGGTGATCGACGGTTTTCCCGCCACCCTGGGGGTGCGGCCGGTGGCGGCCTGCAGCGCCGCCACCATCGAGCCGTTGCCGGGGACCAAGCCCTGTTCGGTGGGCAGGGTGCGGTCGGTGTTGGTAGCAATCCAGAGTGCGCCGGAGTTGATCGCCATGGTGGCCTCGGCCAATTCGGGCCACCCGGTGCGCCTGCTGTGTCCCTGCACCACCGCGACGGGCAGGTCGCCGCTGTGTCGCACGGGATGCAGGCCCACCGCACAGATCTCGGCGGCCAGGGCGTTGGTGCCGACCACCAGCACTGCGGAACCGGGGCGGAGCAGCTGCGCGAGCATGTGTGCGGCGGCCTGCGCGCTGGTGACGACATCGTTTGCGGCGGAGTCGAATCCGAGCTGGCACAGGTGTGCTGCCACGTCCGCCGCGGAGCGGGATGCGTTGTTGGTGACGAACAGTGTGCGGCTGTGCGTCCGCGCCAGCGCCTCGACTGCCCCTTCGGTGGGCAGTTGACCGCGAAACACCGTGCCGTCCAGGTCCAGGAGCAGGCAATCATGCTGTCGTGCAAGTGTTGTCACACCGGCCAAGGATACGAACGCCACACTGTGGCGACAATGTGCACTTCTGCGCGGTCGATGTGCGATCCTCACATCGACGTCGGTCAGAACTCCAGCAGGTGCTCCAGATGGCGGCGGGTGAATTCCGTCCGCCACTGCGCCACGATGCCCGACAGCCGCAGCAACCCGGGTTCAAAACGCACATCGGTGAGCTGCAGTCCGTGCGGCAACTCGGGTAGTTTGACGCGGTAGGCGGGGGTCCGGGCGGGCAACAGCCAGCGTCGGTGTCCCACGGTGACCGACCGGGCCGTCAACAGCAACGCCGAACCGTCCAGTTCGGCATCCACTTCGACGTGTCCCAACCCCGGACGACGGGCGAACCGGACACGGGCCACCCCGTCGTCACCGATGGTTCCCGCAAATCGCGGCACCACCCTCGGCAACAGGTCGTCGAGCGCCTCGGTGGGGACGTCGAGGGTCAGGTGCACGGGCGCGGCCATTACTGTCGGGGGAGTGCCGGGCCGGACGTGGACATTGTGCAGAACCGCCGTCGCATGGTCGAAATGAGTTGTCTGCCAATCGATATCGGTGGCAGAAACCCGCACGTCGTCCAGTTGGCCGACCGGCAGCCGTCGGACATCGAGGCTGGATTCCACCTCGGATACCCTCATGGTGATGGGACCGCTGCCGGCGTGCACGGTGACCCGGCGGCCCACCACCAGACGACGCAAGGTGATGAACACGGTGCGGTAGGCCGCGGCGGCTCCCGCGGACACCGGCGGCACCGCCACCGCCGTCGACCACAACGCCGAGACCATGTCCAGCGGCCGGAACGGGTCCCAGCGACGGATCGGGCTTTCTGTGCGCCGAGTGGGCTCCGTCATGGCCCCACTCTATGTTGAACGGTATGGAACACGTTCTAGTTGGCCGGGGCGCTGTGGTGGTCGGAGGCAGCCGCGGCGTCGGCTTGGCCGTCGCAAAGCTGCTGACACGTCTCGGTGCCGGGGTGGTGGTCAACGGCCGGGATGCCGACGCGGTGGCCGCAGCCGTCGACGCCATGGACGGAGCCGTGGGATTCTCCGGTTCGCCCACCGACGAGGCCACCGCGGAAGGCCTGATCGGTCTCTGCCTGAAGCATTTCGGGCAGATCGACATACTGGTCAACTGCGCCGGCATCGCCGAACCGACCGACTCGTCCATTCTGACCGTCACCGGGGCCCAGTTCGACGAGCTGATGGCCAGCCACATCGGGACCGCATTTCACACCTGCCGCGCCGCCGCGCCGCACATGGTGGGGCAGTCCTCCGGCGCGATCGTCAACACCAGCTCGTTCGCCTACTTGGGTGACTACGGCGGTACGGGATATCCGGCGGGAAAAGGGGCGGTGAACGGGTTCACCATGGCCATCGCGGCCGAACTCAAAGAACACGGGGTGCGGGCAAACGTGGTGTGCCCGGGTGCCAGGACACGGTTGTCCACCGGGGCGGACTACGAGGATCAGATCCGCGCTCTGCACCGTCGCGGTCTGCTCGACGAGGTGTCCATGCACGGAGCGCTGGACCCCGCGCCGCCGGACTACGTGGCAGCGCTGTACGGCTACCTGGTCAGTGACCTGGCCCGCGACGTGACCGGTCAGATCCTGATCGGTGCCGGGAACTTCGTCGGTCGTTTCGACAGGCCGCGCCCGGTGCTGCTGGGTTATCGCGATCACGCCTCCTCACCGCCGTGGAGCCTCGACGAACTCCATGCGATGGTTACCGGCTGATCAGCCCACCGGGCGCGGAGTGACGGTGACGGTGCCTGCGCCCGGGGTGGGGCGGCTGGGATCGACGGGAGTGGGAGCGCCGCTGGTACCGGTCTGGATGGAGCCCCCGGGCGGAACCAGCGAGTGGGTATTGGGGGCCTGCGGCTGCTCCTGGCCCGGGGCCAGATCGCAGTTCAGGCGAAGCCGCACGGAACGGCCCGAGGGCTGCTGTTCGATGACCGCACACTGCGACTGTGGAAGATCGTTGCCGATGGCGCCGCCGAAGACGGCCTTGTATCCGAGGTTCTTCAAGATGGCGACTGCACGGCCGTACGGCTCACCGGTGACATCGGGCACCTCGGCATTGGCCTGGCCCGTGCCCATCACGACCATCGTGAATGCGGCACTGGTGCCGCCGACGAAAAGAGCGAGCTTCTTCACATCAAGCTTCTTCAAGACGACCTCTTCTTCGGTGTGGCTGCGGTGTGAACCTATCGCAGTCGCTGATGCGGAGAAACTCCAACCACGACGCCGGGCTTATCGCCGCAACGTCGTCAAACGTTTCCACACCAGTCACAACTGCAGTTCAGCCGCCATTTCCGCGCAGAATGTCCTCGGCGCAGCGCAGCCTGCTGTGCCCGGTCTGCTCCATGCAGATCCGCACCGGTGATTCGGTCTCGAAGGGAACCGGGGTGGTGGGTGAGGTGCTCAGCACCGGGTTGGCGATCTGGCCCGGACTCGTCGACCACAGGTAGCGGTCGGTGTACTGCAGGTTGGCGCAGTACACCGTGGCCCCGTCCGCGGTGACGCCGGTGGCGCCCGCCTCCGAGCACTCGGCCCCCACCGCGGCGGTGGCAGCGGCCGCCGGGGTCGTGTTCGCCGTGCTGGTGGTTGCTGTCGTTGTGGTTGCTGTCGTGGTGGTCGCGGTGGCGGTCTCGGTTTCCGTCTCGGTCACCACATCGGTGTCGGTGGTCACCGGCGGAGGTGGTGGTAGCGGTGCCGTGGTGGTGCGCGCGTCGACTCCGGTCTCCTTGTCGGCGGTGAACTCGCCCACCGCGAACGCCACCGCGACCACCAACAGCAATGCCAGCACCACCGGAACCAGAACCGCGGGCCTGGCCCAGCCGCGCGCGGACGGTTGCTCCTGTGCCGCGGTGGCCAGCCGGGTTTCCTCGGTGGAGCCCGGCCCGCCACTGACGGCAGGCACCGGTGCGGATACCCCCACCTGGTGAGCCAGCGCACGTGCGAAATCCAGGCAGCGGGCGTACCGGTCGGCGGGATCCTTCGCCAGCGCCTTGCCCAGTGCGGAATCCAGGTGTGCCAGCTCGGGTTTGCGCTCGGATACGCTCGGCGGGCGGGCGGTCAGATGCTGGCTGATGACGACGGCCGGGTTGGTGTGCTGGAACGGAGGGGCGCCGGTCAGCAGGTGAAACGCCGTCGCGGCCAGCGCGTACTGATCGGCTCTGCCGTCCAGGGGATTACCCATCAGCTGTTCGGGCGCCGCGTAGGACACCGTGCCCACTGTCATATTGGTGGCGGTAAGGCCGCTGGCCTCATCGGCGCGTCGGGCAATACCGAAGTCCGCCAGCATGATTCGCCGATTTCCCGAATCCGGTGAGGTGATGAGGATGTTGGCCGGCTTCACGTCACGGTGAAGCAACTGTCGGTCGTGGGCGTAGTCGAGGGCATCGGCCACTGCGGAGACGATCGCCACCACGTGCTCCGGAGCCAGCCCGCCGGGTTGGCGGCGCAACAGCACGCCCGCGTCGGTGCCGTCGACGTAGTCCATCGAGATCCACAGCTGGCCCTCGAATTCGCCTCTGTCGTGCACACCGACGATGTGGGGGTGCCACAGTCCGGCAGCCAGGTCGGCTTCGCGTTCGAACCGCTCTCGGAACTCGCGGTCGGTGCTCACCGACGGGGGCAGCACCTTGAGCGCGTCCTCCCGGGGGAGACGCGGGTGCTGGGCGAGGTACACCTCGCCCATCCCTCCTGCACCGAGCAGGCGGATGATCGTGTAGCCAGCGAAGGTGGCACCGTCGGCCAACGGCATGTCGCGCATGGTACAGGTGAATCGACGTGTCTTCCGGGACGACGGTCAGTGCGCGACAAGCAGCCTGGCGGTGTGCTCCCGGACGGTGGTGATCGACTCGTCGGGTACGCCGAGGACCCGTAGGCAGGCGTCGGCCACGCGGTCGACGAGCAGAGACCCGGGTTCGGTGCGCTCACCTGCGTCCGCGGCGCGGATGTTCACCAGTGCCTCGACCAGCCGGAACGGCAGGTCGGCGGTGTCGTCGTCGACGGCAGTGGCGGCTCGGCTGAACTGCAGATAGTGCAGTCGCAGCCGTTCGCGATCGGACCAGAAGGACGCCAACCGGGCCTCGCGCAGTTCCGGCAGCAGATAGAGGGCGCCCAGGTTCCACCGGCCGGTCAGTAGCTGGGTGCCGTCGAAAACCGCCAGCGCATGCAACTGCTGGGCGGGCGTGAGTGCCGGTTGTCGTTCGGTCAGCTGCTCGGCGAAGCGCAGTGACGGCGTGACCGTCTGATGCAGCAGCGCGGAGAGGATGTCGTCCTTGGTCTTGAAGTAGTGGTACAGCGAGGCCTGCCGGACGCCGACGGCTTCGGCGATGGTGCGGGTGGATGTGTTGGCGTACCCGCGAGTGGTGAACAACTCGGCTGCGGCGTCCAGAATCTCGTCGCGGGCGCTGACACCGGGGCGGCGCCGCGAGCTGAGCCTGGGTCTGCCTCGCGTGGTGGTCACCGGTTCATCGTGGCTCAGCGGCACCCTCAAGTGGAGCCTCCCAGTTATCTGTCACACGACAGAAACACGCGCGACCGAAGCAGTTACCTGCGCTCACCGATTGGTTACGCCGGCGACACCAACCGCGTCACCACACTGTGAAAACTGTCAACCGACAGGCTCGCCGGCTCAGAGTTGTGCCACCCGCGCCTGGAACACCGAACCAGCGGGAGTTGATGGATGGCCAGTGCCACCTCCGAGATTCGTGCCACGGCTCCCGGAACCACCCCGGAATTGGTCGCCGACGTCGACGACCTGCGGGTGACGTTCCGGCGCGCAGGCAAGGACGTGCATGCCCTGCGCGGGGTGTCACTGCAGATACAGGCCGGCGAGATCATCGGCCTGGTCGGTGAATCCGGCTCGGGCAAAAGTGTTCTCGGCTTCAGCATGCTGGGGTTGCTGCCCGCCACCGCCCGCATCGACGGCTCGGTTCGGGTGGCCGGCTCCGACATGGTGCACGGCGAGGCCAAGCAACTGCGTGCGGTGCGACGCCTGGACCTCGGCGCCATCTTCCAGGACCCCATGACGTCGCTGAACCCGACCATGCGCATCGGCAAGCAGGTCGCCGAGGCGGCGGGTTCCGACGAAGAAGCACTGCGACTGCTCACGGCGGTGGGTATCCCGGACCCGGCCCGACGGATGCGGGCCTACCCGCACGAACTCTCCGGCGGTCTGCGGCAGCGAGTGATGATCGCCATCGCCATCGCCGGCGATCCCGAACTGATCATCGCCGACGAACCCACCACCGCTTTGGACGTCACCGTGCAGGCGCAGGTGCTGCGGCTGCTGCGTCGACTGCGTGACGAGATCGGCTGCAGCATCGTGCTGATCACCCACGACCTCGGTGTGGCCGCGCAAATCTCGGACCGCATCGCGGTGCTCTATGCCGGGCGGATCGCCGAGATCGGTCCCGCCGCCGACGTCCTGGCGCACCCGGTGCACCCGTACACCCACGGCCTGCTGCGATCGCGCCTGACCCTGCAGACCTCCCGCGAACACCGGCTGGCAGCGTTGGCCGGCGCCGTCCCGAGTGCGGTGACACCGCTGCCCGGCTGCGCCTTCGAACCCCGCTGTGTGTTGTCGACTCCCGAATGTACGAGCACGCCACCGGATCCCGTTGACGTGGCACCTGGACGGGTCAGCGCCTGCATCCTGTCCGGAGAGCAGGTGCAGACCGGCCTCGGCGATACCGCCACCACCACCGCCGAGAGCTTCCCCGAGGCCCCGCCCCACGCCGGTGGGGCGGCCGCGGTGTCGGTGCGCGACGCCACCAAGGTGTTCTCGGTCAAACGACACGGGAAACTGCATGCGCTGCGCGGAGTCTCGCTGGAAGTGGCCCAAGGTGAGGCCGTGGCGCTGGTGGGGGAGAGCGGCTCAGGCAAGTCGACACTGCTGCGGCTGATCGCCGGGCTGGACATCCCCACCACAGGCGCTGTCACCCTGACCGGTGAGACCGGACCCCAGATGGTGTTCCAGGACGCAGGCGCCTCGCTGACGCCGTGGCTGTCTGTCGGCGAGCTGATCGCCGAACGGCTCAAGCGCACCGGGATGTCCCGGCGTGAGCGCGCCGACGCGGTGGCGCAGGTGCTGGAGCGGGTGGGCCTGCCGCAGGATGTCGCGAAGTCCCGCTCGGCACAGTTGTCCGGCGGACAGCGCCAACGTGTTTCGCTGGCCAGGGCGACCGTGGTACCGCCGTCGGTGCTGCTGTGCGACGAGCCCACCAGCGCGCTGGACGTCTCGCTGGCAGCCTCGGTGCTGAACCTCATCGGCGACTTGCGCCGTGACCTGGACATGTCGGTGGTGTTCGTCACCCACGACCTGTCGGTGGCCCGGGTGGTCGCCGACCGGGTGGCCGTCATGTACCTCGGGCGCATCGTCGAGATCGGACCCGTGGACGAGGTCATCGCCCGGCCCACCCACCCTTACACGCAGGCTCTGGTGGACTCCATCCCCGACCTGGGCCGCGAAACCCGGCTGCTGGCAGGTGAACCCGCCAGTCCGCTGTCACCCCCGGACGGCTGCGCCTTCCACCCCCGCTGCCCCATCGCGATCGACGCCTGCAGCGATAGCGCGCTGGACGTCCGCCTCGAGGGGCGGCCGGGCGGAACCCACCAGCTGGCATGCATCGAGAGAAAGGCAAGCTGAATGGCCGTCATCACCGACGCCACCCTGCCCGCACCCGCGGTGGCCACCGGCAAGCCGCGGCGCGCGCTGGTGATGCCGACTTCCCGTGCGATGCTGGCCAACTGGGCCGGCTTCTCTCTGCTGTTCCTCGTGACTCTGGTGGCGCTCGCGGTCCCGCTGATCTCGCCGTACGACCCGCTGGTGCCCGCCGGTATGCCGCTGCAGCCTCCGGGGTCGGCTGACTTCCTGCTCGGCACCGACAACATCGGCCGCGACATCCTGTCCCGCGTGCTCTACGGCGTGCGCTCCAGCTGGTTCGCCGCACTCGTGGTGGTCGCCATCGGGTTGGCGATCGGCGGGCTGGTCGGACTGATCGCCGGCACGGCTGGTGGCTGGATCGACACCCTCCTGATGCGGATCACCGACGCGTTCCTGTCGCTGCCGGCCCCGGTGCTCGCCATCGCCGTGGTGGCCGCACTGGGTCCCGGTTTTGTGCACACCCTGATCGCGGTGTCGATCGTGTGGTGGCCGTTCTACGCGAGGCTGGTCCGCGGTGAGGTGGCCCGGCTGGCAGCGCGTCCGCATGTGGAAGCGGCTCGGCTGGCCGGTGTCGGTCCGTTCCGGTTGGCGTTTCGCCACTTGATGCCCGGCGCGGTGCCCAACGCGCTGGTGGCCGCCAGCCTCGACATCGGCACACTGATCCTGACGCTGGCCGCACTGTCCTTTCTGGGGCTCGGACAGTCCGCTCCCGCACCGGAACTCGGTGCCGACGCCGCCCGCAACCTGAGTTACTTCCTGCAGCAGTGGTGGATTCCGGTGATGCCGGGCCTTGGCGTCCTGGTACTGGCACTGATCGGCAACATCGCCGGCGACAGCCTGCGAAACCTGATGAAGACGGTGTAGTGATGAAATCCTTCGTGGCAACGCGGGTGGTGGCCATGATCGCCATCCTGATCGCGCTGGCGGGCGTGATGTTCATCCTGCAGAACATCTCACCACTGGACCCGGTCAAGGCCCAGCTTGGCGCGCAGGCCTCGGCCGACGCGGTGGCCGCCCGCCGGGAAGCCCTGGGTCTCAACGAACCCCTGCTCACACAGTTCTGGAATTATCTGACCTCCGCCGCCCAGGGCGATCTGGGCACGTCGTACCGGACCAGGCACCCCGTCGCCTCCGATCTGGGGGACTTCCTGCCCGCCACGTTGGAACTCGCCCTCTGCGGCATCGCGGTGGCATTGCTGCTGGCTGTGCTGCTTGCCTTCTCGACCACGCTGAAATGGCGTGGCTCGTCAGTGCTGCGGGCCGTGCTGTTCACCGGGGCGTCGGCGCCGATGTTCCTGCTGGGCATCCTCGGGCTGATCGTCTTCTACCAGCAGCTCGGCTGGGTGCCTGCCAACGGGCGGCTGAGCGTTGCGAATCCACCGACCGGGCCGACGGGGCTGTTGACCGTCGACGGCCTGCTCAGTTTCCGGTTCGACGTGGTGATCGACGCGCTGCACCATCTTTTGCTTCCCGCCTTCGTCATCGCGATCGGCCCCGCGGTGGCCATCGGTCGGGTGCTGCGCTCCAGCCTGCTGTCCGATATCGACAGTGACTACGCCAGAACCGCTCGGGCCAAGGGACTCTCGGAAAGCCGCATCATGGCCCGACACATCCTGCGGAACTCGGTGGGCGCGGCACTGTCGATGACCGGCCTGCAGATAGGCCTGATGTTCTCCGGAGTTCTTGTGGTGGAGCAGGTGTTCGGGTGGCCCGGGATCGGACAGTACATCGCGCAGAGCATCCCTGTGGCCGACTTCCCCGCGATCGCGGGTGTGACGCTGATGCTCGGAGCCCTCTATGTCTTCATCAACACCGCCGTCGATCTGCTGCAGGCCGCCGCGGATCCCCGTATCGCCGGTAACGGAAGTATCTGAAGGAGGGATGATGCCGAAACAGCCACTGATTGTGGGCAATCCGGTTCTGGTTGTCGTCGACATCCAGGAGGGCGGAGCGATGACCGCCGACGAGGCGGGCATCCCGGTGATGCCCGGCCATGCCGAGCGGGTCGAGGTGGCACAGCGCTTGCTGGCTGCTGCCCGCGCGGCCGACCTGCCGGTGGTGTTCTTCCAGGAGGTGCACCGCCCCAGCGGCGTGGATTTCGGGCGTGAACTCGACGGCACCGAGGGTGTGCACTGCGTGGAAGGACAACCCGGCACGGATCTCGAACCCAGCCTGCGGCCCATCCTCGACGGCAGCAGGCCGGAGTTCCATCTCGTCAAGCGCCGTTACTCCGGTTTCATCGGAACCGAATTCGATATCGTGCTGCGCGGTCTCAAAGCCGACACGCTGATCCTGATCGGCGGGCTGACCGACGTCTGTGTGCACTACACCTTCGCTGACGCCCACCAACGCGACTACTACGTCCGCGTGGTCTCCGACTGTGTGGGCGGATCGTCGCAGAAGCGTCACGACGCCTCGCTGGACGCCATGGAGTACCTGCAGACCGGAGCCGTTCGCAGCTCCGCCGAGTTCCTCGACGCATTCGCCAACCTCACCGTTCTCGAAGGAGCCGCTTCATGATCAACCGTCCCCGTGTTCTCGCGGCACTGGCCGCAGGTGCCGCTGTGGTGCTCACCCTCGCCGGGTGCGGCGGATCCGATTCCGGGTCAGGCGAACCCGCCGCTGCGCCCACCGACAAGGTGCTGCACCTGTCGTTTCTGCAGGACCCGGGGCAACCACCTGACCCGGATATCTTCTACGCCGGTCAGGGGCTGCTGCTGACCACCAACCTCTACGAGGGTCTGCTGCAGTACAAGGCGGGCACGGCGACCCCGGAGATCGAGCCGTTGCTGGCCACCGAGTGGACCGAGTCCCCGGACCACCGCGTCTTCACCTTCAAACTGCGCGAGGGCGTCACGTTCCACGACGGCACGCCGTTCACCTCCGCGGCGGTCAAGGCGTCCTTCGACCGCAGGCTGGCGGTGGCGCAGGGCCCGTCGTACATGGTGGCCGACATCGAATCCGTCACCGCCCAAGGCGACTACGACGTCACGGTCACGCTGAAAGCGCCCAACGCCGCGTTCCTCGACTACATCGCCTGCCCCTACGGGCCCCGGATGCTGAGCCCCACCGGGCTGGCCGAACACGGTGGTGACGACTTCGCCCAGAGCTACCTGACCACCAACGACCTCGGCACCGGCCCCTACACGTTGACCGCGGCCGAAGTGGGCTCGCGTTACGCCATGGCCGCCTACCCCGACTACTGGGGCGAGAAGCCGTATTTCGAATCCGTGGAGATCCCGGTGATCACCGATGTGTCGGCCCAGCAGTTGCAGTTCAACAACGGCCAGCTCGCTGCGATTCTGCACGACCTGCCGTCCTCGGCGGTGCAGGAGTACATCAACGACCCCAAGTACACGAACTACTCACTGCCCACCATGATGTCGAACTACCTGTACCTCAATGCGCAGAAGGGCATGCTCACCGATCAGGCCAACCGCACCGCGCTGCTGCAGGCCATCGACGCCGACGCACTGGTGGAGCAGACCTACTTCGGCCGGGGCAAGGTGGCCGAGCAGGTGTACCCGCCCAACATGATGGCGCCGGAGTTCGCCAAGCAGGAGATCACCCACGACCCGTCCAAGTTGTCCGAGATCGCCGCGGGGCTGCCCGCTGATCAGAAGACGGTGGTGATCGGCTACGACTCGTCCAACCCGGACAACCAGCTGATCAGCAACCTGATCCAGACCCAGCTTGCCGCAGCGGGCCTGACCGCGACCGTGCAGAGCTACCCCACCTCGGAGATCTACGGGTGGATCGGGACGGACGGCCAGTCGGCGCCGGACGTGTTCACCGCACTGGCCTGGCCGGATGCGCCATCGCCGTACACCTGGGGACACATCTCGTGGGATCCGGACGGCGGGCTGAACTATCTGGGCTGCTCGGCGCCGCCCATCACCGAAGCGCTGGCGCAGGGTCTGGTCTCGGGTGCGCCGGAGCCGTTCTCGACCGCTGCGCTGGAAGCCACCAAGACCGGCTGCTGGATGAACGTCGCCGATGTCGACGACTTCATGGTGGCGCAGCCCTGGCTCAAGGGTGTGGAGGAATCACACGTGGTGACCAACCCCAACACCCTGCGCATTGCGACGTTGAGCGCCGAGTGAGTCAGCGTCCGTCGGTGGGCCTCGTGCGGAAAAGCAAGGTGCGGCGCATCGTGCTGCTGACACTGGGATGGGAGGATCTGCCCAAATCGGTGTCGGTGCACGGTGCCCCGCACGACATCCGAATGCGGGAACCGGTGCCCGGCGTACTGCTACAGACCGACGGTGGCTGGGTGCTGCTGGATACCGGGTTCAACACCGCACTGATCCGGGATCCCTACCTGCGCAAGCGGTTCTTCCCGTCGGTCGAATACCAACCGCTGCTGCCCGGCCCCGGTGAACCCATCGAGGAGGGCCTGGCCGCGATCGGGGTCGACATCGACGACATCCACGTGGTGGGACTGTCGCATCTGCACGTGGACCATGCCGGCGGGCTGAAGCTGTTCTCCGGTCGGATACCCGTTCACCTGCAGCGACGTGAACTCGAATTCGGATTGTCCAATGACCCTGAGGTGGAAAAGCACGCGATCTTCCGGATCGACTTCGACGACCCGCGCATCGACTGGCAGTTGGCAGACGGGGAAGCCGAGGTGGCACCGGGGATCACGGCGGTGCCCACCTACGGCCACACTCCAGGGCACCAGAGCTTCGTGGTGGAACTCGACGAATCGGTGGCAGACGGCGGACCCGCGGGCTACGTGTTCGCGTTCGATGCCGCCGATCTCACCGAGAACATCGAACACGAGCTGGCCATCGGCGGATACGTTGGCGTCGAGCCGGAGGAGACGGTGGAGCCGATCCGCCGGCTCAAAGCCCTTGCCGCGAAGAAGGATTACCCGCTGATTCCCGGTCATGACCCGCACGTGTGGCCGGAAATGACACAGCACTTTCACCAGCGGTTCGGATGACACCCTTGGACGTCGTACTGCACGCCGAACGCGCCGTCGTCGACGGTGTGCTGCGTCCGGCGTCCGTCGGGGTGGCTGGGGGAGTGATCGTGGCGGTGGACCCCGAACCGGGTGGCCGCGTTGCCCGCGACGTGCACCTGCCGGCCGGGACGGTACTGATGCCCGGTCTGGTGGACACCCATGTGCACGTCAACGACCCCGGCACCGACTGGGAGGGCTTTGCGACCGCCACGGCCGCCGCGGCCGCGGGTGGGGTCACCACCGTGGTGGACATGCCGCTGGACAGCGATCCGGTGACCACCTCGGTGGCGGCGCTGTTGGTCAAACAGTCAGCGGCGCAGGGGCATTGCCGGGTGAATGTCGGCTTCTGGGGCGGAGTGGTGCCGCAGAACGCGGATGCCCCCGATGTGGCGGCCGATCTGCTGGCGGCGGGCTGCCTGGGCTTCAAGTGCTTCCTGGCCGACTCCGGCAATCCGGCGTTTCCGCCGTTGAACGTCGCCCAACTGGGCCGGGCGATGGAGACCGTGGCCACCCTGGGTTCGGTGCTGTTGGTGCACGCCGAGATCCTGTCCGGGAGATCCACGGCGCGGGGCGCGTCCTATCGATCGTTCCTGGACAGCCGGCCCGGTTCGGCCGAGGTGCAAGCGGTGCAACTGGTGATCGACGAGGTGCGGCGCACCGGCGCGCGTGCCCACATCGTGCATGTCTCCAGCGCCGATGTATTGCCGTTGCTGGCCGCGGCCAAGGCCGACGGGCTGCCCGTCACCGCGGAGACGTGCCCGCACTACCTGACGTTCGACGCATCGCAGATACCCGACGGCGCCACCGAATTCGCGGCCTGCCCGCCGATCCGTGGTGCCGACAACCGCGAGCAGCTGTGGCGGGCACTGGCTGATGGAGTGCTCGACATGGTGGTATCGGACCACTCGCCGTGCGCTGCGCACCTGAAGGCGACCGGTGACTTCGGATCTGCCTTCGGGGCATCAGTTCATTGCAGCTCGGGTTGCGGGCGGTCTGGACCCAGGCGAAGGCGCGGGGTGTTGGGTTGGAGCAGGTGTGCCGGTGGATGGCCGAACAACCGGCCGCGCTGGCCGGGCTGACCGACCGGGGGAGGATCGTGGTGGGAGCCAGGGCGGATCTGGTGGTGTTCGACCCGGCGTCATCCGACCGTGTTGATGCGGCACAGTTGCGTCACCGGCATCCGGTGACGCCGTATCACGGTGTGCAGTTGGACGGTTCGGTGCTCCAGACCTGGGTGTCGGGCCACCTGGTGGACAGCGCGGTGCCGGCGTGAAGATCCTGATACTGAACGTCAACATCTCGGCGGGTATGACGAGCGAGATCGATGCGGCCGCACGCTCGGCAGCCGCCATGGGTACCGAGATCGTCACCCGGGCGCCCCTGTTCGGCTCCGAGGCGGTGGATTCGGCGGCCGAGAGCTACCTGTCGGCCGTGGGCGCACTGGACCTGACTGCCCGACTGCTGGATGCGGGCACCTTCGATTTCGACGCGGTGATCCTCGCCGGTTTCGGCGAGCACGGCAAGGACGCACTGCAGGAATTGCTGACTGTTCCGGTGCTGGACATCGCCGAATCTGCCGCGCACATCGCCCATCTGGTCGGACGGCGCTACTCGGTGATCACCACACTGGCCCGCTCCATCCCGGCCATCGAGGACCGCCTGTTGCTGGCCGGGCTCTCCGCCCACTGCGCGTCGGTGCGCGCGTGTGGACTCGGCACCGCCGAGGTGGACGCCGACCTGTCCGGTGCGGTGGACGCGATTGTCGCCGAAGCGCAACGTGCCATCGAGGACGACGGCGCCGACGTGATCTGCCTCGGCTGTGCGGGGATGGCCGGGGTGACAGCGGCGATCTCGGCGCGGCTGGGCGTGCCCGCAATCGACGGGGTGGCCGCCGCGGTGGCACTGGCGCAGGCGGTGGTGGGACTGGGCCTGCACACCAGCAAGGTAGGTGCTTACGCGCCCGCGCCCCCGAACCTGCGCAGCCACTGGCCGGTGTCCGCCGCACTGGGGCTGGGCCTGTGACCGACTACGCGCGCACCGTCGATCTGGCTGCCCGTGCCCTCGGGGCAGCGTGATCGCGGCCAGCGACGAGTCCTTCGGCGCCAAGGAACTGCTGTTGTCGCCGGGGGACCCCGCATTTGTCCCCGGCACCTATGACCTGCGCGGTGAAGTCGTCGACGGCTGGGAAACCCGTCGCCACGCAGGTGCACAGGGGGACTGGGCCGTCGTACGCCTCGGCGCGCCCGGCCGGGTAGTGGCCGTCGACGTCGACACCCGCTTCTTCACCGGCAACCACCCCACCGGATGCCGCGTGCTCGGCGCGGTTTTGGACCAGTCCGCCGACGCCTGTTCCCCGGAGGTGGCATGGATTCCGTTGGTGGGTTCGACGGTGCTGAAACCGGATTCCCGCAATCTCCTCGCGGTGTCCGACCGGCGGCGCATCACGCATGTGAAGTTGCAGTTGGAATCCGACGGTGGAGTGGCCCGGCTGCGGGTCTACGGCGAGGTGATCGTGGACCCGGCGGACTGGGACGGCGTCACGGTGGAGATGTCCGGGATCGAGAACGGCGGCACCGTGGTGTGGTCGAGTGACACGTTCTACTCCGATGCCCGGTCTCTGATCGCTGCCGACCGCCCGGCCACCATGGGTGACGGCTGGGAAACCCGCAGGCGCCGCGACATCGGCCCCGACAGCCATGACGCGGTGATCATCGCCCTGGCAGCAGAGACCGACTTGTGCCGCATCGAGATCGACACCACCTGGTTTGTCTTCAACGCCTCCCGGCAAGTTTGTGTGCTCGGTTCCTGCGACGTACCGGCGGATGGATCATCCTGGTGGACAGTGTCGTTCGACGTCTTGGTGTTGGACCGAGTGGCGCTGCTGCCAGACATGCGCCGGCGGTTCCCGGTGGATGTCCGCGGTATCACCGCGCTGCGCATCCAGGCCTATCCGGACGGCGGCATAGCTCGGGTGCGAGCACTGGGTCGGCCCAGCGTGGCCGGTCTGGCCGCACAGAAACTGCGCTGGGCGGAGGGACTGTGACCGCGGTACGGATGTCGGAGTGCTGCGGTCTGTGGCGGCGCACCCTGCTGATCGACGTCGACGGATCCGAGGACGTCAGCACCGATGTGCGCTGGTTACAGGGCATCACCGCCTTTGTCGACCTGCGAAGACCCGTACCCGCCGCCCCTGATGCCCAGGACGGTTTCGCGGGCTGGTTGCACCAGAGCGGCGACGTGTTCACCTGGGAGCGGTTTGCCGGCCTCCAGCCACAGGGGGAGTTTCCCGACGAGGGCCGGATGCACTGGGAGGGACAGGTGTTGGTCGAGACCGGCGTGCATTCCGCCTACGTCGAACACTGGGTGCGGGAGCCCCTGGCCGGACCCTGCTGGGCGCTGACTCTGGCAGGTCCCAACGATGCGCAGGGCCTCTTGATCCGGGTCGGGGCATTGTTCGGCTGGGCTTCGTCCTCGCCGGCCGGTGTCGAGATCTCCCTGGGAACAGTCACCGACAACCGTTGGGAGATCACCGACTCATCCGAACCCGCGCGTACGGGAGCGGAACTCTTACCACGGGTCCGCGGCAACGAACTGACCGAATCATCAATGCAGACATGGACTGTCGTCGACAGCGAAGGAGATGTGAACCTATGACCGCCGCTTTCACCTCGGTGCCCATCATCGACATCAGCGGGTTGTATTCGGATCAGCGTTCCGACCGGGAAGCTGTGGCTGATCAACTGGGCCGCGCTGCCCGGGAGGTCGGGTTCTTCTACATCAGTGGCGCTCCGATCGACCCAGCGTGTTTTGATGCCTTGCTGGCGGCCACCAAGGAGTTCTTCGCGCTGCCCCTCGAGGAGAAGATGCGGTCCTACATCGGCCGGTCACGCTGTCACCGCGGCTACGTTCCCATGGGTGAGGAAGGGCTCAGCGGCGAGAAGCCGGATCTGAAGGAGGCCTTTGACACCGCACTGGATTTGCCCGCCGACGACCCCGACTATCTGGCGGGCAACCCGATGCTGGGCCCCAACACGTGGCCGGACCTGCCCGGGTTCGCCGACGCGGTCACCACCTACTACACCGCGGTGCTGGAGCTGGGGCAGAAGTTGTTGTGGGCCTTCGCTGTTGCACTGGGGGAGGACCCGGACACGTTCACCCGGCACGCCACCAAGACACCGAGCCAGCTGCGGTTGGTGCACTACCCGTACAACCCCGATGCCGAGGACGCGCTGGGCATCGGCGCGCACAGCGACTACGAGTGCTTCACGTTGCTCAAGCCCACCGCTCCAGGCCTGGAGGTGCTCAACGGCGCCGGTGAGTGGATCGACGTCCCGCCGGTGGAGGGAACCTATGTGGTCAACATCGGAGACATGCTCGAGCTGTGGACCAACGGTGCCTTTGTGGCGACCAGCCACCGGGTGCGCAAGGTGAAGCAGGAGCGGTACTCCTTCCCGCTGTTCTTCAACGTCGACTACGACACCGAGGTCAGGCCTCTGCCGCAGTTCGTCACTGCTGACGCCCCGGTTCGCGCGCCGTTGCGGGCCGGTGAGCACCTGTTCGCGCAGACCGCACAGACGTTCGCCTACCTACGTGCGCGGATCGACAGTGGTGAACTGGCGCTGCCCGAAGGCTCCCTCGCGGTGAATTCCTTCGGACAGCAGGCGCTGCAGGCGCAGGGCTAAGCGCCTGTGGGGACGAACTCCGGCTGGTCCAGGATGCGCAACCAGCTGCCGTCGGCCTGACGTCGAACCACCTGGGCGCGGGCACCCGCACCGTCGCGCGGCGGAGTCGAGGTCAACGCGATATCGCCGATGACCAGCGTCGGCAACGGCTCCTCCTGCTCGAAGTGCGGGCCCTGGTCCAGGACCTTCCGCCAGAGTTCCTGGATGGCGGACCGGCCGACGGTGGTGCTGCCGGGTGGGTAGGCCAGTACCGCGTGGTCTTCGTACAGGCCGGCGACGCCTTCTGCGTCGCCGGCATTGGAGAACTCGACGAACAACCGGGTGATGTCTTCGGGACGATGGGCTTTCGGTCGCATGGCGCGTCCTTTCTCGTAGTGTCTGTTTCCAGGCTGGTGGTTGCTGAATCAGAAGTCCAACAGATTGTTCTTCTGATAACTAGAATCCATGGTTATGGAACTTCGGCAGCTCGAATACTTCGTGGCAGTGGCCGAGGAGGCGAACTTCACCCGCGCCGCCGATCGTGTGCACATCAGCCAGCCTGGGATCAGCGCACAGATCAAGGCGCTGGAGGCCGAGATCGGCCAACCGCTGTTCGATCGGTCCGCGCGGGTGGCACGCCTCACCGCCGCCGGCAAGGCGGCGCTGGAGCCGGCGCGAGCCGCTTTGGCCGCAGCCACGGCGGTGCGTGATGCCGTGGATGCAGTGGCCGGCCTGCTGCGCGGCAACCTGAGCATCGGCATGGTGACCGGGTGCACCATCACCCCACTGTTCGTCGCCGTGGAAGCGTTTCGCGATGCCCACCCGGATGTGAGGTTGTCCATGCGGGAAAACGATTCTGCGACCATGCTTTCCGAGGTGCAGGCAGGTGATCTCGACGTGGCGATCGTCGGGACCGCGGGGGCGCCGCCGGAAGCGTTGGAATCGATGACAATCGTGAGCGAGCCTCTGGCGGCGCTGGTGCCCGGTGGCCATCGATGGTCTGGTCGTAGATCCTTGGACTACCCGGCGCTGGCGGGGCAGCCCCTGGTGACGATGCCCGACGGGACCGGTGTCCGGGCCACTCTCGAAACTGGATGTGCACAGCACGGTTTCATGCCGACGGTGGCAGTGCAGGCCAGCGCGGCTGACAGCATCGCCGACTTGTGCGCCCGCGGAGTCGGGATCGGTGTGCTGTCGGCGTCGATGGCGCAGGAGCACGCCGATCGGTTGGCGGTGGTGCCGATGCGGGGCAATCCGGTGCCTGCCGTACTGGCGGTGGTCTGGCGTCCTACGCCGAGTCCGGCGGTGGCGGCGTTTCTGCCACGGTTGGCCGCGGCGTTCGGGCGCTGACTGAGCTGGTGTGCAGGCGCACAGCGGCGCTGGTGCGGAAACGGTCGCCGGTGGCCAGCAGGTCGAGGAGTGCTCCCCGCAGTACCGCCAGGGCCAGGGTGCGTTCGGCTTCGGCGGCATCCGACGTCGGATCCGGTTGGTGTGCCGCGAGAACTGCAAGCCAGTCACCCACCGTGCTGTGTGCGAAACCTGACCACACCCCCTCTGGATCGACCAGTGAGCGGGTGTAGGCCTCGGCCCACAGTGTGAGAAGGGGGCGGTGGTGGTCGGAGGACAGCCACGTCCACAGTTCGTTGACAGCTCCGTTGAGTGAATCCACCGCATCGAGGTGGTGCAGCAGTTCGAGTTCGTCTTCGCGGGCCTGTGCCAGTAGGGCTTTGATCAGGCCGTCCTTGCTGCCGAAAAGGAACAGCAGTACCCGTGGGCTGGACCCGATGGCGGCGGCCAGTGGGCGCAGCGACAACTCGGCCAGGCCGTGTGTCAGCACGTACCGATAGGCGAGCTGCAGCAGTTCGGCCTGCCGAGCGGATGGGCTTGTGGCCTCCGATGTCACCTTGGTAGCGTAACTGAAACGAGTGTTTCAGTGGAGGTGCGGTGGCGAACGCGGTGAGTTCTCGGGTGTTGCTGCGCAGGGCAAACCAGCCCGGTGACCTGGGCTGGGTGGTGATGGCCAATGGCCAGGAATATCACCGACAGTTCGGCTGGAACACCGATTTCGAGGTGCTGGTGGCAGGCATCGTGGCTGATTTCGCTCGAAGCCACGACACACGGCGGGAAGCGGCATGGATCGCCGAAGTCGACGGTGAGCGGACCGGGTGTGTGTTCCTGGTTGAAGGGTCCAGTCCCGGCGTTGCGAAACTGCGAATCCTGTTGGTATGCCAGGGTGGCCGCGGGCTGGGCATCGGCACCCGGCTGGTGCAAGAGTGCCTGCAGTTCGCCAGGACTGCCGGCTATCGCCAGGTGGAGTTGTGGACCAACGACGTGTTGACCTCAGCGCGAAAAATCTATCAAAGCTTCGGGTTTCGGCTGGTCCGCGAAGAACCGCATCACAGTTATGGCCATCAGCTCACCGGGCAGGACTGGGTACTGGACCTCTGAGCGACGGGGTCTGATCGGCCGCTGACTTGTCTTGTCAACGACCGGCTTTCGCGGCATCTGGGTTGGGGTTGTCGGGGCCGAGGGTGCGTTCTGGGAAGTGCATGGTGTTGGTGCGGGGTTGTCCGCAGTCAGATTCCGGGGGCCGGGCCACGGTCTCCCGGCGTTGCTGAAGCTCCAACAATTCCCCATACGAGAACACCCGGGCGGTCGTTTTCAGCGTTCGATGGGGCGTCATGTCGTGCGGAGTGATACTCAGGTTCGCGGCGTGATGATCAAGTGCATGGCCTCGCTCAACGCAGCCGCCCGCGGATCGGTGAACACCTTCTCCAGTAGCAGCGGCTTGCCCTTCGGATCGCTCAGCGGCACACGCCAATTCGGGTACTCGTTGGTGGTGCCGGGCTGATTCTGTGTTCGTCGATCACCCACGGCGTCGGTGAGTGCGACCGACAACAGCCGCGATGGTGTGCGTCCCAGATAGCGGTACAGCGCAAGGATCGTCTCTTCGACGCTCGGCGGTTCGGTGCCGGGGCCGCTCGGCAGCAGGCCGACCCGTTGTAGCTCGGCGATCCACGCGGCGTTCTCCGCCTTGTCGGCCTCCAGTTCCTCCTCGACCGGCCGTGTCAGCAGCCCAAGCGAATCTCGAAGGTGCACATGGTCCCCGGCGAGGTACCCCGCGGTCGGTGGCAGGTCGTGCGTGGTCACCGAGGACAGGCAGTACTCACGCCACTGCTCGGCGGGCAGCGGACCGCCTGCGCCTTGGTGGTCCATCTCGAACCACAGGATCGACGTGCCGAGCAGTCCGCGATCACGAAGGTAATCACGTACCCAGGGCTCGACGGTTCCCAGATCTTCGCCGACAACGACGGCGTCGGCCCGATGTGCCTCCAACGCGACGATCCCGATCATCGCCTCGTGGTCGTAGCGCACATATGTGCCTTCGGTGGGTAACGCGCCCTTGGGGATCCACCACAGCCGGAACAGGCCGATGATGTGGTCGATGCGCACGCCGCCGGCGTGGCGCAGCACCGCCTGGATGAGCGCCCGGAACGGCTGGTATTCCGATTCGGCCAGCTGGTCGGGCCGCCACGGCGGCTGTGACCAGTCCTGGCCCAGTTGGTTGTACTCGTCCGGCGGCGCACCGGCCGTCACGCCGAGCGCCAGGATGTCCTGTAGTGCCCACGCGTCGGCACCGTTGGGGTGCACGCCCACCGCGAGATCGGCCATTATGCCCAACGCCATCCCCGCCCGCACCGCGGCGGACTGGGCGCCGGCCAGCTGATCATCGAGCTGCCACTGCAGCCAACGGTGGAAATCGACTGCCTCGGAATGTTTTTCAGCAAAAGCGGCGACCTCGGGGGAGCCGGGGTGACGCAGCTCGGCCGGCCATTCGTGCCAGTCGGCGCCGTACTTGTCGGCCAGCGCACACCAGGTCGCGAAGTCGTCCAGCGCGTCGCCCTCGCGGTCCCGGAACGCCTGATACGCGAGCTCACGCCCGGCGGTTCGCTTCACGCCGTGAATCAGCTTGAGCGCCTTGCGTTTCGCCGACCACGAAGCGTCACGGTCGATACCATCGTGCTTACGGGCCCGCTTGCGGACGGCGTCACGCAGCTCGCGCACCTTGCTGCGCTTGCTCAGATCGACGTACTCCGGAATGGCCTCCACCCGCAGATACAGCGGATTCACAAAACGCCGTGACGTGGGCAGGTACGGCGAAGGCTCCATCGGCTTGGTGGGCTCGGCGGCATGCAACGGATTCACCAGCACATAGCCGGCCCCATGCTGGGCGCCGGACCACACCGCGAGATCGGTGAGGTCCGTGAGATCACCGACGCCCCACGACCGGGTGGACCGCACGCTGTACAACTGGGTGGCCAAACCCCAGGTCCGTCGGTTACCCATCCGGGCTGGAAGGCCCAGCCAGCGGGGCGTCATGATCAGGGCGGTGCTCGTCTCGGTGCTGCCGGAACGCAAGTGCACTCGGTGATAGCCCAGCGGCAGATCACCGGGCAACACAAAGGTAGCCTCGCCGATCAACCCGCCGTCGAGGTCGAACGGGGGAGTGAAGTTGTCCACTTGCCGCACGCCGGTACGCACCGTGCCGTCCTCGAGACGCACCCACACGTGGGCGTCGGCGCCGTGGGTGACGTGTGCCCAGAAGGTGGTGTCCGACCCGGCACGCCCGACGATGGTCGCAGGCAGCGACTTGGACCAGTACGCGCGTTCTTGTTCGGTGACGGCCGCCGCGCGTTGCTCTGGAGAGCTGACGTCGACGCCCAGGGCGCCGAGCACCGCCACCAAGGTGGATTCGGGGACGTCGACCATCCGGCCGGTCCAGTCGGCGTAGGCGGTGGCGACACCGAAACGGTTCGCGAGTTCGACGAGTCCGGCATCCACAGCGGTCATGTTCCCCAATCGGCTCGGTTCATTCAGTTACGTCCCGCGACAGCAGATCGTCCCAGGTATCGCGCTGCACCACCAGACGAGCGCAGCTCCCTGAGACGAAGACGACGGGGATGTGCCGGGCCGGCGGCCGGTGCCGACAACTTCGGTGCTCACGGGTATGCCTTGCTCAGCCGCGCATGCCGTTGCAGCACAATGGTTCCACGTGGCTGCCGCATCTGTTGACCGAAACGCTCGCATCGCGGTGGCTCTGCTCTTCCTCACCAACGGCGCGATGTTCACCAACCTGCTACCGCGCTACCCGGAGATCAAAGCGGCGCTGCAGACGTCGAACATGGGTTTCGGTCTCGCGGTGGCGGCCTTTCCGGCCGGTGCGATGCTGTCCGGGCTGGCGGCTGCGGCACTGATCCGGCGTTTCACGTCCGCGCGGGTGGCAGTCGTGAGCAGTGTCATGATCGCGACCTTCACCTTCCTGGCCGGACTGGCGCCCACGGCATGGGCATTTGCCCTGGCGATGTTCCTGGCCGGGCTTGCCGACGCCCAGACCGATGTCGCCCAGAACGCCCATGCGCTGCGGGTACAGCGCAGTTACGGCCGGTCCATCATCAACTCGATGCACGCCGTCTGGTCGGTGGGTGCGGTGCTGGGCGGTGTTATGGGCTCGGCCGCCATTGCGCTGGGGCTCGACATCGTGGTGCAGCTGGCGATCTCGGGACGGTGTTCGGTGTGATCAGCTTGATCAGTTACCGATTCCTGTTGCGTGGGCCTGACCACGACGAGCCCGCGCCCGTCGCGGCAGCGCCCGTCGATACCGGTGGGCAGCGCCGGATGCTGGCATACCTGGTGTTGCTGGTGCTGGCGGTGCTGTCCATCGCCGGGGCGGTGGTGGAGGACGCCGGTCAGTCGTGGGCGACGCTGTATCTGCGCGAAAGCCTGGGTGCGCCCGCGGCCATCGCCGGCTTCGGCTTCATCGCGCTGGTGGGCGGGCAGTTCCTCGGTCGGGTGCTCGGAGATCGGGTGGTGGACCGTTACGGCGAACGTCGGGTGGCCCGTTGGGGTGCTTTGCTGACGGCTGTCGGCATGGGTGCTGCGCTGGCCTTTCCCACGGTGCCGGGCACCATCGCCGGTTTCGCCGCCGCGGGTCTTGGGGTGGCGACGGTGGTGCCTGCCGCGTTCCACGCCGCAGATCAGGTGAAAGGCCTGCCACCCAACACCGGGCTGACAGTGGTCACCTGGCTGATGCGGGTGGGCTTCCTGGGGGCACCCCCACTGGTGGGCGCCGTGGCCGACGCCGTCAGCCTGCGGATGGGCCTACTGATCGTGCCTGTTGCGGGCGTGGTGATTCTGCTGGCCGCCGGGGTCTTGGCTCCGAAAGCTAATGGGCCGCGCCGATGATCTCGATGGTGAGCACTCCGGCCACGATGAAGACGATGCCCAGAGCCATCATCCGGGTCAGCGGTTCGGCGAACAGGTAGCGGGCGATGAGCGCCACCAGCGCCACCCCGCACGCCGACCACACGCCATAGGCGATGCCCACGGGCATGCCCAGTGACAGCGACCACGACATCATCGTGAACGACACGACGTAGCCGAGCATCACCGGGACCAGCCAGATCTTCTTACGGAACCCATTGGAGGCGCGCAGCCCGAGCGTCGCCGCGACTTCGGTCAGGATGGCGCCGGCCAGCGCCAGCCACATCACTGTTTCACCGCGGCGTGCGACCCGAATTCGACCAGCAGCACCCCGATGATGATCAGCCCGATACCGGCGATCACCGGCCAGGTGAACGGGTCGTCGAAGATCACCGCGGCCAACCCGGCCGTCAGCGCGGTGCCGGTGGCCGCCCAGATGCCGTACGCGACGCCGATCGGCATCCCGGCGCGCAGCACGAACGTCAGGAAGACGAACGACGCGACGTACCCGGGGATGACAACGGCCAGCCAGACAGGGTTGTCCTGAAACGCCCGCAACGACAGCGTGGCCACCACTTCGGTCGAGATCGCCCCGGTGAGCAGGACCCATTTCCGCACGGGCGACAAGGCTAGCCGCGACTGTGATCTCCACCCCGATCGGGATCCAAGTTACTGGCCAGTACGTTAAACATGGCGAGGCTTACAAGGAGGTAGCTGTGACAGTCGTCTCTCGCACGATCACCCGACCCGTGATCGACACCGATTCCGGCCCCGTCCGCGGCATCGACGACGGCCAGGTCAAGACCTGGAAAGGGCTGCGGTACGCCGCCGCTCCCGAGGGTGACCTGCGCTGGCGTGCGCCACAGCGTCCAGAACCATGGACCGAGGTGGCCGACGCCGTCGGCTTCGGCTCCATCAGCCCGCAGCCGAAGAGTCCGATCCCGCTGGGCGCAGGCGCCAACACCGCCGAGGACTGCCTGTTCCTCAACATCTGGGCACCCTCGAACGCCGAGCCGGGAAGCACTCCGGTGATGGTGTGGGTGCACGGCGGGGCCTACATCTTCGGATCCGGCAGCCAACCGCTCTACGACGGTAGGGTGCTGGCTTCCGGCGGAGATGTCGTGGTGGTGACGCTGAACTACCGGATGGGCGCGTTCGGATTTCTGGACCTGTCAGGTTTCGGTCCGGATTTCGACACCAACCTCGGCCTGCGCGATGTGATACGTGCCCTGGAATGGGTGCGTGACAACATCTGCGGGTTCGGGGGAGACCCGGCCAATGTGACGGTGTTCGGCGAATCGGCGGGCGCGGCCATCGTGACCACTCTGCTGGCGGCACCCGCCGCCGCCGGGCTGTTCACCCGCGCTATCGCGCAGAGTTCGCCGGCCACCTCGGTGTACGACAGCGCCCGCGCACACACGGTGGCGCAACTGGTGCTCGACCATGTGGGTGTATCAGCAGATGAGGCCCGATCAGTGCCGTTCGAAGTACTGGTGGACGCGTCGATGTACGTGTTTGATCACGTGCCCAGCACCACGCCGGGCACCCTGGCGTTCGCGCCGACCATGGACGGGGACCTGGTGCCGGACTACCCGGTGAAACTCGCCAGGGAGGGCCGCACCCTCCCCGTTCCGCTGCTCATCGGCACCAACAAGGATGAGGCGGCGCTGTTCCGCTGGATGCGCTCGCCGCTGATGCCCATAGCGCCGAACACCATCAGGGCCATGTTCGACGAGATCGCTGCAGAGCAGCCGGGCGTGCAGTTGCCCTCGGAAGCCGAGATCGGCTCGGCCTACTCCGGCATCCGCACCCGCGCCAGGGGCCTGCACGTCGCTCGCGACGTCGGCTTCCGGATGCCCACTGTGTGGTTCGCCGAGGGCCATGCCGCGGTGGCTCCGGTGTACCTGTACCGCTTCGACTGGACCACCCCGATGTTGCGGATGCTGCGACTCGGAGCAGCGCACGCCACCGAGTTGCCGTATGTCTGGGGCAATCTCGTGATGGGAGCTGCGGACATCACCTTCAAACTCGGTGGGCTGAAGCCGGGCACGGCGGTCTCGGAGCGGATGCGGCAGAGGTGGACGGACTTCGCCCACGGCCGCCCGCCGGGCACCGACTGGTTGGGCTATGACGCCGACAGGCGCAGCACGCTGGTGATCGACCGCGACGACGCGGTGGTAGACGACCTCGACGGCGGGATCCGGGCGGCCTGGGGTGATGAGATCCTCAGCTTCCGCTGACCAGAGTTAAGCTCCCCTGATGGACAGCATCGCCGCTGGCGTGGGTGAAGTGTTGGCTGTGCTGCCGCCGCCGATGCGTGATCCGGTGCTGTTCGCGGTGCCTTTCTTCCTGTTGCTGCTGATCCTCGAATGGACGGCCGCGCGCAAACTGGAGCATCTCGAGCAAGACCGGCCGGCGTCCGGCGCCTACCAACGCCGCGACGCCTGGGCCAGCATCTCGATGGGTCTGGTGTCGGTGGCCACCACCGCGGGCTGGAAGTTCCTGGCGCTGCTGGGATATGCCGCGCTGTACACCTATGCGGCACCGTGGCACTTGCCCGCGACGGCCTGGTACACCTGGGTGATCGCACTGGTGGGCGTTGATCTGCTGTTCTACCTGTATCACCGCATCGCCCACCGGGTTCGCATCATCTGGGCCACCCATCAGGCGCATCATTCCAGCGAGTACTTCAACTTCGCCACCGCGCTGCGGCAGAAGTGGAACAACAGCGGTGAGATCCTGATGTGGATTCCGTTGCCGCTGTTGGGGGTCCCGCCCTGGATGGTGTTCGCCAGTTTCTCGGTGAACCTGATCTACCAGTTCTGGGTGCACACCGAGCGCATCGACAAGCTCTGGGCGCCAATTGAATTCGTGTTCAACACGCCCTCGCATCACCGCGTGCACCATGGGATGGACCCGGAGTACCTGGACAAGAACTACGGCGGCATCCTCATAGTGTGGGATCGGCTGTTCCGGTCGTATCAGCAGGAGCTGTTCCGGCCCCACTACGGCCTGACCAAACCAGTGAACACGTTCAACATCTGGACGCTGCAGACCCGCGAGTACGTGGCCATCGGCCGCGACGTCAAGCGCGCGGCCCGGCTCCGGGATCGCCTGGGCTACATCTTCGGCCCGCCCGGCTGGGAGCCCCGCCAGGCCACGGTCCCAGTGGCGCCCGCGTAATCTTCGCTTGTGGAAACCGTCTTCGACCGTCACGTCGACCCTGCGCTGATCGATCGTTCACTGACGGGTGCGCAATTCCGGTCGATGTGGCTGGACCTGCCCCGGCCGGAGTACCCGCGGTTGGATGCGCCACTGCGCTGTGACCTGCTTGTGGTGGGCGCCGGCTATACCGGACTGTGGACGGCGTTGCACGCCGCGCAGCAGAACCCCGGTGCGCGCATCGCGGTGATCGATGCCGAGCGAGTGGGCTGGGCAGCCTCGGGGCGCAATGGTGGTTTTGTCGAGGCGAGCCTGACTCACGGCGCGGAGAACGGAAAGAACCGCTGGCCCGACGAGCTTGCCGAGCTCGATGAACTCGGTCTGGAGAACCTCGACGGTATGCAGGCCGACATCAACGACCTGGGCCTCGACGTCGACTGGGAGCGCACCGGGATGTTGGCGGTGGCCACCGAACCGCACCAGGTGACCTGGCTACGTGAGTCCGCCGCGGAGTCCCACGGCGTGTTTCTCGACCGCGACGCCGTCCGTGCGCAGGTCAATTCACCCACCTACCTGGCCGCGTTGTTCGAGGAGCACACCTGTGCGATTGTGCACCCGGCCAAGCTGGCACTGGAGCTGGCCCGCGCCTGCGCCGAGGCCGGGGTGTCGATCTTCGAGCACACCCCGGCGCGGGCGCTGACCTCGGACCCCGCGGGATGTTCGGTCACCACCCCGGCCGGCGTGATCACTGCCGATCGGGTGGTGTTGGCCACCAACGTCTTTCCCAGCCTGGTGAAGCGCAATCGGATCTACACCGTGCCGGTGTATGACTATGTGCTGTCCACCGAACCGCTGTCCGGTGATCAGCTGGATCGCATCGGGTGGCGCAACCGGCAGGGCATCGGCGACTCGGCCAACCAGTTCCACTACTACCGGCTGTCCTCGGACAACCGGATCGTGTTCGGCGGGTATGACGCCATCTATCATTTCGGCCGTCGCGTCGACCCGGCCTACGAAGATCGGGACGCGACCTACCGCCGGTTGGCGGCGCACTTCTTCTTGACCTTTCCGGCGTTGGAGGATGTGCGGTTCAGTCACCGCTGGGCCGGCGCCATCGACACCAACACCCGGTTCTGTGCGCACTGGGGTACCGCCCACGGCGGACGGGTGGCATACGTCAACGGGTTCACCGGGCTCGGTGTCGGCGCCACCCGGTTCGCTGCGGATGTCTGCCTGGATCTGTTGGATGGTGCCCGTACCCGGCGCACCCAGTTGGAGATGGTGCGTAAGAAGCCACTGCCGTTCCCGCCCGAGCCGCTGGCCAGTATCGGCATCCAGGCCACTCGGTGGTCCCTGGACCGTGCCGACCACAATGCCGGCCGGCGCAACGTGTTGCTGAAAACCCTCGACGCGTTGGGTCTGGGATTCGACTCGTGACCACGCCGTAACTGAAGCTCCGATGCCCCGGCTCCTCGTGGAGCCGGGGCTTTTTGGTGCTTGTACTGCATCGATAACCATTTGGAGTGTTCGACACGCCGTCTGGGTACAGAAGTTTGTAGAGATTCGGTAACGGTTTGTGATGGTGCTGCCGATACCCGAGTGAAAGTTGAAACCGAACCCGATCGGAGCACTCGATGCGTCGCAGTTTTCCCCTGAGGCTCACCAGCTGGGTGCTGATGGTCATGGTCGCGGCTTTGGTATCGGTGAGCGCGGCGCCGTTGGCCGCCGCACAGCCCGGTCCGTTGGTGTATCCGGGGATGGAGATCCTCCAGGGCGTCAACCGCTGCACCCTCGGTTACGTCGATCCCGCGATGCGCATCGCCTTCTCGGCGGGGCACTGCTACGCCAACGCACCGGTGACCGACCGTTCGGGGCAGGTGATCGGCAACGTCGCGATGTTCGAGGACAACACACCCAACGGCGCCATCGTGACCACCGACCAGGTGATCACCGACTACCAGGCGATCGTGCTGGCCGACAATGTCGTGGTCAACAATGTGCTGCCCAGTGGCAAGCCGCTGGATTCGGTGCCGGGCCGCACCGCTGCGCTGGGGGAGCCGGTGTGCCACTTCGGCATCGTCACCGGTGAGAGTTGCGGCACCGTCGAACGGGTCAACAACGGCTGGTTCACCATGACCAACGGTGTGGTGAGTCAGCGGGGTGATTCCGGGGGGCCGGTTTACGTGTACGAGGGTGACCGCGCCGTCGTCATCGGTCTGTTCAACAGCACCTGGGGTGTGCTGCCCGCGGCGGTGTCCTGGCAGGCCACCGGCGATATCGTCCGTGCAGGTATCGGCGGTGTGGTGACCGCTGCCTCGGTGCAGACACCCACGCCCTAGCCTCGAATCGCGAACACCGGGATCGACGGCGCGACACTGCGCATCTCCTCCTGCGTCGAATCCGGTGTCAGCCCACCGATGTGGGTCTTGACCTCCCAGAACCAGTGATCCAGATAGTGCTGCAGCAATGGCGGCTTGTCGGCATCGGCCACTTCACTCAGTTCCACCATCCGGGATCGCCAGCGCGGGCCCAGGCTCACCTGGCCGGCGGCACGGGCATTGCGCGCCCACTGGGTGTTGCCGCGCGGCGACACCAGATAGTCCACACCGTCGACGGTCATCAGGTTGATCACCACCGACCTAACGGTTCCGGTCTTGCGGCCGCGGACCCGCAGCACTTGGGTTCCGGCCAGGCTGATCCCGACTTCGGCGAGCCAGCGGATCACTGTGTTGGCGGTGCGGGCAACGGCATTCGGTTCGTCATAACGGATGGTCATCATATATCTCCTAGTTTAGAGAGCGGTGCTCTCGTTTTAGAGTGACACGAGGCTGCCGGAAAATCAAGAGCATTGCTCTCGTTTTGTGTGACACTGGGTGTATGGGTAAGCGTCAGGAGTCCCGCGATCGCATCGAAGCGCAGATCATCGAACTGGGCCGTCGACATCTGGTGACCGAAGGCGCGGCCGGATTGTCGTTGCGGGCCATCGCTCGTGAGCTCGGCATGGTCTCCTCGGCGGTGTATCGCTATGTCGCCAGCCGCGATGAACTGCTGACGCTGCTGCTGATCGACGCCTACACCGAACTGGCGGATGCCGTCGACGCGGCGCGCGTCAGCCAGCCGGATTGGCGCGCACAGGTTCTGGCGATGGCGCATGCCGCGCGCAGCTGGGCGGTCGCGGCGCCGGCCAGTTGGGCGCTGCTGTACGGCAGCCCGGTTCCGGGCTATCAGGCGCCTGCGGAGCGCACGGTGGGGCCGGGCACCCGGGTGGTCGGTGCGCTGTTCGCCGCAGTGGCCGACGGCGCCGTGGTCGGTGGCGGACAGGTTGTGTCACAACCGCTTTCCGATGACTTCGGCAGGGTTCGTGCCGAGTTCGGCTTCGGCGGCGACGACGCTGTAGTGGCCCGGTGCGTGACGCTGTGGGCCGGGCTGATCGGCGCCATCAGCCTCGAGGTGTTCGGCCAGTACGGTGCGGACACCATCACCGACCCGGAGGCGCTGTTCGACGTGCAGGTGCGACTGCTGGTCGAACTGGTGGCTGGATAGATAAACCTTGACTTATATAAGTTACGGCTTTAGTTTCGGATGGTGCACGCGTTCGATGTCCTGGGCGATCCGGTGCGCCGCCGGATCCTCGAACTGCTCGCCGAGGGGGAGCAGTCCGCTGGTGCCCTCGCCGCGGTGATCGCCGACGAGTTCTCGATCACCCAGCCGGCGGTCTCACAGCATTTGAAAGTATTGCGGGACAACGGCTTCACCTCCATGCGACCCGACGGGCAGCGACGCATGTACACGGTGCAGCCGGACCGACTGCGTGACGTCGACGACTGGCTGGACACCTTCCGCCGGTTCTGGGCGCCGCGACTGGACGCGCTGGAGACAGAGATCGCGCGAGGTAAACGCAACCGTAGAAAGGCTCCATGATGGATGTCAGCCACCACGTCAATGCCGTACAGCGCACGGTCGGCACTCGGACTCTCGAGGCCGGTGAGGCCCGCGTCGTCACCTTGTCGCGCAGCTACGCCACGGACGTCGACGATCTCTGGGATGCCTGCACCAGTCCGGAACGTCTACCCCGCTGGTTCGCGCCGGTGACCGGAGACCTGACACTGGGTGGGAAGTACCAGGTGGAGGGCAATGCCTCGGGCACGGTGCTGACCTGTGACCCGCCGCGAAACTTCACCGCCACATGGGAATTCGGCGGCAGAGTCAGCTGGATCGAGCTGCAGATCACCGAGGACGGCGATGATGGCGCCCGTATGCAGCTCGACCACATCGCTCTGGTCGGTGACGAGATGTGGCCGCAGTACGGACCAGGGGCGGTCGGCGTGGGCTGGGATCTAGCACTGCTCGGCCTGGCCATCCACCTGGAGACCGGCCAGGCGGTGCCCGCCGAATTCAAGGAAGAGCAATGGGCCACCACCGGAGCCGGGCGCGACTACATCCGAGACGCGGGTGAGGGCTGGTACGCCGCCCAGGTGGGCGCCGGCGAGGTGGCCCAGGTGGCCCGTCGGGCCGCGGACAACACCATCGCGTTCTACCGCGGAGACCCGCCCCCGACGTAACTAGAACGTGTTTCAATTATGACCTTCGCTGGGCTATCCTGCGATCGATGAGCGCACCTGTCCAGACTCCCGTCCAGATCGCCTGGGTGACGTCTGACCTCGACGCCACCGAGGCAGCGTTGAGCAACCTGCTCGGAGTACGGAAATGGGTCCGGCTCGCCGAGGTGCACTTCGGGCCGGAGGCCAACACCTACCGCGGCAAGCCCGCAGACTTCTACGCGAGCATCTCGTTGAGCTACCTGCACGACATGCAACTGGAACTCATCGAGCCGGTGCGCGGTGGCGCCAACATCTACAGCGACTACCTGCGACAGCACGGCCCTGGACTGCACCACATCTGTGTCGAGGCCACCGACGCAGCAGCGTTCGATGCAGCGTTGGCCAACGCCACCGCCCACGGAGCCGAGGTGGTGGCCCAGGGTGCCATGCCGGGCGGAATGCGGTTCGCCTACGTCTCCGATGCCGCCGCGGGTGTGCCTTTCCTGGAGATCGCCCAGATTCCCGGCGAGATCAAAGCCTTCTTCGACCACATCAGGCAGGAGCAGTCATGACCATGGTCAACCCGCCCACCGTCAGTGCGGCCGACGTCACGTGGTCCGAGGACACCGACGTCCTGGTGATCGGGTTCGGCATCGCGGGCGGCTGCGCGGCGGTCAGCGCCGCCGAGCGTGGCGCCCGCGTTCTGGTGCTCGAAAAGGCCGCCGCGGCAGGCGGAACCACGTCGATGGCCGGTGGTCACTTCTACCTCGGTGGCGGCACCGCCGTGCAGACCGCCACCGGGCACAACGACTCGGCCGACGAGATGTACAAGTACCTCGTGTCGCAGTCCCGCGAACCGGAGTTGGACAAGATCCGCGCCTACTGCGACGGCAGCGTCGAACACTTCGACTGGCTCGAGGGGCTGGGTTTCCAGTTCGAGCGCACCTACTACCCGGGCAAGGTGGTGGTGCCCCCGGGCACCGAAGGCCTGTCCTACACCGGCAACGAAAAGGTGTGGCCGTTCTGCGAGCAGGCGGTGCCCGCTCCGCGCGGGCATTCGGTGCCGGTGCCCGGTGAACTGGGTGGAGCGTCCATGGTGATCGAGTTGCTGCTCAAGCGCGCCGCCGAACTGGGCGTGCAGATCCGCTACGAAACCGGCGCCACCGCGCTGATCACCGGTGATGACGGCACTGTGGTCGGTGCGCGGTGGAAGCACTTCGCCGAAACCGGTGAGATCACAGCGAAATCAGTGGTGATCGCCGCCGGCGGCTTCGCGATGAACGCCGACATGGTGGCCGAGTACACCCCGGCTCTGGGGCAGCAGCGCAAGACCAAACACCATGGCCTGGTCGCCCCCTACATCCTGGGCAACCCCAACGACGACGGCCTGGGCATCGGGCTCGGTGTCTCGGCCGGAGGTGTGGCGCTGAACCTGGATCAGCTGTTCATCACCGCCGCCGCCTACCCGCCCGAGATCCTGCTCACCGGCGTCATCGTCAACGCCGACGGCAAGCGGTTCGTTGCAGAGGATTCCTATCATTCGAGGACATCGGCGTTCGTGCTCGAACAGCGTGACCAGACCGCGTACCTGATCGTCGACGAAGCGCACATGCAGATGCCCGAGATGCCGCTGATCAAGTTCATCGACGGCTGGGAAACCATCGCGGACATGGAAGCGGCACTGGGCATTCCGGCGGGCAACCTGGCCGCGACGCTGGAGAAGTACAACGCCGACGCCGCCCGCGGTGAAGACCCCGACTTCCACAAGCAGCCGGACTACCTCGCCGCTCAGGACACCGGACCGTGGGCGGCGTTCGACCTGTCACTGGGAGTCGCGATGTACTCGGGCTTCACCATGGGCGGGCTCAAGGTGTCCATCGATGGTGAGGTGCTCCGTGACGACGGCACCCCGGTGCCAGGGCTGTACGCCGCGGGGGCGTGCGCGTCGAACATCGCTCAGGACGGCAAGGGCTACGCCAGTGGAACGCAGCTGGGCGAGGGGTCGTTCTTCGGCCGGCGCGCCGGTGCTCACGCGGCGCGGCGCGCGGGAGCCGGCACAGCAGCCCGCTGACAGTCGCAACGGTGACAGCGAGTCACTTGGTGGCGAAAAAGCGGGCCGGTTTCCGCCCTCAGGTGACTCCCTGTCGGTTTGGGCGGCCACGGTCGACGGGCACGGGAATCCGCGCAGCACGTCAATCCTGGTCTGCCCCCCGCGGCCCCAGCCGCCATTCGCCGCCGCCCAACAACGCCAGCTCCAACTCGCACTGGCGGATCACCGTGCCGCGGTGGGCGACGCTGATCAAGATGGTCTCCGGAAGCTCGCTGCGCACCAGCTGATAGAGCATGGTCTCCAGACCCACATCCAGCGCTGAGGTGGCCTCGTCGAGGAACGCAGCCTTCGGCTTGGTCAGCAGGATCCTGGCGAATGCGACACGTTGCTGCTCACCCGGTGAGAGCACCTTGGCCCAGTCCGCCTCCTCGTCGAGCCGCGCCACCAGGTGCGGCAAAGCCACGCGATTGAGGACGGCGACCAGATCGGCGTCGGCGATCTCTCCTTCATGCCGGGGATAGGACAGCACCTCACGGAGATCGCCGAGCGGGACGTAGGGCATCTGCGACAGGAACATCGTCTCGTTGGGCCCGTCCGGACAACGCAGCGTGCCGCTGGTGAAGGGCCACAGCTGCGCAAGGCTGCGCAGCAGGGTGGTCTTGCCGGTGCCGGACACGCCGGTGATGGCCAGGGTGTCACCCGGGGTCAGCTGCAGATCGATCGGATGGATCAACTGGGTGCCGTCCGGTTTGCGGACCTCGACATTGTTGAACTCGACCGCCCCGCCGGTGCTGGCTGCCACGGCGAGCGTGGGCAGCGCCCGACCTTCGTCGTTGGCCACCACCAGGCCGTGTAGACGGATGATAGCCGCGCGGTACCCGGCGAAGTCGTCGTAGGCGTTACGGAAGAACGACAGTCCACTCAGGATCGACCGGAACGCTCCGGCGGTCTGGCTGAGAGCGCCGAGGGTGATCTCCCCGTTGTAGAACCGCTGGAACTGCACGACATAGGGGATGAGTTCCTGGGCCTGCGTGATGGACACGTTCCAGCCGAAGAACCCCGTCATCCGGTTGACGTACTTCTTGTAGTTGTGCACCACCGGGGCGAACCGGCGCCGCAGGCCGGAGCGTTCGGCCAGTTCGCCGCGGTAGAAGGCGACCGACTCCGAGGCGTCCCGCAGTCGAACCAGCGCATACCGGAAGGCGGCATTGTACTTCTCGTTGTTGAACGACAGCCCGATGATCGGCCGGCCGATCCGGAAGGCGACGATGGTCGCGAACACGATGTAGATGACGCCGATCACGAACATCGCCTTCGGCAGTTCGACCCCCACGAACGGCAGGGTCACCGGACCGGAGAGGTTCCACAGGATCGCGGTGAAGGAGATCATCGACGCGATCGAGGACACCGCGCCGAACAGCAGAGTGCTTTCCGAGCCGTATCCCGGCCGGTTGGGTTGCGAGTTCACCCCCGCGGTGAAGATGTCGATGTCGGTCTGGATGCGCTGGTCCGGGTTGTCGATGGTGTCGTCGATGAAACGGGCTCGGTAGTAGGCCTTTCCGTCCAGCCAGTTGGTGGTCAGCTGTTCGGTGAGCCAGGCCCGCCACCGCAGCATGAATCGCTGCGCGAAATAGAGGTCGAGCATCATCAAGGCGATGTTCACCACCGCCAGGGCCGCGAACACGATCATCGACAGCCAGAAACCGCTGCCGCCGGATTGCCGCACGGCCTCGTCGCCGCTGCCCAGTCCCGACGCGATCACCTGGAAGCTGGTGGACATGTCGTTGCCCTGGTAGCTGAACAGCACCGCCAGGCGAACGCCGGTGATCACCGAGAGCAGCAGGCCTGCCAGCCACACCCAGACGATGACGCTGTCGCGGCCGACGAAGTATCCGCGGGTCACCCGCCAGAACTGCCGGCCCCAGACCGTGAACCGGACGATTCCGACCAGGACCAGCATCGTCGCCACCGCGCTGATCACCCAGGCCTGGGCGATCCACCACAGCGAGGTCCAGAGCTCGTTGCCCCAGTCCAGCGTCGGTGTGAACGTATCCATTTCCACCCGGGCAAGGTACCGCGTCCGCCTGGGATGTGCCGGAGGCCGCTATCTCGACGTGGCGAGCGGTTCCAAGCGCCACTCGCCGCCGCCGAGCAGATGCAACTCCTGCTCATGGTGCTGCTCGACGCTCGGACGGTGGCTCACGCTCACCATGATCAGGTCAGGAAGCTCTTGGCGAACAGTCGAATACATCGCGAATTCCAGGCCCTCGTCCAAAGCGGCGGTGGCCTCGTCGACGAACACCGCTTTCGGTTTGGTCAACAACACCCTGGCAAAAGCCACGCGTTGCTGTTCACCGGGGGAGAGCACCTTCACCCAGTCCCGTTCCTCGTTCAATCGGTGTGCCAGGTGGGACAGCTGAACCTTGGTCAGCGCCTGTTGCAAGTCCGCATCGGGGATGTCACCGGGGGAGGCGGGGTAGGAGACGACAGCTCGCAGATCACCCAGCGGGACATAGGGCACCTGGGACAAGAACATCGTCTCGTTCAGACCTCCGGGGCGCCGCAGCGTGCCGGAGGTGAACGGCCACAGCTGGCCCAGGCTGCGCAGCAGTGTCGTCTTGCCCGAACCGGACACGCCGGTGATCACCAAACCCTGGCCCTGCTCCAGACGCAGATCCACCGGGTTGATCAGGACGTCACCGGTCGGGGTGCGCACCTCGACCCGCTCCAGGGCCACCGAACCGTCGGAGCTGTCGGCGGTGGCTAGTTCCGGAAGCTGCCTGGCCTTCTCGTTGGCCTGCACCAGACCGTCCAGGCGGATGATCGCCGCCTGGAAACTGGCGAACGAGTCGTAGGCGTTGCGAAAAAAGGACAGCCCGGCCAGCACCTGGCTGGTGGCGTTGCCGGACTGGGTCATCTCACCGAAGGTGATATCGCCGTTGAACATCCGCGGCGCCTGCACGATATCGGCCAGCGGCACCGCGGCCTGGCTGGCGGACAGGTTCCAGCCGGTGAAGCCGATGGTGCGCCGCACGTAGTGCCGATAGTTGTCGATCAGCGGTGCAAAGCGGCCTTCGAGTTGTACGCGCTCGGCCCGCTCGCCGCGGTAGAAACCAACCGCCTCGGCCATGTCGCGCAACCGCACCAGCGAGTACCGGAAGGCGGCGTTGCGGGCCTCGTTGATGAAACTCAACCGGATCAACGGCCGGCCGATCCAGAAGGCGACCGCGGTGGCGATCAGCACGTAGGCGACCGCGATCCAGAACAGCGCCCGAGGGATCGTCACACCCAGCAGCGTCAGCGGCCCGGCGAGGTTCCAGAGGATGGGACCGAACGACGCCACCGACAGAATCGAGCTGATGGCGCCGAACAGCAGCACCGAACCGGTGCCGTACTGCGGGATGTTGGGGGTGGGACCGACACCGGTGGTGAAGATGTCGATGTCCTGCTGGATGCGCTGATCAGGGTTGTCGATGGTGTCGTCGATGAACCGCCCCCGGTAATACGACCGATGGTCGAGCCAGTCGGCGCTGAGGCGGTGGGTCAGCCAGACGCGCCATCTGATGATGAAGCGTTGCATCAGGTAGATGTCGAGCATGGTGCGGGCCACGTGCACCGTCGCCAACAGCGCGAACAACTTCATCGCGGTCCAGAAGCCGTCCACACCGGACTGTTTGACGGCGTCGTCGCCCGATGCGACACCTCCGAATGCGACCTGCAGAGCGGTGCTCTGGTCGTTGTAGAAGTAGCTCAGCAACACATCGAGGCGCACCGAGGCCACCACCGACAGCAGCAACAACGCCAACAAACCCCACACCGGCAGGCTCGAGCGGCCTTTGAAGTATTCGCCGCTGACCCGCCAGAACTGTCGACCCCAGGTGGTCAACCGGAGCAACGCGGCCACAGCGGCCAGTGACACGGCGGCGGTCAGCGCGAACACCCACGTGATCCACCACAGCGACACACCGATCTGGTCGCTCCAGTCGATGGACTGCTCGAACAATGTGGCTCCTCGTCAGGCGAAAGTGCAGCGCAGGTGCGCGGTGACGGTATCGGCGGCGGCTGTGGGTGCGATGTCACGGACCGCCAGGCCCAGGTAACCGTCAGGACGGATGACGAAGACCGACAGCCCCCGGGCCCCGTAGGCGCCGGCGAACTGGCCGTCGGTGTCGCGGATGACCGGCAACACGGTGTCGGCGACGCCGGCGTCGGGAGCGGCCACCACGAAGACCTGCGCGGTGTCGTAAGTGGCGTCCGACGCTGCGTCGGCCACGGCTTCCAGAGCGCCCACGTCGGTGAAGCCGGTGCCTGCATAGAGCACGACGGCGTGGTCGCGGCGGTTGAGCAGCGTGAACAGCCGCAGTGGCCCGGTGACCGAATCGCGGTGCAGGCCGGTGGCATCGGGAGCTCGCTCACCGGCGCCGTCGGCGACGATGGGACTGCCGGCGTACGAGATCAACAACTGAGCTTCCCGGCGCATGGCGTAGTCGGGATCCGCCGAGTCCGCCCCGACACCGGCGCGGGCACTGCGGACCGTGCGGCCCACCACCTCCTCGCCCACGGGCCTGCGTTCGGCGTCGTAGGTGGCGAGCAAACCATCGGCGGCCTGTCCGCGGACGGCCAGCGCCAATTTCCACGCCAGGTTGTGGGCGTCCTGGATGCCGGTGTTCATTCCTTGGGCACCCGTCGGCGGGTGGATGTGGGCGGCGTCGCCCGCCACGAACACCCGGCCGGTGCCGTAGCTGTCGACGATGCGGTGGCTGATCCGAAACACCGATGACCACCGCAGGTTGCGGGCCGTCACCGGTTCGGGTGCCAACCGGTCCAGGACCGTCTGGATGTCGGACAGTGCCGGGGTGTCACCGGCGGACAGCTGCGGCGGCACCAGCATCGTCATCCGATAGCGCCCCCGGCCCGGCAGCGGGATGCACACCAGCAGGTCATCGGTGGTGCCGTCGACCTGGTGCGCGGCGCGCAGCGCGTATCCGCGGGGCAGTGACCAGTCCACCTCCAGGTCGCCGAGCATGTACTGCTCCTCGAACGCCCCGCCTTCGAACGTGCACCCCAGAGCTTTGCGTACCGCGCTGTGTGCCCCGTCGGCGCCGATCAGGTACCGGGCGCGCACCCGCTGGGAACCCACCTCGACGGTCACGCCGTCGTCGTCCTGCTGGAAGCCGGTGACCGCCACGCCGCGCTGGACGAACACCCCGCGTCGGACCAGTTCGTCGCGCAGAACCGCCTCGGTGGCGTACTGCGGAATGCAGATGAAACCGAACGGCACATCCGGCGGCAGGCGCAGCTCCAGCTCACCGACGCGGGCGCCGTTGACGTAGACCACCTGGCCGCGCATCGGGATCGACTGGTCCAAGATGGCCTGCAGGATCCCCATGCCCTCGAATACTTCGAGCGTACGGGGTTGCACCCCAACGGCTTTGGCGTATTGAGGGGGCTGGACCACAGGGTCGACGATGTGGCAGTCGACGCCGCGGCGATTCAACTCGACGGCCGCGGCCAGCCCGATGGGCCCACCACCGGCAACCAGGACATCGGTGTCGAAAGCGTCGGTCACCGCGCAATTATGCAGGCCGAATCCCAGTGGACGCGTTTGTCAGGCGGTATTGCTTCGGCGGCGTCAGGACAAGCCTGCCAACGCACGCTCGCGCTGGCAGGGAAGGCAAGTACGGTTGTCGTGTGGCACGGACCTCCTCGAAGACCAAAGCGGATGCGAAGACCAACCCTTCCAAGCCCGGCCGGATCAGCGGCCGGTTCTGGAAGATGCTCGGCGCCAGCGCGGACAAGAACCAGGCCAAGTCACTCGCCGAGGTCAAAGACTCCGCGGCCTTCGACGAGAAGGCGAAGAGCCTGGACGACGAGCAGCTCAGCAAGGCCGCAGGCCTACTCGACCTCGAAGCGCTGGCCGAGTCGAAGGACATCCTGCAGTTCCTGGCCATCGCCCGCGAAGCCGCCGAACGTGCCACCGGTCTGCGCCCGTTCGATGTCCAGCTGCAGGGCGCACTGCGGATGCTGGCCGGCGATGTCGTCGAGATGGCCACCGGCGAAGGCAAAACGCTGACCGGCGCCATCGCCGCAGCCGGATACGCGCTGGCCGGACGTCGGGTGCACGTCATCTCGGTCAACGACTACCTGGCCCGCCGAGATGCCGAGTGGATGGGCCCGCTGCTGCAGGCGATGGGACTGACCGTCGGCTGGATCACCGGCGAGTCCACTGCCGAAGAGCGGAGAGCGGCGTACCAGTGCGACGTCACCTACGCCTCGGTGAACGAGATCGGTTTCGACGTGCTGCGCGATCAGCTGGTCACCGACGTCGCCGACCTGGTATCACCCAATCCGGATGTCGCCGTGATCGACGAAGCCGACTCCGTACTGGTCGACGAGGCGCTGGTGCCGCTGGTGTTGGCCGGGACCACCCACCGCGAAAAGCCCAAGTTGGAGATCATCGAGCTCGTCGGCAATCTGGACCCGAACATCGACTACTCCGCCGACGCCGACCGCCGCAACATCCACCTCACCGAAGAAGGCGCACAGAAGGTCGAGAAGGCGCTCGGCGGCATCGACCTGTACTCCGAGGAGCACGTCGCCACCACGCTCACCGAGGTCAACGTGGCATTGCATGCCCACGTCCTGTTGCAGCGCGACGTGCACTACATCGTCCGCGACGGTGCGGTGCATCTGATCAACGCCTCCCGCGGCCGCATCGCCCAGCTGCAGCGCTGGCCCGACGGACTGCAGGCCGCGGTGGAGGCCAAGGAAGGCATCGAGACCACCGAAACCGGCGAGGTGCTGGACAACATCACGGTTCAGGCCCTGATCAACCGGTACCCGACGCTGTGTGGCATGACCGGCACCGCGCTGGCCGCCGGCGAGCAGCTGCGCCAGTTCTACAAGCTGGGCGTCTCCCAGATCCCGTCCAACACGCCCAACATCCGCGAGGACGCCGAGGACCGCGTCTACATCACCGCCGCCGCCAAGATCGACGCGGTGATCGCGCACATCCAGGAAGTGCACGCCACCGGCAGGCCGGTGCTCGTCGGCACCCACGACGTCGCCGAGTCCGAGGAACTGCACGAGCGGCTGCTCAAACGCAAGGTGCCCGCCGTCGTCCTCAACGCCAAGAACGACGCCGAGGAAGCCGCCGTCATCGCCGAGGCCGGCGCACTCAACGCCGTCACCGTGTCCACCCAGATGGCGGGCCGCGGTACCGACATCCGACTCGGCGGCTCCGACGAGTTGACCCATGACCAGGTGGTCGAGCTGGGTGGGCTGCACGTCGTCGGAACCGGTAGGCACAACACCGAACGCCTGGACAACCAGCTCCGGGGACGCGCCGGACGCCAGGGTGACCCCGGCTCGTCGGTGTTCTTCGCCAGCTGGGAAGACGACGTGGTGCTCTCGCACCTCGACGCGGACAAACTGCCCCACGAGGCCGACGACGAGGGCCGGATCACCAGCCCCAAGGCCGCCACGCTGATCGACCACGCGCAGCGCATCGCCGAAGGCAGGCTGCTCGACGTGCACGCAAACACCTGGCGCTACAACCATCTGATCGCACAGCAGCGCGCCATCATCGTGGAGCGCCGCAACACGCTGCTGTCCACGCCGACGGCGTTGGAGGAACTCAAGGATCTGGCCCCGGAGCGGTACAAGGAGCTGTCCGAATCCATCTCCGACGACAAGTTGGAGCGCATCTGCCGGCTGATCATGCTCTACCACCTCGACCGCGGCTGGGCCGATCACCAGGCGTTCCTGGCCGACATCCGCGAGAGCATCCACCTGCGGGCACTCGGGCGGCAGAACCCACTCGACGAGTTCCACCGGATGGCCGTCGACGCCTTCACCTCGCTGGCCGCGGATGCGGTGGAAGCAGCCCAGCAGACCTTCGAAACGGCCGACATCCTGACCGACGAACCCGGCTTGGACCTGTCCAAGCTGGCCCGGCCCACGTCGACGTGGACCTACATGGTGCACGACAACCCGCTCAACGACGACACGCTGTCGGCCCTGAGCCTGCCGGGGATCTTCCGCTAGGCACGCCGTACTTCGATAGGGTTTACTCCCATGACGCCTGCTCCGGGGGGCACGCGCGACCGGGTTCTGACGGTGCCCAACGCGCTGTCGGTGGTGCGTCTGATCCTCATCCCGGTGTTCGTCTACCTGATGTTGGGCGCCGAGAGCCAGTCGGCCTACTCGTGGGCTGTCGGCATCCTGGTGTTCAGCGGCGCCTCCGATTGGCTGGACGGCAAGATCGCTCGCAGCTTCAAAGACCAGTCGTCGCGACTGGGGGAGTTGCTGGACCCCGCCGTCGACCGGCTCTACATGGTCGCCGTACCCGTCTCGTTTGCGCTGGCGGGCATTGTTCCCTGGTGGGTGATCGGGATCCTGGTGGTGCGCGACGGGCTGCTGGCGGCGATGCTGCCGATCCTGCGCAGCCGCGGACTGTCGGCGCTGCCGGTCACCTACATCGGAAAAGCGGCGACGTTCGCGCTGATGTCGGCTTTCCCGCTGATCCTGTTGGGGGCATCGGTTGCCCCTGGAACAGCGTTGTGGGCCAGCGTGATCGGCGCCTGCGGATGGGGATTTCTGATCTGGGGTGTCTACATGTATGTGTGGGCCTTTGTGCTCTACGTGATCCAGTTGGTGATGGTGGTTCGCCAGCTTCCCAAGGTCCGGTGATGAGCGAACCCGACCGCACACTGGGCGGCTACGACCCCACCGCGGGACTGGACACCGACCGGATCAAGGCCGTGCGCAAGCTTCCGGTGCCGTCGTTGCTGCGTTCGCTGCTTTCCGAGCACCTGGACCCTGGCTACGCCGCCGCCGCCAAGGCCAGAGCCCAATCGTCACAGCCGCCGCCGCGTGCCGCGCGCTGGATGTGGCAGGCGCTGGCGGCTCTGCTGATCGCCTCGGTGTTCGCCGTGGCCGCGGCCCAGGCCCGCTCCACCGCGCCTGGAGTCAGCGAGGCCCAGCACGTCCTGGCCGGCAGCGTCCGCTCCGCCGAGGGCACCACCGATGAATTGGCCACCCGGCGCGACACCCTGGCCGCCGAGGTCGACGACATTCAGCGCCGCCAACTCGCCGACGACGCCGAGGGACAGCAACTCCTGTCCCGCCTCGACGAGCTCAATCTGCCCGCGGGAAGCACCCCGATGATCGGTCCGGGTATCACGGTGTCGGTGACCGATCCCGGCGTCACCCGCGATCTCACCGACGTGTCCAAGCAGCGGGTGCCCGGCAGCCGCCAGGTGATCCTGGACCGCGACCTGCAGCTGGTGGTCAACTCGCTGTGGGCCGCCGGGGCCGAGGCCATCGCGATCGACGGCATCCGGGTAGGGCCCAACGTCACCATCCGGCAAGCGGGCGGCGCGATCCTGGTCGACAATCACCCCATTGCCAGTCCCTATGAGATCGTCGCTCTCGGTCCGCAGAACGCCCTGCGCGACGGATTCGAACGCAGCCCCGCCCTGACGCGGCTGAGGCTGCTCGAGATCTCCTACGGGGTGGGCGTGACGGTCAGCGCAGGCGAAGGCCTGACCGTGCCGACGGGCGCCACCCGCGAGATCGTGTTCGCGACACAGATCGGCCCCTGACATCGAGATTCTGGAGAAGCACCTGTGATAGGGATCGCAGCACTGGTGGTGGGCATCGTGCTGGGCCTGGTGTTCCAGCCCAGCGTGCCGGAGGTGATCCAGCCTTACCTCCCGATCGCCGTGGTGGCGGCGCTGGATGCGGTGTTCGGCGGCCTGCGCGCCTATCTCGAGCACATTTTCGACGCCAAGGTGTTCGTGGTGTCGTTCGTGTTCAACGTACTGGTAGCAGCTCTAATCGTGTATGTCGGCGACCAATTGGGGGTGGGCACCCAGCTGTCCACCGCCATCATCGTGGTTCTCGGAATTCGGATCTTCGGCAACGCCGCCGCCCTGCGCCGCAAGTTGTTCGGAGCCTGATGACCACCCACGATCATGGCAAGCACGAGCTACCGGTCGAGGGCGGCCGCACACGCACGCGCTCGCAGATGGTGTTCGGCGCGCTGGCCGTGTTGCTGTGCCTGGTGCTCGGTGTGGCCATCGCCACGCAGGTGCGCCAGACCGAATCCGGCGACTCGCTGGAATCGGCCCGCCCCGCCGACCTGCTGGTGCTGCTGGACTCTCTGCAGCAACGCGAGGCAGCGTTGAGCACCGAGGTGGCTGAACTGCAGCGGACGCTTGCTGCGTTGCAGGCGGCGGGCAGCTCTGACCAGGCCGCCATCGACAACGCCAGGGCCCGGCTGGCGGCACTGTCCATCCTGATCGGCACCGTGGGCGCCACCGGTCCGGGGGTGGTGGTGACCATCGACGACCCGGCCTCGGGCGTGTCCCCGGAGACCATGCTCGACGTCATCAACGAACTGCGCGCCGCCGGCGCCGAAGCCATGGAGATCCGGGCGGGGGACAGCTCGGTTCGCGTCGGCGTCGACACCTGGGTGGTGGGCAATCCGGGAGCGCTCGAAGTCGACGGCACCGCTTTGGCCCCGCCCTATTCGGTTCTTGCCATTGGCGATCCGCCCACCTTGGCTGCGGCGATGAACATCCCGGGAGGCGCCGTGGACAGCGTCGAACGGGTCGGTGGCTCGATGGCCATCCAACAGTCCGAGCGCGTTGACGTCACCGCCTTGCGGCAACCGAAACCACGCCAATACGCTCAGCCAGTCAAATGAGCAGATCTGTGAACCAACGAGTGTGAGTGAGAACCGAACGTGAGCGAGATCCCAGCCGAGCTGTCCTACACCGCCGAACACGAATGGGTCCGTCGCACCGGCGATGACACCGTGCGCGTCGGCATCACCGACTATGCGCAGTCCGCGCTGGGCGATGTGGTGTTCGTGCAGCTGCCCGATACGGGTACGGAGCTCACGTCCGGCGACACCTTCGGCGAGGTGGAATCCACCAAATCCGTCTCCGACCTCTACGCCCCACTGACCGCGAAAGTGGTTGCCGTCAACGGCGATCTGGAGGCCAGCCCCGACCTGGTCAACTCCGATCCGTACGGCGCGGGTTGGCTGCTGGAACTGCGGGCACAGCCGGGCGAGCTCGACGCCGGATTCGGGCATTGCTGGACGCCGAGGCATACCGCGCCACTCTCACCGAATGAGTTAGTTGTTAGGGTGCCTGCCAGCCGTGTTTCCTGCCGTGCCGGGCACAATCGTGCCGACGGCGCGGTAACGTCGACATCACGACGGTAGGCAGCACAGTTCACCGGCGTTAATCGCCACAGCAGTCCAGTGAGGAGCAGCGTGTGACGGACAAGGACAGCAACCCGGGTGCTGACCAGGTGTCTGAAGAGGTGACGGTCGAGACGACGTCGGTTTTCCGTGCCGATTTTCTGAATGAACTGGACGCCCCGGCGGCCACCAGCGGTGAAGGTGCCGTCTCAGGGGTCGAAGGGCTGCCGGTCGGCTCTGCGCTGCTGGTCGTCAAGCGCGGGCCCAACGCGGGATCGCGGTTCCTGCTGGATCAGCCCAGCACGTCTGCCGGGCGTCACCCTGACAGCGACATCTTCCTCGACGACGTGACCGTCAGCCGCCGTCACGCCGAGTTCCGGCTGGAGAACGCCGAGTTCCAGGTGGTCGACGTGGGCAGCCTCAACGGCACCTACGTCAACCGTGAGCCCGTCGACTCGGCCGTGCTGGCCAACGGCGACGAGGTTCAGATCGGCAAGTTCCGGCTCGTCTTCCTGACCGGCCCCAAGGGCGATGACGGGGGTCCCAGCAGCTAGTGACCGCACCCGATACTCCCGCGTTCGCCGGGATGTCGATCGGCGCGGTGCTGGACGCGCTGCGGCCCGATTTCCCGGACGTCACCATCTCCAAGATCCGTTTCCTGGAGGCTGAAGGTCTGGTGACGCCTGGGCGGACGGCCTCGGGGTATCGGAGGTTCACGGCCTACGACTGTGCGCGTCTGCGTTTCATCCTCACCGCGCAGCGCGATCAGTATCTGCCGCTGAAGGTCATCAAGGCCCAGCTGGATGCCCAGTCCGACGGCGAACTGCCTGATACGGGCTCACCGTACGGAGTGCCGCGGCTGGTGTCCGAAGCCGGTTCCGCCGAGTCGCCGGCCGTGGTGGCGGCCAAGGTGCGGTTGCGCCGCGAGGACGTCATCGAGCAGTCCGGCCTGTCCGCGGCCGACGCCGAGGACACGCTGACGGCTTTGATGAAAGCCGGGGTCATCACCACCGGAGCCGCCGGCTTTTTCGACGAGCACACCGTGCCGATCGTGCAATGCGCCGCCGCCCTGGCCGAGTACGGCGTCGAGCCGAGGCACCTGCGGGCTTTCCGGTCTGCTGCCGATCGGCAGTCGGATCTGATCGCTCAGATCGCGGGCCCGCTGACCAAGGCCGACAAGACCGGCGCCCGCGATCGCGCCGATGATCTGGCGCGGGAAGTGGCGGCGCTGGCGATCACTTTGCACACCTCGTTGGTGAAGTCCGCTGTGCGCGACGTTCTCAACAGGTGAGGACTAGACTTTGTTGGACGGGTTGGTGATTGTTGACCGGGTCGTCGAGCAGCACTGACAGGTGCGGAGGGCAGACACACAATGGGTGAAGTACGGGTCGTCGGCATTCGTGTCGAGCAGCCACAGAACCAGCCGGTTCTGTTGCTGCGAGAGGCTGATGGTGACCGGTACCTGCCCATCTGGATCGGGCAGTCCGAAGCTGCCGCCATCGCTCTGGAACAGCAGGGCGTCGAGCCGCAACGGCCCATGACCCACGATCTGTTCCGCGACGTGATCGCAGCACTGGGGCACTCACTCAAAGAGGTGCGGATCGTTGATCTCCAGGAGGGCACGTTTTACGCCGACCTGATCTTCGACCGCGACATCAAGGTCTCGGCTCGGCCGTCGGATTCGGTGGCCATCGCCCTGCGTGTCGGCGTGCCGATCTATGTGGAGGAGGCGGTGCTCGCCGAGGCGGGTCTGCTGATCCCCGACGAGAACGACGAAGAAGCCACCGGCGCGGTTCGCGAGGACGAGGTGGAGAAGTTCAAGGAGTTTCTCGACAGCGTGTCGCCGGACGATTTCAAGGCCACCTGAGCGGTTGTCGCGAGGCCTGGAAATCGTTTTCAACGCGGAGCGATCACGGATGCGTCTCAACTGGGCGTCCGCGTTCGACACGCCCGAAATGACAACATGTCGGCCCGCAGACGGCCCCATACTGGGTCACGTTGGCGGGTCCAGTAGGCACCGGGGACCTGCCGGGAAGCGTATGCTCAGGGCACTCGGGCTCGGGGCAGGCAGCTGACGACGAGAACGATCGGCGAGAGGAATCACAGGTGGGCGAGCAGCCACGTCAGGGGCAGTTGGATCTTGGCGCCGACGACTCGACGACAAGCCAGGAGCCTGTGGTCACCGAACCGGTGCAGCCAGGGCTGTTCCCGGACGACTCGGTGCCCGATGCCCTGATCGGCTACCGCGGGCCCAGTGCCTGCCAGATCGCCGGTATCACCTACCGCCAGCTCGACTACTGGGCCAGGACCTCGCTGGTGGTGCCGTCCATCCGCGGGGCAGCCGGTTCCGGTAGCCAGCGGCTGTACTCCTTCAAGGACATCCTGGTCCTCAAGATCGTCAAACGCCTGCTCGACACCGGCATCTCGCTGCACAACATTCGCGTCGCGGTGGACCACCTGCGCCAGCGTGGTGTGCAGGACCTGGCGAACATCACCCTGTTCTCCGACGGCACCACGGTCTACGAGTGCACGTCCGCCGAAGAGGTGGTCGACCTTCTGCAGGGTGGTCAGGGCGTGTTCGGCATCGCCGTCTCCGGGGCCATGCGTGAGCTCACCGGCGCCATCGCCGACTTCCCCGGCGAGCGGGCCGACGGCGGCGAATCCATTGCCGCGCCCGAGGACGAGCTGGCCTCGCGGCGCAAGCACCGCGACCGCAAGATCGGCTGACCGAGGGCGCTGTACGCGCCCACCGCGTTATCCACGGGGCTGCTGCGGCAGCCCCTTTTTCATGCCCATGGTCGCTACGGCGCGCAGCCGGACGCCGCTGATGAAACTCATCACACTGGCTGTGTCATGCATTCATTTCAGGCTCGGGCGGCGAGGGGCCGTCTTCCCCGGCGATCGCGACTAGCCGTTATGCGGCTGTGTGCAACAGGGCAACTGAGCAGACAACCGTGCCCGCGTTACCGTTGTGTCACGTCGAAGTTTCCTGCGCTGCAATTAATTTCATGTTTCGGAGCATCTGTTTGACAGATGCAGGCGGTCGCTTTCTACTGTTTGACGCGGTGCAGTGGAATTCGGAATCTTGGCTGAATCGCGTTGGCATCGAAGCCTGCTCGCGAAGACGACAGATCACCGTCAGCCGAAGCCCACTGTGGCGGCACGAGAGGAAATTCAATGGCGGCACTACCGAAGGCGATCGCAGCCTGTGGCCTGGCCAGCATGCTGGTGCTCGCGGCATGTTCCAGTGGCAACGAAAGCGATTCCGGTGCAACGAAACTCATGCTGGCCGTGGAAACCAGCGCGGGTGACCCCCTGGCCGACATGCTGCTGGCCTTCGCCGACGAGGTGGAAAACGAGCTCGGCGACTCGGTGGACGTGACGGTGCAGAGCGGCGGGGCCATCGGTGACGAGGAGGCCGTGCTGCAGGGCCTGCGGGCCGGCGCCATCGACATCGCCGCGGTCAGCGGCTCGGTGGCCAACCTGGACCCCACCTTCACCATCATGGACATGCCGTTCCTGTTCACCGATCGCGACACGGTGACCCAGTTCCTCGACGGCCCCTACGGCGACGAACTCAGCGAATCGCTGGTCAGCTCGGTGGGCGCACGCGTTCTGGCGTTCGGCGAGAACGGATTCCGTCACATCACCAACAACACCCGGCCCATCGTCACCTCAGATGACCTGTCCGGCTTGAAGATCCGCGTACCCGGTAACCCGGCGCGGGTCGCCCTGTTCGAGGCACTGGGCGCCGCGCCCACCCAGATCGACATCGGCGAGACCTACCTGGCACTCGATCAGGGAGTGCTCGACGGCCAGGAGAACCCGCTCAAGGTCATCGACGCCTTCTCGTTCTACGAGAAGCAGCGCTACCTGTCGCTGACCGCCCACATCTACAGCCCGGTCTACCTCACCGTCAACGAGCAGAGCTGGCAGGAACTTTCGCCGGAGATCCAGGAAGGTCTGCAAAAGGCGGCCGACGCAGCCGCCGAGACCAGCCGCTCGGCAGGTACCGCCGCCGACGAGGAGCTGCTGGACAAGTTCGAGGCCGCCGGTGTGGAGATCAACGACGCGGACGTCAACCAGCTGGGGGAGAAGGTCGCCGGCGTGCGTGAGCAGATCGCCGAAGGCATCCCGGGCGACTTCGCCAACCGCGTGCTGGCCGAGTACCGCCAGTGAGCTCGGCACCGCCCTCGCAGCGACCGCGACTGCTGCTGACCGAACTGAACACCGCCACCCGCGTCGGCCTGATCTACATGGCGTCCAGCACCCTCATGGAAGCCGAGATGTATGCGATGGCCACCCCGGCGGCCACCATCCACACCAGCCGCGTCACGCTGCCCAGCGTCACCGTCGCCGGTATCGACGCCATGATGCGTTCGCCCGAACTGCGCACCGCGGTCGAGCTGGTGGCGCAGGCGCCGCTGGATGTCCTGGTGTTCGGTGGCACCAGCGCGTCCTTCCTGCACGGCAGTGCCTGGGACACGATGCTGGTCGAGCAGTTCGAGCAGTGGGCCGGCATGCCGGGGAGGTGCACCACCACGTCCACCGCCAGCATCGCCGCACTGGACGCGGTGGGGGCCGGGCCGATCAGCCTGGTCACCCCCTACCGCCAGGAGGTGATCGACCGGGCGGCCCGCTTCTTCGGCGAGAACGGGCACCCGGTGGTCTCCAGCAGTGGTCTGGACATCACCAGCGATGTCGAACTGGCCGCTGTGCCGTTGGAGAGGGTCTACGACCTGGCCGTGGCCACCGACACCGACGAGGCGACCGCGGTGTTCATCAGCTGCACCAACTTCGCCAGTGTGGGCGCCATCGCCGCGCTGGAGCAGGAGCTCGGCAAGCCGGTCATCAGCGCCGTCTCGGCGTCGTTCTGGTACGCGCTGGAGATCACCGACACCGACGCCGCCCGCGCCGGTTTCGGCACGCTGCTCGACTCCCGCGTGGGCGCCACGGCGGCGGAGGTGACGGCGTGAGCGCGCACAGCGAAGCCCATCCCATCGCCGAACCTGCCGAGGTGGCCGCGCAGTTGGACTCCACCGCCGGGGTGGACCCGATGCCGGACACCAAGACCGTCATCGACCGGGTGCTGGAAGCGCTGGCCGCGGCCAACCTGGCGGCCATCACCGCCATCTTGTTCCTCAACGCAGTGCTGCGTTTCCTGTTCAACTCCCCGCTGGGGTGGACCGAGGAACTGGTCACCGGCCTGATGCTGTGGCTCACCATGCTCGGCTTCACCCTCGGGGTGCGACGCCGGGAGTCGATCGCGGTGCGGGCTCTGGTGGGCCGCTTGCCAATTCGTGCGCAGGTATGGTTGCGCCTGGCCACCGATCTGCTCTCGGCACTGGTGCTGCTGCACCTGGCCTGGTTCGCCTACCTCTACGTCGTCACCTTCGGTGACGATCCCAGCCCGTATCTGCAACTGCCGCGCGGCTTCTTCACCGCGGCCCTGCCCGTGGGTGCGGCGGCCGCGGCGCTGATCCTGCTGCTTCAGCTGCCCGGCACCAGGGCCGCGGTGTTGCGGCAGCTCGAGGAGGAGAAGTCATGACGCTGGCGCTGGCCCTGAGCGTCATCATCGGCCTGCTGCTGCTCGGCACGCCGCTGATCATCGCGATGGCGGCCGGGGTGGCCACCTACGCCACCCTGGGCGGGTCCTGGATGCTGCAGTACCCGCAGCAGGTCACCGACGGGATGAGCAGCTTCATCCTGCTGGCCATGCCGTTGTTCATCCTGGCCGGGGTGGTGATGAACGCCGGTGGCATCGCCGAGCGGGTATTCGCATTCGCCCGTTCGCTGTTCGGCTCGCTGCCCGGGGGCCTGGCGCAGGTGGACGTGTCCACCAGCCTGTTCTTCGGCGGCATGGTGGGCACCTCCGTCGCCGATCTGGCCGGCACCGGCTCCACCCTGATCCCGCAGATGAAAAAGCACGGCTACCCGGCCCCGTACGCGGCGGCGGTCACCGCGTCCTCTTCGGGCATCGGCCCGCTGATCCCGCCGTCGTCGCCCATGATCCTCTACGCCGCGGCCACCGGCACCTCCCTGGGAGCGCTGTTCCTGGCCGGCATCATCCCCGGCTTGATCCTGACCGTGGTGCTCATGGTGGTGGTCGGTGTGCAGGCCAAGCGCAACGGCTGGGGCGAGAAGATCCCGTTCGAGTGGGCCGGCGTGTGGCGCACCATGCGCGGTGCGGTGCTGGCCTTCGGCGTGCCGGTAATCGTGTTGCTGGGCTTGACGCTGGGTGTCTTCACCCCCACCGAGTCCGGGGCGTTCGCCGTGGTCTACGCCATCGTGCTGTCGATGGTGGTGTTCCGGTCGATGGGGGTGCGCCGGTTGTACCGCTGCCTGGTCGAGGCGGCGGTGCTGACGGGAGAGGTGATGCTGATCGTCGGGGTGTCGGTGGCACTCGGCGCCATCCTGGCCATGGCGGGACTGCCGCAGGCGCTCACCGACTTCGCCACCGCCATCGTCCCCGGCGATGTCCAGCTGGGTTACGTCGCGGTACTGACGGTGACCGCGATCGTGGCCGGCATGCTGTTCGACCCCCTGATCCCGGTCATCATGCCGGTGATGCTGCCCACCATGCTCGAGGTCGGTATCGACCCCGTGTACTTCGGTGTCATCATCGTGCTCACCGTGATCATCGGTCAGGTGACCCCGCCGGTGGCGATGTCGCTGGCCGTCGCCGCCAAGATCGCGAAGGTGGACGCCTGGGGCGTGCTGCGGGCCAACACCCCGTTCCTGCTGGCCACCATCGCGGTACTGGTGCTCGTCATCCTGGTGCCTTCGCTGGCCACCTGGCTGCCGTCCGTGCTGGGCGGTCCGTGACCGGGGTGGACCAGCTGCGGGGGATCTCGCTGACGCAGCTGAGATATTTCATCCGGGTGGCCGAGCGCGAGAGCATGACGCGCGCGGCCGAGGACCTGTTCGTCGCGCAGTCGGCGGTGTCCTCGGCCGTGGCCCACCTGGAGAAGGAACTCGGCGTCCAGCTGTTCATCCGCAGACACGCCAAAGGGCTGACCCTCACCGCATCGGGGCGTGAGCTGCTGGTCCGCTCACGCCAGATCCTCACCGCCCTGGCCGAATCACTGGAGTCGATAGCCGGTGAAGCACAGGCATTCTGGGGGCCGTTGCACGTGGTCTGCTTCAGTCCGCTGGCGCCGTTCTATCTGCCCTCCATCATCGCCGGGCTCAAGCGCGAGCACCCCGGACTCGAGGTGCACGTCACCGAGGCGGTGGCCGGGGAGGTGAGCGAGTACCTGGAGTCGGGCCGCGCGGAGGTGGCGCTGACCTACGACCTGGCCCTCGGCGACAGCGTGCACCGCGACGTGCTGGCCGAGATCGCGCCCTACGCCGCGCTGCCCTCCTCGCACCGGCTGGCCGGCGCGACCAGCGTGGCGTTGGCCGACCTGGTGGACGAGCCGATGATCTTGGTGGATCTGCCCTACAGCCGCGACTACTTCCTTGGCGTCTTCACCGATCGGGGAATGTCGCCCAACGTGCAGTACCGCTCCAGCAGTTATGAGACGGTGCGCGCCATGGTCGCCCAGGACCACGGGTTCAGCCTGCTGCACCAGCGACCGGCCACCGACAGCACCTACGCCGGCGGTCGGGTGGTGGCCGTGCCGCTGGCCGACGACGTGGCACCGCTACGGGTGGTGACCGCCAGCCTGTCGTCCATGCGGATGAGCCGACGGGCACAGGCCTTCGTCGAACGGTGCCGGGCGGTGGTCGCCCCGGCCGACGGTGTGCCCGGATAGCCGGACCGCCGCAAAGATGCGATCGCTTCCTGCGATGCCTTGCATCTGTTGAACACATGCAGCACAACACATCTCACTGTTTGCCGATATGCGCCGCGGTGTCTTGAATCGAATGCGTGAGCACACCCGACCCCACCCCGGCCTATCTGCCAACGCCGGTGGGCCGCATGCACGTTGTCGTCGCGGACCCGGGCGCCGGACCCTGGCTGGTGCTCCTGCACCAGACCCCGCGCAGCTGGGACGAATTCGCCGATGTCCTACCGCATCTGGACGACTACCGGGTGGTGATCCCGGATCTGCCCGGGTACGGCAACTCGCCGGCATTGCCCGAGAACACCATCGAAGCCGCCGCGGGTGCCGTGGCCGCCGTCATGGACCAGCTGGGAGCCGGCCGGGCGCACGTGGTGGGGCACCACTTCGGCGGGCTGGTGGCCTACCACCTGGCGGCATCGGCGCCGCGGCGGGTGCAGTCGCTGGTGCTGTCGTCCACACCCTTCATCGACGCCGCAGAGCGGGAGCGACGCCGCGACGCACCGCCTTTCAACGCCGTGACGGCGCGCTCGGACGGCGGACACCTGGCCCAACTCTGGCAGCGCCGCTGCGACTACCTGGCCCAGCTGGATCCGGCGGTGCTCGGCCGCTACGTCCGCGACGTGCTTGCACACCCGGATCCCGATCGTGGTCACGCCGCGGTGGCCGCCTACCACTCCGAAGCCGGTGTCGGACGTTACGCGGGCCCGGTGCTGTGCCTGGCCTCCGCGCGCGACCCGCGGGCTTTCGGCCGCAGGCATGCCATCCTGGCCGCGTTCCCGGGTGCCCGCGAACACGTGCTCGACGCCGGTGACATCTCCAGCCCGGAGACCTGTCCGGTCGAATTCGCCCAAGCCATACTGGATTTCCACGCCGAACTGGCGCTGCGGTGAACGCGGCCCAGATGCGTGCGGCCGTGCTGCGCGAGCGTGGCACCGGCCCGGAGCTGGCTCTGGAGCAGATCCCGGTGCCGGTACCGGGACCGGGGGAAGTGCTCGTCGAGGTGGCTGCCTTCAGTCTCAACAACGCCGAGATACTGCAGACCCGCGGAGCCATGCCGGCCCCGCCGGGCGGTGTGCCCGGCCTGGAGTGCGCGGGCACCGTGGTGCAGGTGGGCACCGAGGTGACTCGCTGGCACCACGGTGACCGGGTGGCGGCGCTGACCAGGGCGGGCTCGTACGCCGAGTACGTCGTGGTGCCCGCGGGCGCCTGCATCGCGGTACCCGACGACCTCGACCCGGTGGTGGCTGCCGCCATTCCGGAGGCTGCGGCCACCGCCTGGTGGAACCTGGTGCACCGCGGTCGCGCAGCGCCGGGGGACCGGGTGCTGGTGCACGGTGCGGCCGGCGGGGTCGGCACCATCGCCGTGCAACTGGCTGCCGCTCTGGGTGCCCAGGTGGTGGGCACCGCCCGCGGCCCGGTGAAGGCGGCGCTGTGCGCGGAGCTGGGGTGTGCCCATGTGCTCGACCACACCGGTGCGGACCTGTTCGCCGAACTGCGTGAGCTGGTGCCCGACGGGGTCGACATCGTGCTCGACAACCAGGGTGCGTCCACCCTCGAGGACAACCTCGCCGTGCTGGCACCGGGTGGACGCCTGGTGGTGATCGGGGTGGCCGGCGGTACGTCGGCGGTGCTGGACCTCGGGGTGCTGATGGCACGCGGCGTGGAGATCTCCTCGTCGAGCCTGGGGCGCCTGGATGACGAGATGAGGGCGGCGCTGTGCCGCGAAGTCGAAGACAACGTGCTACCCCACATCATCACCGGACGGATCCGGCCGGTGCTCGACCAGTGCCATCCCTTCACCGAACTACCCACCGCCATCGCCAGATTCGGCGCCGCCGAGCGCGTGGGCAAGGTGGTTGTCACGGTGGGTCCGGTATCTGCAGATCCGATGCAGCACAACGGAACTATCTCTTTGCATGATGACGAGGGCGGATCCAGGATGAATCTCAGATCCTGCGACCAACGAACACCGAACCCGAGGCAGCCCAATGAATCCCACCCTGACGCCGGTTGACATGCGCGAGTTCGTCCGCGCCATCAGCTGCGCCGCCACCCCGGTCACCATCGTCACCACCCAGGTCGGCGACACCCCGTGGGGGCAGACGGTCTCCGCGGTCAGCCGGGTCTCCGACGAGCCCGCCATGCTGGGGGTCTGTATCAACCGCCGCAGCCCCCTCAACGCCGCCATCACCACAGCCGGGAGCTTCAACGTCTCGCTGCTGGGACCTGAACACGGTAGTGCTGCAGACAGTTTCGCCGGACGCCAACACCTCGGCCGGCCGGCCTTCACCTTCCTTGACCACGAGTGGCGCGCGGGTACCAACGGTCTGCCGATCTTCGGCGCCGGCGTCGCCGCCTTCGAATGTGACGTGCACACCGTCGTCGACGCCGGTTCCCATCAGCTCTACCTCGGCGCCGTGCGGCACGTCGCACACACCGACGCCGAACCCCTGCTGCACCTGCGCGGCAACTACCGCACCCTGGCCGCCCACGCGGCCGACACCAGATCGAAAGGACGCCCCGCATGATCCGCACCGGAGAGCAGTACAAGGAGGCCATCAACACCGGCCGCGAGATCTACATCGACGGCGAGCAGGTCCACGATGTCACCAAGCACCCGATGTTCGCCCCGATCGTCGACATCCGGGCCCGGATCTACGACCTCGCGCACGAGGCGGCCACCCAGGACGTCATGACCTACGTCGACGACACCGGTGAGCGCAACGCGGTGGCCAACAAACTGCCGCTGACCCAACAGGACTGGCACGACAAGCGCGCAGCGGTGGACGTCGTGCTCGACGAGGTGCGCGGCGTGGTCACCCGGGTGGGCGACGAGACGGTGGGCGAGATGTGGGCGCTCTACGACGGCCAGGACGTGCTCAACGAGGTGGACCCCCGGTTCGCCGAGAACATCCGCCGCCATGTGCACAAGGCCGCCACCGGCGACCCGTTCCACATCTCCGCCAACACCGACCCCAAAGGTGACCGGTCCAAGCGTCCCCAGGACCAGGACCCCGACATGCTGCTGCACGTGGTCAAGGAGACCGACGACGGCATCATCGTGCGCGGCGCCAAGTACGAAACCGCCGCCCCCTACGCCACCCAGGCCTACACCAAACCCACCATCGCCAACTGGGGTGACGCCAAGCTCTCCGACTACGCCGTCGGATTCATCGCCGACCTCAACGCCCCCAACCTGAAGTTCATCTGCCGCACCGGTTTTGCCGGCCGGCGCGACGCGGCGGACTATCCGCTGTCCAACCGCGTCGACGAGGTCGAGTCGCTGGTGATTTTCGACAACGTGCTGATCCCGTGGGACGACATCCTGTTCTACCGCCACACCCGCGCGGCCACTTTTGTGCGCAGCTGCCTGCACCGCTACAGCGCACTGCCGTATGTGCACCGCTCGATCCGGTTCGCCGACCTGATGATCGGCGCCGCACTGTTCAACGTCCGACAGACCGGGCTGGACCAGAACCCGGCTGTGCAGGAGAAGCTGGCGGCGCTGGCCTGCTACCGGGAGGGCATCGAGGCGCACCTGACCGCGGCGATCGCCACCGCCGAAACCAGCCCGGGCGGGCTGCTGATGCCCAACCAGTCACTGCTGTACGCCGGGCGGGTGTGGGCCCAGACCCAGCTGCCCCAGATGATGCACACCGCCCGCGAACTGTGCGGCGGGCAGATCTGCATCACCCCGGACTCCGCCACCTTCGGCATCCCCGGCGCGGCGCCGTGGCTGGAGAAGTTCTACTCCATCAACGACGACTGGCAGGCCGACGACCGGCGCAAACTGCTGGCCTTCGCCCGCGACCTGCTCAACAGCGACTACGCCGGACACCGGCTGACGTTCCAGTTGTTCGCCCAGGCACCACCTTTCGCGCACTACCAGGCGGTGTACCGCAACTTCGACTTCGACGGGCCGCTGGCGCTGGTGAAGTCCGCCGCAGAGCTCTCGGACCGGGTGAACGGGACCGAGCCCGCGTGAGCCACCGCCGTATCCGTCCGTTCAACACCAGGGACACCTACCCCGAGCAGAACCTCGACAACGACCTGTGCCAGGCCGTCGTCGCCGGTGACACCATCTACTTGCGGGGGCAGATCGGTCAGGACCTCGATACCTCCGCCAGCGTCGGGGTCGGGGACGTCACCGCCCAGGCCGAGCAGGCCATGGCCAACATCGCCACCCTGCTCGCCGAAGCCGGCTCCGGACTCGAGGACATCGTGAAAGTCACCGTGTACCTGGTGGATCCGCGTTACCGCGAGAGCGTCTACCGGGTGATGGGGCGATGGCTCAAAGGTGTGTACCCCGTTTCCACCGGCCTGGTGGTCAGCGCGTTGGCCCGCCCCGAATGGCTCGTCGAGATCGACGCGATCGCGGTGCGGCAGGTGGCCTCATGACCTTCTCGATGGCAGCGCTGGACCGGGACACCGGTGCGCTGGGCATGACCATCGCCTCCTCGTCTCCCGCGGTGGCCAGCCGATGCCTGGGCATCCGCCCCGGTCTCGGCGCCGCGGCCACCCAGAACGTCACCGACCCGCGCCTGTCCGGGCTGCTGCTGGATCGCCTGGCCGCCGGTGACGACGCCCGGACCGCACTGGATGCCGTGGTCGACGGCCACCACCTGCGTGACTACCGGCAGCTGACAGTGCTGGACCGCGCCGGGCGGACCGCGGCCTTCAGCGGCGCCGGTGCGCTGGGCACCCATCACCACGTGGCCGGCGACGGGGTGGTGGCCGCGGGCAACATGCTGGCTGGTCCGGCCACCATCACCGAGCTGATCCGCGGCTACGAGAGCTCCGGTGCCGCTGAATTCGAGGCGCGACTGCTGGCGGGTCTGAACGCGGCCCTGACCGCGGGTGGCGAGGAGGGGCCGGTCTACTCGGCCGGCCTGCTGGTCTACCGCGAGGTCGCCTGGCCGGAAACCACCCTGCGGGTGGACTACTCCGAGGACCCCTACGCGGCGCTCGCGCAGCTGTGGACGGTGTGGGCACCCCAGCGCGACGACTACGTCCGGCGCGCCCTGGATCCGTCGGCGGCACCGAGCTTCGGGGTGCCCGGTGATCTCTGAGGCCAAGGCGGCGGCGCGGCGGCACCTGGGACAGAACTGGGACCTGGTCCGCGGTATCAGCACGCAGTTGCACGCCGATCCGGAGCTGGCCTGGAACGAGGTCAGAGCTCATCGTCTGCTGACCACGGTGCTGGCCGAACGCGGTTTCAGCGTTGACAATCGG